>DAOTUB010000265.1:0-6717 GCA_034437455.1 Anaerolineae bacterium | reverse complement strand
GGTTTGTCATCGTACCTCCAAGATGTCGAGATAACCAAAGTATGCCGCAAGTTTCTTCAATTGGCAAGGTACTGTCAGTGTATGTTGATCGGCGTTTGGGTTCGAGGCCCATTATGTCGGGTAGTAAATTTAACGATAAGGATTCATGTGGCGCGCAGCCGCCACATAATCCGTGTTGAACTAAGCCGACTTTTGCAATTGTACTCCGATTTGGAAATTGAGGCAAATGGTCCTTTGGGGAAATCATTCATCGTTGGGACATTGAGGGAAATTCAGCCCCAAGGAGGCGAGATGTGGCAAGTAGTGAGAGGTTTCCATCTCAGTTGATGGTTGAGAAATCAGCAATTCCAATTATGACTCATAGCTTTGACCAGACGCAGGTGCTGATATGGGTGCGTTTCAAATGAGTTGAGAGATGTTCGTAGTATGCGCTTCAGCGCGCTGTTGCGGCGATAAATCGCCTACTACGATCCAAATCCCAACTGAGATGAAACACACCCTGCTGATATAACTTAACTCCTTTGGCTGAGTATCTGTCCAGCTACGATGAGATTCTGAGTAAACCACAACGATACCATTTCCAGACCTATGTAGTTGGCTTGGTGACACGTGAAGGGAATCGAACGATAACTAACATCAATGCTACGATCTTGCCAGGAGAGCGGAAGGACGACACTTCAGTGAGTCGTTTTGTCAAACAGTACAAGACTCGCCTGAAAAAAGGGGCACACTTCTCAATTTCATGCACATATAGTATGATGGGGCAAACCCCGATGAGACTGGAGTAGCCCATGTATCGAGAAAACACACGACATCTTCAGAAGCCGCTGTTCAGCGACCTCAACGCGCTGCCTGAAAAGCTGCGCATGCAGTTGGAAGAATCTTGGGCAGGGACATTCTATCGCGATGTTTTCGTGCGCATCGACGAGGAACCGTTCGCCGTGCTCTACTCGGATGAACCCTCGCGACCGAACATTCCCATCAACATACTGACAGGCCTGGATTGGCTCAAGTCGGCGTTCGGTTGGAGTGACGAAGAGATGTACCATCACTTCTGTTTCGACCTCCAGGTGCGCTATGCACTTGGGATTCGGAACCTGGGAGAAGATCATTTCGAGTTGCGCACGATGTACAACTTTCGGCGACGGGTAGCGCGGCATATGCAGGAGACAGGCGAGAACCTGTACGCCCAGGCTCTGGAGCACATCGCGGACGAGCAAATCTAGGCCTACGAATTGAAGACGAACCGGCTCAGGATGGATAGCACGCAGATCGCCAGCAATATCCGGGAGATGACGAGATTGCAATTGCTGGTCGAGGTGTTGCAGCGCATCCATCGGATGCTGAGCGAAGCGGATCAAAGCCAGTATGCTGCCGTCTTCACTCCGTACCTGAAGGTAAACTCTCCATCTCCCCACACCCCGACGTCAGCCTCGCAAAGCTCCAGCACCAGCGGGCATGATGGAGAACCCCACGCCGCCGAGCACGATCAGGCCGTCCGTCTGCTTGCGGAGCGTGCTCACCACAGCGGCGAGCGGGCCGATGAACGACTCGCGGCTCGTAAAGGCGGAATCGTCCGTGTTGCGCAGCGTGACGCCGAGCAGATCAAAGCGGGCTCCATCGAAAAAACTGGCGATGGCGCCATCTACGTCATTTGCCCAACACAGGTCGAGTATCTCGACGCCGTGCCCGGCTCCGTTCAGCGCCTCGGCCACGTATTCCAGGCCAATGGGCGCTATCGGGGGTTGTATGCGGTTCGTGTTCACCAAAGCTACGCGCATGACACCACTCTCCCCATCCGAGTCCGACGAGGTGTAAAGCCCTGCGCCCGCCAGAACTGATCCGCCGTTGATTCGCCTGCTACAACGTTGAGCAGTACATTTGCGACGCCCCTGGAAGCCAACCAGTCAAACATAAATTTAACCAATTCTCGACCGATGCCTTGCCGACGATGTTCGGGATCCACGTACAACTGAGTGATGTATCCCGACCGTTGCCATTCCGGCATAAAAGGATGCTCGGCGACGTCAAAGGCCAGACCATAACCGATAGGGGTGTTCTCGACCAGACCAAGGATCAACAGCATTGTCTCATCCCCCAATCGCTTGGCGACGAAATCCATAAATTGCTCTGGCGGCACGCTGGAACCCTGGAAAAAGGCCCGATGAAGTGTGTCGAGTTCTTCAAGCAGGTGGGCATTGTCGTGACGTAACCGGACAATCTGACAAATTGTTTCTGATTGCATAGATCGAAAGCCGTCGCCCTACAAATTCTCGATCAGCACCGGCTCCACCGGCTCTGCCAGTTCAAAGCCAAACACCCGCGAGTAGAAATAAAGCTCGCCATCGAAGGATCGCTTGATGTTCTCGGCGCGGCGAAAGCCGTGCTGCTCACCCTCGAACGGGACATAGGCGACGGGCAATCCCTTCGCCCGCAGCGCCTCGACCATCAACTCGGCCTGGTTGGGGGGGACGACCTTGTCCTCAAGCCCCTGGAAAAAGATCACCGGGCACGAGAGTTGGTCGGTAAAACGGATCGCCGAGCGCTCCCGGTAGAGATCCTTGCGCTCGGGATAGGGGCCGATCAGCCGGTCCAGGTAGCGCGACTCGAACTTGTGGGTATCCTCGACAAACACCTCCAGGTCGCTGATTCCATAATGGCTCGCGCCGGCCTTGAACGCATCGCGGAAGGTGAGGGCGCAGAGCGTCGTGTAACCGCCGGCGCTCCCGCCGCGAATGATCAGCCGGTCGCCGTCCACCTCGCTGCGCTCGACGAGGTAGCGCGCGCCGTTGACGCAGTCGTCCACGTCCACGACACCCCACTGGCCCTCGAGCCGCTGGCGATACGACCGGCCATAGCCCGCGCTCCCGCCATAGTTCACGTCGAGGACGGCAAAGCCACGGCTGGTCCAATACTGGACCGTCAGAGTGAGCCGGCTGGAGGTCGCCCCTGTGGGTCCGCCGTGACTGATGACGATGAGCGGGGGGCGCTCGCCGTCCGGGGCGACGTAATCGCGGTTCGTCGGTGGGTAGAAGAAAGCATGAGAAGTCAACCCGTTCTCTGTAGGAAACTCGATTGTCTGGGGAATTGAAAGATAGCCTGGTTCAATCACAGTCGCGCTTGAGCGGCGCAGCATCTCGAACTGTCCCGTGGCGAGATCAAGTTGAACGACCGATTCCGGTTCAGTCGGAGAACCTCCCAGGAACAGGACACGGCCCGGCGACGCTCGGAGCTGGGCGATATCCGAATAGGGGGTTTCGATGGGCGTGAGCTTGCGCGATGCCACGTCGAGGCTCGCCAGGTGCCAGTCTCCATGCTGAGTATAGGCGCAGATGATGCGCTCGGCCGACTCGTACGCATAGAGGGACATCCCGAAAACCCACTGGGGCGCTCCGAACTCGGCCTCCATCTCGACGAGCGGTTCGACGCGCCCATCGCGCCAGCGATACAGGTTCCACCATCCCGTCCGGTCAGAGACAAAGGTCAGCACGCCATCGGGCGACCATTCCGGCTGAAAGATCGATTCGTTCTCACCGCCCGTGACGAGTTGAGCGCGGACCACGGAGCCGTCCGCCTCGATTTCGCCGACCCACAGTTCCGTCCCGTTCCAGGGCATGTTCGGATGATTCCAGGTGAGCCAGGCCAGGCGAGAGCCATCGGGGCTGAGGCGCGGCGCGGCGTAAAAGTCGTTGCCAGAGACGAGCACTCGCACTTTCCCGTCGCCTTCGAGATCGACGCTGACCAGTGCATTGGTCGCTTCATGTTCGGGATCAGTATGGTCCTCGCGCACGCAGATGAGCCGGTCGTGGCGGCGATCCAGGACGGCGTCGGCGTAGCGCCAGGCGACGTCGGGCGTGATCGGGCGCGGGGATTCGCCGGGATCCTGGCGATAGAGCCGCTGATCGTCCCAGTTCGAAAAATAGACCGTGCCGTCGGCGATGAGGTAAGCGCCCCCGCCATACTCGTGCACCTGCGTCCGAGCGTTAAAGGGCGGAGGCGTGATGTCCGTCGTCCGCCCATCTGGCGCGCGCCGCACGATGACGTACCGACCGCCCTCGATGGGCCGCACCTCGGTCCAATGGACGTTCTCGCCGTCCAGTGCGGTCTGCCCAAGCATGACCATGTCGGCGACGATCAAATCCGAAGTAACTGGCGATTTCCAGGAGCCGTAAGGCGCCGTCTTTGGTTCGGTCATCTGCTTTCTCCTCATCGAATGGCGCTCACGGGGAATCTTGGGCGCCGACCTGCGGCGTCGCAGTAACCGTGGCGGTGGCAGTGGGCGTGAAAGAGTGGGAATTGGCGCGCGAGACGGTCACCGACGAAAGAGATTCTCGCGCGACGAGCGTTATCCCCATCACCAGGACCACCAGGTATACAAAGCCTCTCGCATATCTCAGCACCAACCAGCGTGCCCGTACATCCGTCGCTGCCTGGCCCAGTTGTCGAATCGGTCTGCGCCAATCCAATTGTGGGAGCAACCGGGGACGGACGCGCCGGGGCGCTGGCGTTGGCGGGCGTCGAGTTCCCCACTCTACAGCGAGAGCAGTGCCGCCCAGCGCGATGGCCAGCACACCGACGAGGAACCCAGGACGGCCGGATGGAATGCTGGACATCTGGATCGGGACGAGCGTGGCGGTAGGGGTCGCCGTCGGGGTCGGCGTGACCGTTGGTGTGGACGTCGGCGTTGGGGTTGGCGTGGCGGTGGGCGTAGGACTCGCAGTAGGAGTTGGCGTCGGTGTGACGGTTGGCGTGGGAGTTTCGGTAGGGGTCGAAGTGGGCGTGGGAGTGGGCGTTGCATCTGGGTCGGGCGGGGTCGGCGAAGGGAACGGACGGGCGGTGTTGGCATTCAAGGGCGCTTCCTCGACCAAGATCATCGGTGCGCCACCCATCTGGCAACCCTGAGTGCAATTGGCACCGGGCAGATCCACGTAGTAATACCCGCGTTCAGGATAGACGTGGTAGGCCGCGCCGAACATGTCCACCAGCAACGCTTGTGTCTTTCTCGCCGCGATCATGGCGGTCTGGGGTTCAGCCGTGCGCGTCCAGAGGACGGTCGTCGTCCGCGCCCCCTGGTCGATCGTCACGACCGAGATGTCGTCTCGGCGATCCCAGCTACCGCTCCGGAAACCGGCAAAATAGTTCGTCGCGACCTGGTAGGCGGTGAAAGCGGAACGACGGCTGCCATCCATCCGCACCAACCCGAACGGTTCGGGATCGGCACCCTGATCGGTTGCCGTGTCGGCCAGTTTGTAGACGGCGATGCGCTCTGCGCCGGCGGCGATCTCCAGGCTAAACGCCTTGATGATAAAGGCGGCCTGCTCGTCCTCCGAGATGCTCGAGAGGTAGGCGTTGGTCTCTGCAATCCAGAACGGCTTGTAGATGCCCCGGCCACGCAGCATGCCGTAATAGTGAGTCATGATATCATAGATGTTTTCCGGATCGTGGTAGAGATGGAGCGTGGCCACGTCGAAATAATACCCGTTGGCCGCAGCGCCGGGGGTGGCGACGAGCGTCTCGAGGAACTTGCCGAACCAGTGCTCGTTGTGCCAGTGGGTCACGGCGGGCAAATGAATGACGGCGTTGGGATTGACCTCGTTGGCGACGGAGTAAGCGACGCGCAATAGCTGAATAAAGTCTTCAATGGAGCTGCCCCAGGTCATGTCCGGCGAACCGGGGGGGATCTCGGGCTCGTTCCAGATCGTCCAGTGGTCGATGCGGCCCACGTAGCGGGAGACCATGGCGCGCACAAAGTTGGCCCAGAGGTTGTTGGGATCGTCGGTGGGAAGGTACAGCCCCTTGGGGACGCCGGGGCCGATCTCGGTATCGGTGGCCCAGCCGGGCGTGGTGATCAGCAGCCCGACGACCTGGCGGCCTTGCGCCAGCTCGTTATCCAGCATCGGGTCAGATATAGGGGTGACGTTCCACTCGTCGGGGCTGTTCGTCTGGATGCGGTTCCACTCGAAGGTGACGCGGGTCCAGCCTGCGCCCAGGGCAGAGGCGGCGGCGGGGTTGGCATAGGACTCGACGACGCCAAAGCGATAGTCGGGGATGCCTCCCGCGATAGCCGTTGGAGGCGGACCGAGATTGGGGAGGATGATTGTCAGCAATAAGGCGATCGGGGCCAAGCGATTCCAGACTGTTTTCATCTCATCCCTCGGTCAGCACGTCAGATGGAATGCACCGGCTGTCCGCCGCTGCTCTTGCAAGTCATTATAGATCTGCCAGGCATCTCCTGTCTGAGCGATTCGCAGTTCAATGTTCGCTTCCTCGATCGCCCGGCAGGTCTTTTCCGGTACATCCATCCTTCCATGAGCGCCGGTACCCACCACCAGTACCTCGGGGGCAGCGTCGAGTACCTCCTGCAAATCTCGATCATCCAATCGGTGTCCTTGCTCTCGCCACCAATTCGCTATCACCCGATCCGGCAGCAAGATCAGATCCTTCGAGTGCCGCTCTCCATCCACCGTCATCTCGCCGAACCGGTAGTCCTGGACCTCTGGATCGCTCACGCTCCACCTCCCGCCCTCAGTTTTCAAACACCCCCCTATCATAGCACGAGCGGGGAGAGTGTCAAGCCAGGAAGCTCAGGGGGTATAATTCAGAACTCTGGGGGACAGGTTTCTTTTTTCTCCAGACTGTATCTTTTCAATAAAACGGGGCTATGTAGCCGAGGTTTCCATACCTCGCGGGCCTGCGCGCTATGGAAAGCGCGGCTAC
>DAOTUB010000264.1:0-2629 GCA_034437455.1 Anaerolineae bacterium | reverse complement strand
CATCGCCAAATCACGATCCGGCCAACCAACAAAACGCTCGAATGTAGCGCAGCAAAGCAGAAAAGCAAAGTGAGCGCCACCGCTTTGGAAAAAGCACGCCGTTTGCGAGAAGCCTTTGCCGCGCAATATGGCGTCTTGGACACGGACCTGGTCCAGACCGCCCGAGCCGAGCGCGCGGCTGTGGATCTAACGATCCCTCTGCAGCAGAACAAAAACAGGCGAGCCAATTAAAGATTAGCTCGCCTATTTCGAGCTTTGGATGAAAAGTTTAGCACTCGTCCATTCCGTGAATTCTGCCAAGGAGAGTCTCTTTTCAGGATTTCCACCCGCAACCACGCAAGCGACCTCTACTATTTCGTCATCCGTGATGTCTAGATCGTAACCGTTCAAACGCACAAAAAAACTCAGAGTAGCCATCCCGGTGCGCTTGTTGCCATCCCAGAAAATGTGTCCAGCTATAATAGTCCAACTCAGTTTGGCGGCCTTTTCAGCCAAACTTGGATAGAGGTCAGTATCAAAAAGTTGGTGCTGGATTTCGTCCAGCACCAACTCAAGGGTACCCCGTTCTTTCAAGTTAAAGGGATCAACCCAATATCCTCCACTTGTCCGAATGTGAATCTGGTTGATCTTGATGATATCTCTGATGGTAGGGTAATTCAAAGAGCAGCTAACCTCTCCCAGGCCCCTTTGTATTCGACCATAATCTCTTTGATGAGGTCATCCCGTTGTTCTTGTCTGGATGAGACAATTGACGGACTATCAGCGCTGTTGCTTCCGCATTCGATGGTCACTTGTACCTCGCCTTGCAAACGGGTCAGGGGCCATTGGCCTGTCGTTTGAGACCAGGGGCCAAATATAAAACCTATGCATTCTGGTTGTAACTGCGGCATTTTTCTACTCCTTGTTCTCTCCCAGGGACCACGTTTTGCGTGAGATCCAGTCAAAGTTTTTTTGTGTGATGGCTGCGATCTCTATTTGCCCGCCACATTGTTCTGGACCAATGACAAACCGGTATCGGCCTATCGCTACGTTTAGCATATAACTGGCGTACTCTATCGCGTCTTGTAACGGCATTACGGCAAAAGGAATTCTATATTCGAATGGTTGTAGCGTCTTTTCGATTTCTTTCCTGGGTATCTTGAACTTTTCGGAAATGGCATTGACTGCCCGTACATCTCGACCGAAATGTAACCTTACTATAGCATCTGTCAGACCAAACCAGTGTGCGCCAAAGTCTGGTTTCCCATCCCGATCGGGTCGTTGATTATGTATCTGACCGCCGTTATCGACTGGAAAGACGAAACGCCAGATTTCCGGGAAAAACTCTTCTTGCGAGTAACCCGCGACGATAAACCCTATTATGGGACAGTCGTTATTAGTCGCTTCTCCAAATTCTTCAGCATATAATCCGGCTAGATATCTGCACAATTTTTCGGCGCACGTTTTTACTTTGAACTTTTGTCCATCATGATGTTCAGAATATTCTTTTTCGGACTGCCAGTTGTTTTTGTATTCCCATTCACGGATCAAGCTCTCAATTGTACGCGACCCGATAAAAGCCTTTCCCCAGGTCAGCACGCCAATAGGGAAATCGCCAATTTGTAATAGTTTTCTGGCATTAAAAAAGGTCTTTAGCACACCCTCTCGAACACCCTCGGGACTTTCAACCCGTCCTTGAATCGTTGCAGCACTATCGGCTCCAAGGACCAGACCCTCGCTCACCTTTACTACAATGACCACGCTCATAGATTGTCTTTCGTTGTTTTTGGATGCCCCAACCCGCCCGCTTGTGAAGTATGGTATACTATATCACACTTTTTCCCCTTTTCAATAGCTAAAAAGAGCAGGTGCAGGGTTATCGCATTTAGCCCACTTGCCGGCTCGGCCACTAGCTGGCAATCATCCTCACTTGTCTTGACGGATATCGCGCCCGTGCACTGGATCGACACGCTCGAATCCCCCTAGCTCTCCCACAACGGGGACAATTCCGACTTTTCCTTTACTAAAAAGCCCGTCGCATGCGACGGGCTTTCACACTCACATATCCACCATCCAATACGAGCGGAGCGCCAAGGGATTCCTCGACTCCCAGTCGCTCGGAATGAAGGATTGCAGGGCGAGAAATCTCTCCCCCTCCCAGCCTCCCCCGCTGGGGGAGGAGTAAGCTCAGACCTGAATAAAGCGGGGCAGCACCACCGGGCGAGAGCGCGTCTCGCGGTAAAAGAACTGCTCCAACGCACGACGCAGGTTGTCGTTGCCACGCTTGTACTGCCGCTTGATCTCTGCCCGACAGGCCGCCAACAGGTCCTCGGCATCGTTCAGATACACGAACCCACGGCTGACGATCTGCGGCTCGCCGACCAATTGCCGCTTTTTGTTCACGGGAATGAGGGCCACGATAAAGCCGTCCTGGGAGAGGCGATGGCGGTCGCGCATGACAATCTCGCCGATCTCACCGACCAGGCGCCCATCGACCCACACGTCGTCCAGTTTCAAGGCCTTCTCTGTCCAGGCCTGCTGTCCATCGCTCAACCAGGGCACACCTTCCTTGAGTACGAAAATGTTTTCTGGTCGCAGGCCCGCTTCCTGCGCCAATTTCTTGTGCAAGTGCAGGTGGCGCGGTTCCCCA
>DAOTUB010000263.1:0-5034 GCA_034437455.1 Anaerolineae bacterium | reverse complement strand
AAAGGCTGCCCCTAAATCTCGACGTTTTCGAGGCAAAAATGGGGCATGAAGCCTCAATGTAGGCCAAAAAACTGCGCCTGAAGGGACGTTTCCTGCCAAAAACAAACCCTCTCCGACAGCCTGCTAGGGATTTGTACGAGGATCAAGAAGCGAGTTTTTCCAGTATCTCGGCAACCATTCCGTCCAAACAATCCGGAGCGCTATCTGGCGGGGCGAGATCCAGTTCGTCCAATAGATGCTCGGCCTTCTCCTGGGTTGATTGCTCGCTGGCGGGGTGGTCGCGCGTTAGCCCAAGCAACGCCGCCGCCTGGTCTGTCTGGCCTTGTTTGGCAAAAAAGACGGCTAGATTGACCAAGATTTTCAACAGCATCGTCACTAGCTGAGTTTGCGTGGCAATCTCCAGCGCCTCGGCAAAATAAGACTTGGCCCCTGGGTCATCCTCCAGAGCACAGGCAATCTCCCCCAGATTGTTCAAACAGGCCAGAATCGTCCACTGATCCTGAATGTCGCGCCCGATGGACAGCGCCTTTTGATAATATTCTAATGCGTCGTGGTCTGAACCGAGCACGTGAGCCACTTCGCCCAGATTGCTGAGCGCGATGGCTCGCCCGCTCTGATCGCCGATCTCGCGACAAATTTCCAGACTCTCCCGGTAGTACAATTGGGCTTCTGTGTACTTTTCAAGGGTGTGTAGCACAGTGCCCAGATTATTCAAATGCATCGCGATATGGTATTGATCGTCGAGTTCTTGGCTCAGTGCGATGCACTCTTCGAACACGACTTGCGCCTTGGCATAGTCTCCTCGATGGCAGGCAAGATCGCCCAATGTGTTGAGAGAAGATATGACGAGGCGTTGATTGCCGCTTTCGCGACCGAGCACCAGGCTCTCTTCGAGCAGCGCTTTCGCCTGGGTCATATCCCCACGATATCGAAGAATCAAACCGAGCGCAGCGAGTGCGGTGGTTTCACCCCAGCGATCCCCAATTTGTCTGGACAGAGCGAGGCTTTCTCGAGCCAGTTGCTCTGACTCTTCACCTTTGCCTTGATTGCGGGCCACACTGGCCAGGGTGACCAGGCAAAAGATTTGCTCGGCTGGTATGTTCAGGCGCTTGAAAATCGCCAGACTCTGCTCCAGGCAGGCTCTGGCCCGCTGATAACGCCCCAGGGGACGACAAAGTGCTCCCTGGCGGGACAGGACCTTACCAACGATACGCGCCTGATGGGCGTCTTTGCTCCATCGCTCTATCGCCTGGGCAAAAAGTTCAATGCCCTCCTGAAATCGCCCCTGGATGTTGAAGAAATGGTACAGGCTTTCCAGGCTTTGCTCGATTCCAAGGGTCCAACCGCGCGACACGGCCAATCGCCAGGCCTGACGTGCATTTTCGATCTCTGAGACGATCTCTGTAAGAGCTTGCTTTTGCTTGGCACCTTTCAGATGCTTCTCCTGTTGCTCCAGGAACGTGGCAAAATAACGAGCGTGCTGCATTTCTGTTTCTTCGAGTTTCTGTGGGTTGGCCTCAAGTTTTTCCGCCGTATATTGCCTGACTAATTCGTGCATATCGTACCGGTCGGGCAGGATATGGCGAATCAAGGATTTGTCCAGCAGGGCCGACAGTGTGAGCGGAGTAGCTCCAGCTACCGCGACGGCTGCATCCTGCCGAAAGCCTCCCTGGAAGACAGCTAGTCGAGCGCAAAGTTCCTTTTCCGCCTCTGAGAGGAGTTGCCATGAATGCTCGAACGTCGCCCGAATGCTCCGGTGCCGTTCGGGCACGTTGCGCAGGCGGGTTGTCAGAATATCGAGATTGTGTTCGATCTGCCGGGCAATTTCTTCACAGGAATGCACAGATAGCCATGCCGCAGCCAACTCGACGCCCAAGGGCATCCCCTCTACCAACTGGCAGATACGAACTACATAGGCCATCTCTGCTTGTTCGAGCACAAAGCCCCGAGCTGCCCGGCGAGCATGCTGTTGGAACAAGGCAACCGCGCTGTAGGACTCGCCGCCGTCAACTTTCCCGCCTTTGGGGTAGGTTAGTCCCTTAAGCTCGTAAACCCATTCCTCCCGCAGATTCAGCCGTTCCCGCGAAGTGACCAGCAGCACCAAATCTGGCGCGTGCCGCAGCAGCTCGATCAACAACTCGCTTCCGTCCAAGACGTGCTCCATGTTGTCCAGCACGAGAAGCACCTCCTTCTCGCGCAAGTAATCGAGGAGTTGTTTTTTTAGGTCCCGGTCGTTGTAAGGGGGGATTTTGAGGGCGCTTGCTATCGTGGGGACGAGGTGTTCGGGCGAACTGAGGGAAGCGAGGAACACGCAGTGAACGCCGTGGGCAAACATTCCCCTCTGGTCCGCCGCCGCCCGCAACGCCAGACGGGTCTTGCCGATGCCTCCGGGGCCGACGAGGGTCAGCAGTCGGCAATCGGGATCTGCCAGATAATCGGCCAGTTCCGCCAGTTCCTTTTCTCGACCCACAAAGGGGGTAGGGGCAGGCGGCAGGTGGTGCGGAGGAACGGGGGGGCCAAAGCTCTTTTCCTCGCGGATCCGTCGGTAGAGCGCCACTGTATCGGCGGTCGGCTCGACGCTCAATTCCTCGGCCAGCACCCGGCGGCATGTTTCGTATTGAGCCAGAGCCGCACTGCGCTGCCCGTCCAGCGCCAGCAGGCGCATCAATTGCCGGTGTGCCTCCTCGCGCCAGGGTTCCAGCGTCACCTGGCGCCAGGCAAAGTGACGCGCCCGTTCGTAATCGCCGCGCCGCTCATGGTAGCCGGCCAGGTGGAAGAGGGCCTCGACGGCCTCGCGGTGAAGCCATTCCCGTTTGAGCAGTGCCCATTCCTCAAAGACGCCGCTATCGCTCAGGAAAAACTGCTCCAAAAAACATCCCTGGTACAACTCGATCATTTGCTCCAGCCGCCGCATACAGGGAAGACAGTTTTCCAGACGGCGATGCCGGTGTCCTTTGCAGGTCTCGACGAGAACCGTGAACGCCGCAACGTCCAGCCAGTGGTCGCTGGCGAGGTTGAACTGGATCGTCTGGCGGCTGATCAACAGGAACGGCGCAGATTCATCCTCGTCACCGATAGCCTGGCGCAGATGAGAGAGCGCCTGGCGCAGGTTCTGACGAGCCTTACGCTCAGATTCGTCGGGCCACAGTAGCCCGGCCAAAACCTCCCGACGATGCGGGTGCTCCGCTTCGGTGGCCAGGTAGGCCAACAGCGCCCGCGCCTTGTCGGTGGCAAAGTCGGTAACGGGTTCACCATCCAGTGTTACCTGGAAAGGGCCTAGTAACGAAAGAGATAGCCGAGTCATTTTCTGTAGCTGGTAGTGAATAGTTCGAGGAAGATTATACCCGTATTGGCCATTTATGCCAAGATTTTTGACGTTTTTTTGACGGTCGAGTGCTAGAATCAAGCCAATCGTCCTCGCGGTGTTTTGACCTGACACCCGTACAGGACAACAGGCAGGAGGTTATGGCAAAATCACAACAACGTTATCTATCGTATCTGCTGCGCTTGTGGCAGACCAGCAACGGGGAAAAACAGGTTTGGCGTGCCTCGCTGGAAAGCCCCGGCACCGGCGAACGCCAGGGCTTTGGCAGCTTGGATAAGCTGTTTGATTTCCTGCAGGCTCAGGCTGAATTCCACGACGAGCCAGGGGGAGAAAGCCAGGAGGTGACGTGAAAGTCAAACCGTTTCTCGTGCTGGTTGTGCTGTTCTGCTTCTGCACATCGGGCTGCAAGACGACAGTACGCTACATGGAGGATATCTCTCAGGTCTCGTACACCGAGGAATCGGGGACGATCCTGCCGGAACTGCAATTATACGAGAAGATTGTCATCACCAGGAACAAAGTGACGTTGACCAGAAACGGCAAAACAGCAGATACAGAGGTCAATGAGGGGGAATGGGTCATCGACGTCGATGAGCAAAAGGTGGGAGTATTCTTCGAACAACTCGAAGCCATTGACTGCTCATCCATCAAGAGGATAGAACCGGATGAGCTGGAGATTGGCGGCGGCACGGAGAGCTACAGGATTATCTACGCTGGCGACGAGACGTTTTACCTGGGTTATGGTGGGGGAGTCACCTACATCGATGGTATGCTGATCGTGGAGCCGATAGAGGCGTTCATCGAGAGTCTCGATTTTCCGGCTGGTACAGCAAATCAATACAGGTATTCTAGCGATCAGCCCACCCCAGCACCCACGCCCGCGCAGGCTACGACGCTGGAGATCACCAACGACTCCGGCGCTGACATCTGCTACGTCTACCTTGCCCCCAGTTACAGCGACCAGTGGGGCGATGACCTGCTCGGAGGCAACGTCATCGCCGACGACGAGAGCTTCACGCTGACCGGTATTCCCTTCGGCACCTACGACCTGAAGGCAGAGACCTCTGACCACGTGGGCATTGACGTCCGGTACGAGCAGACCCTCAATGGCCCAATGACCTGGGAGGTTGTGGCCGGTGACGGGAGATTCATCCCCAGGCTCGATCAGTGGGCCTTCGCTGCCACGGCCAGCTCTGAGCGCTCCAGTCCTGACTGGTCGGCCCGGCAGGCCAGCGGCGAGCCCGACACGCCTGAGTGTGGGGACTCCCCGACTGCCTGGGCCTCCTCGGTGCCAGACGGCGTTGACTGGCTGGAACTTGGGTTTCCCTTGCCCGTCGTTCCCCGCCGGATCAATATCTACGAAACACACTCGCCCGGTTTCATCGCGCGTGTGGAGGTCATAGACGAGGCCGACCAATATCACACAGTCTGGGAAGGGGAACCGACGTCCACAGATGCGTGCCCCCGCCTCTTTTCCTTCCTCGTGACCGAGATTGACTTCCCGGTAGTAGGGGCGCGCATCCATCTCGACCAGCGCGAGGGTGGCAACTGGAATGAGATTGACGCCGTCGAGTTGGTGGGATTAGAGATCCAGTAAAAGTTCATTTTCAGCATACAAAAACAAGTATGTTTTGGTATGTAAATCACCTCGTCAGAGAGCAAACCGAGTCCAAAATGAGCCTGTTTGCTCGGAAAACAGCGGATGGAAG
>DAOTUB010000262.1:0-3659 GCA_034437455.1 Anaerolineae bacterium | reverse complement strand
CATCTATGCTCACTCAAGTCGCCTATCCGAGATGATGCAGAATTTACCGCATACACCATTGGCCTGATTTGTTGGCATGTTCGAAACGATCAGTCGTAGTGCGTCGATTTTTTATGAGAAAACCCTGCTGGAAGAACGCATCAATCAGGCGTTCGATTTCACTCTTGGCTTTAGCGCGGATCTCGAATGCACAGTCTGTAAGCGTTCAGCGGGGTGATTCTAGCGCCGGTCGAGTAGGAGCCCTTCGACAGGCTCAGGGTAAACTCCGCGACGTATCGAGACCAAGCGGGTTGTGCATACGGTCCCGCTTGTTTGGTTTCGATACGCTTCGGCACAAAAAGCGTGTGCCTCTGCTACTCAACCAGCGCTCGCTCCGGTGTTTGGTGATATGGCTGAACGCTTACCACAGTCTTTCCGGTGAAACTGTCCCTTTATTTTACTCCAATTTGCCCCAATTTCAACATTGAGCGTTCGCCGTCCATATCACCTTCGCACCAACACGTACCGCCCGCGCGTGGTTTGCGAGGTAGCCGTGTAGAGATACGTCGCCGGGTCGACGATGACGATATCGGCGTGACCAATACCCCAGTTGTTCGCCAGATCCATGATCACCGGGTTTTCGGGATACTTTTCCCACGGCCCATCAATGGCAGGGCCCACGCTGCGGGCAAATCCCAGCGCGAACTGGTCGTCCACGACGGAGGGGTTGCTGGGACCACGCACGCCCTCGTAGGCGATGTAGTAGCGGTCGCCCACCCGCACCACGTCAGCCGAGGAGATGGTGCGGAACTCAAAGTAAGGATTCGCCTCCGGTCCCAGCAGGTCCACTGGCCCGTATCCCAGTTCCGCCCCAAAGAGCGGGTTGGACGCACACGGGCGCAATCCCTCGACCCCGGCGTACTTGTCGCCCACGTAACAGCCCATGTGGCCGGGGTCGCGCCCCAGGCCGACAAAGACGTAGAGTAGATCGCCTTCGACGTAGATGCCCGGCGGCGCGCCCGCCAGACAGTTTCCGTATTCCGTTTCTGAATAGATGTTGGGATGCTGGCCGATGCGTTCCGCCTCCGTGCACGGCCTTTCTGGACTCTCGTTCCATTGTCCGGTACCGGGCACGTGGGATTCGCCCGACCAGTTCAGGCCATCGGTGGAGGTGCGCATATAGACGCCCGCCCCCCACTCGTAGACCATATAGACGCGGTCCATGTCGAAGAAAACCCGAGGATACTGTTGCTGGTGCGTGTGATCCTGATTCGTGCACGGGCAAGAAAGGCAAGGCAGGAGACAGCGGGGACTTTCGAGGGAAAAGTGACGTCCGCCATCGTGGCTCTTCCACAGCGTGACGCAGCCAGGGAAGGGAGCCGGCGCGCCGCACTTGTCCAGCACGCCCGCCGATTGGTGGCTGGCGTGCAAGTAGGACCAGAACTCTCCACCGCCCCGGTGGACCGTGTCCGATTCGCCCACGGGTAGTCCAACGTCAAATTCCTCCAGCAGCCACTCGGCGGCCCCGGCCCAGAATTCGTCCAACGTGGCGAACTCCCGTCCGGGCGGGGGGATGGGCACGAAGGGTGGGGGAGAAGTTGGGGTAGGGAAGAGGGTGGGCGTCGCGCTGGCGGTGGGGGGAACGGGCGTCGCGGTAGCGGTTGGCGTGTCGGAGGGCGCAGGTGTGGGTGTTGGGGTAGACGTTGCGGTGGCGGTTGGGGCAGGCGTCGCGGTAGCGGTTGGCATGGAGGTCTCGGTAGGTATCGGGAGCGGCGCGCACGTGGGCGTCGCGGTGGCGGTCGGCGTGGATTGTGAGGCGGAAGCACAACCCGCGCACGCTAGCAGGACGACGAGCAAAGTAAATCCGAACGAGGAAAATAGAAATTGTCGTTGCATTTCAATCTCCGTATTTTCAGTGTTGGCTAGACGGCTAGTGTAACGCAGGAATGCACAGCGGTCAAGTAAAATCGGTGATGGACTTGCCGAATCATATATTATGTGTATACTTCCTCTGGACGTGAGGCTACCGCCGACATAACATACAAGCAGATATTCTTTGTACTATCGGGTAGTGCATCTAGCCACTGACTACTGACCAGGAGGTGAAAAATGAGCAAGCGTATCGGAATTCGTCGTGAGGACAAGAGCATCTGGGAACGTCGCGTGCCCATCGTGCCGGAGGATGCGCGCCGATTGCAGGAAGAGCACGGCATCGAGGTGTGGGTGCAACCCTCGGACATTCGCGTTTCCCGGGAAGAAGAGTTCGCTCAGGCCGGCGCGCGTATTGAGGAGGATCTCTCCACGTGCCCGGTCGTTTTCGCCGTCAAAGAGATCCCGAAAGATTTCTTCCAGCCCAAACACACCTACATGTTTTTCGCCCACGTCATCAAAGGCCAATCCTACAACATGCCCATGCTCGAGCGGATGATGGAGCTGGGGTGCCAGTTGATCGATTACGAAAAAGTGACCGACGAGAAGGGGCGTCGGTTGATTTTCTTCGGTCGTCACGCTGGACTGTCGGGGATGATCGAAACCCTGTGGGCTTTGGGACAGCGGCTGGACTGGGAGGGCATTCCCAACCCCTTCAGCGACCTGCGCCAGACCTATCAGTACGACAATCTGGCCGAGGCGAAGGAGGCGGTGTCGGCGTTGGGAGAGCGCATCGCGCGGGAGGGATTGCCCGAGCAGATCACGCCCCTCATCTGCGGCTTTGCCGGATATGGGAACGTCTTTCGCGGGGCCGACGAGATCATTGAACTGCTGCCGGTGAAAGAGATCGAACCCCACGAGGTCGAACAATTAACAATGAACAATGAACAATTGACCAATGTGCTATACAAAGTGGTGTTCAAAGAGGAGCACACGGTGGAGCCGCTCTCTCCGGAGGATCGCTTCGAATTGCAGGACTATTACGACCATCCCAAAAAGTATCGCGGCACGTTCCACAACTATCTGCCCCATCTGACCTTGCTGGTCAATTGTGTCTACTGGGAGGAAAAGTATCCCCGGCTGGTGACCAAGGCGGACCTGAAGCAGTTGTACAGCGGAGACGAACCGCCGCGCCTGCGCGTCATCGGCGACATCAGTTGCGACATCGAGGGAGCCATCGAGGGCACGGTCAAATCGACCGAACCTGACGAACCTGTCTTTGTCTACGATCCCTTCGAGGACCGCGCCATCGACGGAGTTGCAGGACGAGGGCCCGTGATCATGGCCGTCGACATCCTGCCCAGCGAGTTACCCCGCGACGCCTCGACGTACTTTAGCGGCGTGCTGATGGATTACGTCCCGGCCATCGCTCAGGCCGACTATTCCGTGCCTTTCGAGGAATTGGACCTGCCGCCAGCGATCAAGCGGGCGCTCATCGTCCACCAGGGCGAGCTGACGCCCGACTATCGCTATCTTGAAGAGTACGTCCGCGAGTTGGAGTAGAGAGGGAGATCTTGAATGGCAGGAGTTACGCAGTTCGCCGGTTGAGTAGGAGTGAAACGACGTATCGAAGCCAAGAACGGGCCTTACAAGCACCGCTCGCCCTGGTCTCGATACGCTGACGCTTGTATATTAGGGTTGAACATTAACAACCTCGAATAGCATTGCCAATTAGCAACAGGGATGATATGCTATCTCCTGGGAGGGCAAAGGTGTGAGCTTGCAAAACTCCGCTGAGGAGCCTTCGGCTG
>DAOTUB010000261.1:0-19337 GCA_034437455.1 Anaerolineae bacterium | reverse complement strand
CATCTATGCTCACTCAAGTCGCCTATCCGAGATGATGCAGAATTTACCGCATACACCATTGGCCTGATTTGTTGGCATGTTCGAAACGATCAGTCGTAGTGCGTCGATTTTTTATGAGAAAACCCTGCTTTGCCCGTTATCATCTCGACGTCAACTCGACCGAGCTGGTGGAGCGCTTGATCCACGAGAAAAGCGTGCTCATCGCGCCGGGGGATCACTTTGGCGTGGATCATCACTTGCGGATCAGCTTCGGCCTGCCGCCAGATTATCTTCGGGCAGGATTAGATCGCATTCACGAGTTGATCGCAGAGTTGCAGGTAGCATAACCGGCCCAGTGCTTTCACAAAAAGAACAAAGTGTGATACACTGCGAACAGGATTGAATTCTGGCTCTCTGGTAGTTCGCGTGGTCTCCCCCATATCTCGGGGCCTGGTATAATCGGCAAACACATATACTTCCGCTTCGGGATATCGAAGCCATTGGCTCTGCATGTCTTGCGGTATCACATCCGATCCTCCTACGGTTTGTTGCTCATTGGCTCCGTCATTCGAGAAGGGTCGAGGACGACATCCAGTTCATCGGGGGGCAGCACCTCCCATTCCAGGGCCACCTCGCGGACGGTGCGATAGGTGCGGTGGGCCTCCTTGCTGATCTCTGCTGCGCGGTCGTAGCCGATGAGGGGAGCCAGAGCAGTGGCGAGAGCCAGGTTGCGCTCGACGGTCTCCTGGCAGCGAGCCTCGTCCGCCTCCAGCCCGACGATGCAATGGTCGGTGAAGACACGGACAGCGTTCGTCATCGTCTCGATGGAGCTCATAAGATTGTGGGCCATCAGCGGCATCATCATGTTCAACTCGAAATAACTCCCCAATCCTCCTAGTGTGACAGCCGCGTCGTGGCCGATGACCTGGGCCGCGACCATGATGAGCGCCTCGGCCATCACGGGATTGACCTTGCCGGGCATGATGGACGAGCCGGGTTGCACTTCTGGCAGCCGCAACTCCCCCAGCCCACTGCGAGGGCCAGAGCCGAGCCAGCGGACGTCGTTGGCGATCTTGGTCAGGCTGACGGCGATGGTCTTGAATTGCCCGGATGCCTCGACGACGCCGTCGCGGGCGGCGTTCGCCTCAAAGTGGTTCTGGGCCTCGACGAAGCGCGTGCCCAGGATCCGGTTGAGATGGCCGATGGCTCGCTGTGGAAACTCCATCGGACAATTGATGCCGGTGCCGACGGCGGTGCCGCCCAAGGGTAGCTCTTGCAAAGCGTCCATCGCCTTTCTGGCACGCTCGATACTTTTTTCGACCTGGGCGGCGTAGCCGCTGAACTCTTGGCCCAGCCGGATCGGTGTGGCATCCTGCAAGTGCGTGCGCCCGGTCTTGACGATGGGATCGAAATCCCGTGCCTTTTCGGACAGCGCGCCGTGCAGATGCTTCAACGTCGGGATGAGCTCGTCGCGGAAGGCCAGCGTCGCCGCCACGTGTATGGCCGTGGGGATCACGTCGTTGCTCGATTGACTCTTGTTGACGTGATCGTTGGGGTGCACCGGTGTCCTGCTCCCCACCTGACCGCCGAGCAACTGGATGGCCCGGTTGGCGATGACCTCATTGCCGTTCATATTCGTGGAGGTGCCGGAACCGGTCTGAAAGATGTCCACCGGGAACTGATCGTCCCACCTCCCCCCAATGACCTCGTCGCAAGCCCGGATGATCGCTTCGCCCAGACGCTCGTCCAGTTCTCCCAACTCCACGTTGGCCTGGGCGCAGGCTCGCTTCACAAACCCCAACGCCTGGATAAAGCGCGGTCCAAGGCGAATGCCAGAGATGGGAAAGTTCTCCACCGCCCGCTGTGTCTGCGCCCCCCACAACGCCTCGTCGGGAATCTCGACCTTTCCCATCGAATCTCGTTCAATTCTCATCTTTCGCGCTTTGCCCTTTGCGCCCGGCGAATTCGCGCCCTCGTCTTGCCGATGCCTTGCGTTGGAGGCACACCCTTGGGACAGACCTCGACGCAGTTCCAGACCATGTCGCAGCCCCACACGCCTTGCTCGCCTTCCACCCGCGCCGTCCGCTCGTCGTTGGCGGCGTCGCGCACGTCGGCCAGGAAGCGGTAGTGCTTGGCCAACGCCGCCGGTCCCAGGTACGCCGGGTCTCGCTCGGCGGCGGGGCAGACAGAGTGGCAACTGGCGCACAGAATGCAGTTGGTGTACGGCTCGGCCTCGGCCCACTGCACGGGGTCGACCAGACGCTCTCGCTCCGGATCCGGCCCGGATGGCTGAAGCCAGGGCTGGACGGCCTGGATCTTGGCGAAGAAAGGCTCTATATCCACCACCAAGTCCTTGAGCACCGGCAGGTTGGACAGCGGTTCCACGGTGATCGTCTCCGCACCCAGCCCATGCACCTGGGTGCGACAGGCCAGCTCGACCTGGCCGTTGATAAGCATCGCGCAGGAGCCGCACACCGCGCCCCGGCAGGCGTAGCGAAAGGCCAGGCTACCGTCCTGCTCGGCCTGGATGCGCAGCAGGGCCTCCAGCACGGTCATTCCCTCCGGCGCGTCGAGGGTGTATTCCCGGTAGCGGGGCTGGTCATCCTTTTCGGGGTCGAACCGCTGAACCTTGAAGGTATACAATTTCGCGTTCATCAGTATTTCCTCTCCGTCGGTTGGTACTTGGTGATCAGCACGTCGGCGTACTCCAGACGTGGCGGGCCGTCGACGTTGTAAAACGCCAGGCTGTGCTTGAGCCACTCTTCGTCGTTCCGGCCAGGGTGATCGGTGCGCCAGTGGGAACCCCGGCACTCGGTTCGCTTCAGCGCGGTGAGAGCCGTTACCTCGGCCAACTCCAGCATACCAACCAGCTCAAGCGTGTCCACCAGGTCGTAGTTGAAGGCTTCTCCTTTGTTGTCGAGAGTCACACGCTTGTACCGTTCCTTGAGTTCGGCCATTGCCTCGACTGCCTCGGCCAGGGGCTTTTCCTCCCGGTAGACCCCCACCTTTTCCGTCATCACAGCTTTCATCTCGCGTCGGATGGCTATTTGCCGCTCCCCACCTGTGCGCGCCTTGAGCGCTTCGATAGCAGCAGCTTGCTCATTTAATGCTTCGGCCAACATTTTTTCTCGCTGACTCGGTGCAACCTCCGGTTGCCTATCGCCGACTCGCCGGTTCGCTAACTCCCCCGCCCGCTTGCCGAACACAATCGTCTCCAGCAGCGAGTTCCCTCCCAACCGATTCGCCCCGTGCACGCTGATGCAGGAGCACTCGCCGATGGCAAACAGGCCCGGCAGCGGCGTCTCGCCGTTCTCGTCGCAGGCCAGCCCGCCCATCGAATAGTGCTGGCCCGGCTGCACGGGAATGGGCGCTTCGATGGGGTCCACTCCGGCAAAGTCCATCGAGATCTGGCGAATGCCGGGCAGACGGGATTTGATGATCTCTTCCCCCAGGTGGCGGATGTCGAGGTGAACGTGGCCGCCTGCAAAGCCCCGCCCCTCGTTGACCTCCGTCTGGATGGCCCGGGCGACGATGTCGCGGGGAGCCAGATCCTTGACGGTGGGGGCGTACCGTTCCATGAAACGCTCCCCCTCGGTGTTGTACAGGATGCCTCCCTCGCCGCGCACGCCCTCGCTGATGAGAATGTTGGTGCCGTGAAGCGTGGTGGGGTGGAACTGGACGAACTCCACATCCTCCAGCGGCACGCCCGCCACGTAGGCCGCGGCGGTGGCGCTGCCGGTGTTGATGATGGCGTTGGTGGATTTGTCATAGATGCGCCCGTGGCCACCTCCGGCAACGATGATGGCATCGGCGCCCAAGGCCCGCAGTTCGCCGCTGGGGATGTGCAGCGCCACCGCGCCGACGGCCCGCCCGTCGTGAACCACCAACCGGGTGAGGAGCCATTCGTTGTAGAAGGGAATCTCGCGCTTGAGACATTGTTCCCACAGCGTGTGCAGCAAGTGATGTCCGGTGCGGTCGGCGGCGTAGCAGGTGCGGGGGAACCCGGCCCCGCCGAAGGGTCGCTGGGCGATACGCCCGTCGGGGAAGCGGCTGAAATAGGCTCCCCAGTGCTCCATCTCCAGCACGCGCTCCGGCGCGTCGCGGGCCAGGATCTCGGCGCGGGGCTGGTCGGCCAGGTAGTCGGAACCCTTGATCGTGTCAAAGGCGTGATTTTCCCAGGAGTCGTCCTTCCCCTCGGGATGGTTGCCCAGCGCGGCATTGATCCCGCCCTGGGCCGCCCCGGAGTGGGAGCGGATCGGGTAGACTTTCGACATCACCGCCACGCTACGCCCGGCTGTGTGAGCCTCGACAGCGGCGCGCAATCCTGCCAGCCCCCCGCCGATCACCAGAATCTGGTGGTGAGAAAAATTGGGCATCTTTACCTCCGTAATGCGTAATGCGTGAGGCGTGATGGCAGATCATCCGCTTTCTTTTCACTGCGTTGCGTCACCACGCGTGGGTTGGATCGGCGCTTTCCGTATCCCATCAATCAGATGATGCATTGCCAGTATGGGATGCTGGTAGATCATCCGGGGGCCTGCGTATCTCATCACCCCACGAATCTTCTCTCTCATCGCGGGTTGGTAGCAATGGATCGGACAGTTGGCGCACGTCGTTTTTCCTGCCTGGTAAGGGCACTTGTCGAGACGTTCCCTGGCGTAATCCAAAAGTTCCTCACATTCCGGGCAAAGCCCTTCAGCAGTGTGATGTCGAGCGCGGCAATGGATGCGGATCATCACTGCGACGGTCTTGTATTCTCGCTCAATTCGAGGATGCTTACCTGGCACAGTTTCCCTTGACCCGATGTTTCACCGAAATCGATCATCCGAACGCTTCTCTTTCACGCCATTCTTCACTTCTTCCAACCATCCAACCCGAGCGTTCGAACGCTGATCGAACGCCGGTACATAAGGCTTGATGTCCAGGAGCGGCGTGCCATCCAGAACATCTATGTTCTCAACGTACAAAACATTTCCCTCAATACTCAACAGGCTTACAATGGATAACCCGATGGGGTTGGGCCGTCGTGGTGCACGGGTTGCAAACAGGCCACGAGCCTGTGAATCCAGAAAAGGAGTGACAGACAGACTCACTCTTTCGACCCGATGAAAATGATAAAGCAGGATGATGTGAGAGAAACCATCCAGGTCTTGGAGTCCTTCGACAAACTCCGGGTTTACCTCGACGGTGCCCTTGACCTTGTAGGCTCCCGTTGGTTGGATCGGCATTCCTACGGCTTCCGTGAAGGGGGTGTGAATCACGCCGATGGAGCGATAGGTGATTTTCATGTCCTTTCCTTTTTCTCACACGCCGTGATAACCATACGGGTGCGGATAGATCGTGCTCTGGCCCGGTTCAGCCGGCCAATACAAAACGTACACGCCCTTCCCTGGCTGCTGTCTCAAGTCCGGCCGCATCAACGTCGTCACCTTGCCCTCGTACCTCTCTCCTGCTATTTGATAGCGATACAAGACCGTCCAGGGATTCCGCCCGTTCACCTGCACGTGCAGGTTTTGGTACACTTCGGCAATCTCTCCCAGCGCTGCTTCTCCTTCCCTCAATACCTGCTCCACCTGCTGAGCCTTTTGATACCGCCACACCAGCAGTCCCGTCCCGCCTCCCAACATCAACATCCCCAATCCTGCAAAGGGCAACCCCACGAACGCGGTGACGATCCCAATGGTCAGCCCAAATCCCACGATGCTGAAAATCGCTCCCATCAACAGGAAAATCCCTCCGGCGATGGCCCAGCCATCCGCGGCAAGAGTCCGCCAGGCATAGTTGCGCGGCACGTCACGCGGCGCGGGAGGCGGAACGGTGATCCTCTCCGCAGTTGGCTCTGGGGCTTTTTCCGCCGGAAGAGGCAGAGATCCCCCGCAGTTTCTACAGCTTGGTTGGAAAGTCGTGTAATTTGTACCGCACCAGGGACAAGTGATCATATCAGCCTCCGTCTTGGGTCTCATCTCCGTTTTTTCCTCGTATGGCGACGTGCGGGCTTGATCCATTCTTGCGATGACGGCGGCTCCCTCACCGGTGGCTCCTGATCGGGCTTGTACCACCCTGGTCGTTTCATGCGCAACTCTTGATAGTATGTTCTGAAATCGTGCGTGTGAGACCTCATCTCCTCTACCGATTTTTGTTGAGTCATCCCTTCCCGCCAGGCTTTCTTCTCCACTGTTCCCAATACAAGATAATCATTACCAATTGCCGATGGCTCATGTTCCATGAATAAAGCCGTCAGCAAATGTTCTACTTCTTGCTTATGCGCTATCAGCAAATCACAATCGCTGCAATAGCGGCAGGTATAGTTCAGGGCGACAAGGTGCAGCGGATCAATGTGGATAAGCAGAGGAACCTTGCGCTGTCCCGTCTTCTTCTCGCAGAAAGGGCACCGCGAGATGCGCTCATCAGGATATGGATTAAAGACAAAGCCATATTCAGGAGGCAGATCGCCAAACCGAGACTTTTTTGATGCTGACATCATTTACCTCAGATCGTTGATTATTCGTTTACTTTCGAGCTTGCAGCATAATCCAGTCGACATTCCAAGGTAGATTATCTTTGTGCGGCACCGAGGTTACAGAAAAGTCTCGAAAATCTGCTTGTTGTAACTGAGTTTGAACCACCTCCGTGGTTGTAAAGTCGATGGATTGTGCCGGATGTTCCAGCGAATTCAGAAACGCCGATGACAGACGTGACGGCGGTGCACTGGTCCTGCTGGAGGCGAATTTATCCACGATGACAAGATGACCCTTCAGGTTCAGTACATCATAAATCCTGCGGAAAAGGATGTCGCTGAATGAGCCCACATCACAGAGCATCACCATGTCAAATCCGGTGGGCAAGTCATCCTGCAAAAAATCGGCAGCCAAGTACGTAATTCGTTTCTCAAGCTGATTCTCCGAGGCGATCTCTCGGCCAGCCTGGCAGACGTTTTCAACGTCCACGACTACAGAGGTCAGATCGTGTTGTTTGCGGAGTAGAGCAAATGACACGACGCCTGAACCCCCACCCAGGTCCAACAACGATTTGACTCCCCGTAAGTCAAGCAGGTTCGCCAATTGTTCTGCGAGCGGACAGTGAATTTCGTAGAGCTTGCGCGTGAAGCGCGCCGCGTAGCCGGGATCTTGCTGGATTCGCTGGAGATAGTCAGGTGGCGTCAGATTCCGTGTTTGCCACGTTGACATAGGCTTGCTGATATTCAAAGCCAGATCTCGCACGAACAAAGAGCTATCTCGTTCCTCACGCGCCTGAAAAGCCCAGGTATCTTGACTCAGCACATTCAGTATTGCTTCTCGCGCGATGATAGAGGGGGCATAACCTGCGGCGGTATTCTCCAGCAGACCAATCTTGCACAATATCTGCAACCAATGATGGCAGCGGTTCAGTGGGATGTTCAAGGATTGGGCTACATCTGCTGCCGACAAAGGTTTCTTGGCAAGTGACCAAGAGACGCCCAATTCCATGGCAGCGCCTAAAGCGGCTGAGACAACATAGCCACTCATGAGCTCCAAGATATCCTCTGTGGTCTCAGGTTTCACTGCCGACCTCCTTTTCAATTGATGTCGAAACAGGCGGTATCATCAATAGTCCAACTATTGAATACACTGCCGCTTTGCACAAAACAATAGACAGCGATGACGCCAAGCTCGCGTCAGGAAATCCCCAAGCGAAGGACGACTGGCTATTTGTGCCTTTATCCTAACTCCAAAGGCCCGCCTGGAGCGTCGTCATCGAACCACTTGATCTCCACCTCAAGGCTGTGCTGGATGCCCTTCTGTTTCTTGTCTTCGTCCTCCACCTGAATTTCAAGGATCAGGTTGTGGGGAAGTTGCAGTGTGATCTCCTCCTGTCCTTGTCGCAGCACCACCTGCCCTTCCGCGATCTTGTCGGCGAGTTGATGGAGAAACACGCTCACATCTGGCCGATTCTTTCGTTCTTCACTCTTGAATAATCGGATTTCTTTGCCCATTTGACTCTCCTTGTAGATTGGTTCTCCTGTATACATTTGCTTCAAGCAACCTCGCGTCCCATCTTTTCAAAGATCAGGGTGTAGTAGAAAAAGTTGCCCACTTTCTTCCTCAGCCGAAAGCCAGCGCCGTTCGCCAGGCGAACGAGCGTCTGGGCGCGCGGGTAATCTGGATCGAGCACAAGCTCGCTAAAGACCAACGCACCCTCTGGCGACAACACCCGGTGAAACTCCCGCATCGCTCTCTCTGGATCGGGAATCTCACCGATCACGGCGATCATGTAGACCACGTCGAAATAGCCCTCCTCGAAGGGAAGCTCGTACACGTCTGCCACGCGAGCCTCGATATTCTCGAGCCCTTCCAGCGCGGCTCGTTTCTCGACGCGCTCGATCATCTTCGGTTCGATGTCAATCGTGATGAGCTTGCCACGCTCCCCGACCCGGCGAGCCGTGGCGACGGTGTAGGTTCCATTCCCTGGGCCGACTTCGAGCACCGTCATCCCCGGCTCAATTCCGTGCCGGATCGCCGTCTCATCCGGCGGTTGGATGCGCCGCCGCAGGGGGTTGTCGATGATGTTGGCGGCGAATTCGGGCATAGGAAACTTGTAGACGTGTCGCACGATTCGGATGAGGGTGTGCAAGATGATCGCCAGTAGAGGTAGGCCCAGGAGGATGTAGAGGAGAACTCGCATGGTAGCTCCTACTATCAGTTTGATTTCCGCTTTCCACTCATTAGTCGAGTCCCATAAGCTTCCTGTACAAGGCTATACCACCCAGTAAACCAATAACAGGAGCAATACACATAATACAACTGGACAGCGTCGAGTTAATGGACCCATCCCATCCCATTACCCAACCAATACTACCTACTACAATGTGTCCTACGACGGTAGTACCAAACCATAAAGCAACACCCCCCATCCAGACGGTTTGAAGTCTACAGCCGGTCGATTCCCATTGAAAAATTTCTCTCAACTTCTCTCCCCCTGTATCTGGAACAGGAAATACTTCTACAATGTGACCACAATGTGGGCACTTGTTCAGGTTCTTGCCGATTGTTTCTGTGCAATTGGGACGCTCTCTCAGATAATGGCTCATACCATTTCTTAACCTCAATGCTAGGGGCAAGCCACGTCCAACTTGTAAATAGCCGTGACATTCCGACACGCTACCATCTGCGCGACGTCCCCCGGCAATTGCGCCAGGAACGAAGCGACGAGTATCTGGCTTGGGCCAGCCTCACCCCCGCCCCAGAACGTATCGCTGCCGATCACAAAGCGGTCGGCATAATCCTCGATCAAGTCCAGCCACTCTTGCCGGACGTTCCCCGAGTCGTCGAGCACGTTATCCTTCCTGCTAAACGCCGGCCCACGCGGGAGCGAAAGCCGCAGCGACAGATAGAGATTCGGATGCCTCCCCAGCATCTCGCGCAACAGCTCGGCGGACAGATCCCCCGTCGTGTCGTCGGTGTGCGCCCAGACGATCCGTGCATCCGCATTGTGAGCGAGCAGTGCCTCGAAGGACTCGATATTCCCCTGCAAGGTGACGGGGTTCTGCGCGCTCCTCTCGAGCAGCGGAGCTGGCGTTTGCATGTCCTCGATCACGGGGTCCATGTGAATATCAATGGGCACGTCGTGCTGCGCCGCAACGTCCGCCAACAGCAGGAATAGCTCGTGGTCGGCGGGCACTTCCTCAAAGGCGTGGTTGGCCGACGCCGACAGGTGGAGAATGGACATTTCGCCAAAACCAATAGCGCCGTTGGCCAGCATCGCTTTTGCCGCTGCTTCGAACTCGGACCGCGCACTCTCCGAGACTTGCCCGGCTTTCGTAGTCTGGTGGATCAGCGCGTTGAGCACGGAACCCCCACCCATATAAAAGAACCGGTCCGGGTGCTGTCGCGCAGCGTTGACCAGATCCTCTTCGTACTGTAGATCGCCCGCGCCAGCCGGTGCGGGCGGAGGCATCAGGATCGTGTGACTCGTGTCGACCTCGTCCATAATTGTGACCATGCTTTCGAGACATGCTTCCGATACGCAATAGGCAAAATCCTCCCGGGACCCGCCTGCCTGATCGATCGAGACGATGTTCGTCGAGGCGTGCGTGTGCGTGTCGATCCAAGCTGACGGCGAGACCGGCACTGCGGGTGTTGCGGCTTGCGCGGGCTGCGTGAAAGTCTGCACGGGAGGCGTCACCCCGGGGGGGCTCGCCCCTGGCGTGCGTGCAGGCGGTCGCGCGCAACCTGCCGTGAGTAAACCGAGCAGCACAAGGATAACGTACGTTTTCCTGTTCATCTTTTTCTCCCTTTTGCGCAGACGCAGGCCCTCACACCCGGTCAAAGAACGCCCTGGTTCACAAGATAGGAGGGGTCGCCCTCGATCTTGCGCGCCCGCCCGTTTCTTGCGCGCACAAGGATGCCGCATCCCGCCGAACATTGACGACAGACACTGGCAACCCCCAGATGATCGCCGGACAACCCCTCCTCGGGCGGCCGAACGTAAAACTCCATGTACTCGGTCCGCTGTAGGTTGTGAGTAGATCGGGCTCGCTTCATACGATCGTCCTTGTCCTGATGGAGTGGTGTATCGAGCCAACGTTGTATGTGTGCGAGGGATTGTATTGTAGCACAAAAGTCACGTCTTTGTCAAACCCTCGCAAGATCAGAAAAGACTCAATCGCGCGGCTTGGCAAAGTCGGCAAAGATATAGTACCCCCAATCCGGTTTCACCACGCCAACGCCGATCTCTGTAAATCGAGGGCTGAGGATCATGCGTCGGTGCGGATCGTTGGGGGGCGCCTCGTCCATCCAGAAATCCATCGCGCGATGGGGCGATTGGGTGTGCGCCCAGGACTCGTCCCAGTACACAGGATCGTAGCCCGCGCGCTCCATGCGTATTCTTTCGTCAGAGCCGTCGGAGCCATAGTGGCTGCCCCACCCACGCTGGAGACAGTCGTTTGCGTGGGCCTGGGCCGCTTGTGCCAACGTCTCGTTGTAGCTGAGCGGCGGGAGACCATGCTGGGCGCGGGTCTCGTTGATCAATCGCGCGACCTCGCGAGGCCATGCGGCGACGTCGGCGGGCGGCGGGGCGACGGGCGCGGCGGTCGCGCTGGCGGTAGGAGGCGCAGCGGAAAGCAAAGAAGTCGCGCCAGCGGTGGATGCAGGCATGGAGGTCGGGGTGTCGGTAGGGAGAGGGGTTGCACTGGCGGTGGGCGTGGGCGCGAGCGCCACGGCAGGCGCGTCCAACGGCAGCACCAACTCCTGACCAATCACGATTCGGTCAGCATCAACCAATCCATTCACCGCCTTGAGTTCCGTGGCTTTCAGACCGTGTTCGTGAGCGATGCCCACCAACGTCTCGCCCGCCTTTACAACGTGTACAACCCAGTACCGAGAAGCTCCCTCCCAACTCAAAGAAAACGCAAGAGATCCCGTCCAACCGGATTGTGGAGGGATGGCGAGCGCCTCCCCTACCTGCACGACGATGGAATCGCCCATCTCATTGGCTAATTGGATCGCGGCCATCGGCACGCCGTACTGCGTGGCCAAACCCAGGAGAGTATCGCCAGGTTGGACGGTGTGAGTGGTGGGTGTAAGCGGAGGTTCTGTGGGCGGCGGTTGGGTGGGGATCGGCGCAGGATTCTGGGACAGGGTTGGCGTGGAGTGCGGGAGAGGAGGCGGCGGTGTCAGCGTGTGAATCGGCGCATTGACCGCAGTCGCCGAGGGTGTGGACACGCTCGGCGCGCGTGTAGGCTTGGTCGTGCAGGAAGCCAGCACCAGGCAGAAGGCGACCAAGCGGGTGAGGAAAGAGACACGCCTATTCATCGAGAAATGCTTTACAGAGCCTCCAACGCTCGCTTCATCCGCTCCAGCGCCTCGGTCAGGGTGGCGCGCGGGCAGCCAAAGTTCAAACGCACAAAACCCTCGCCCTCTTCGCCAAAGCGGGCTCCGTCGTTCAACGCTACACGAGCTTGTTCCAAAAAGAACTCGTGGGGCGTAGTCCCGTGGGGGCCAACGCCCCCACGGGAGTTGCCAGGGATATCAGTCTCGCGACAGTCGAGCCAGGCAAGATAAGTCCCCTCCGGCTGTTTGCACTTGATAGCAGGCATGTGAGCGGCGAGGTACTCCAGCAAATAGTCACGGTTCGCCTCCATGTAGGCGAGCACCGCGTCCAGCCATTCCTGCCCGTCGCGATACGCAGCCAGAGCGGCGGCGTAGCCGAGCACGTTGACGTGGGACACCAGACCCGCGCCGGCCTTGTCAAACTGCTCGCGCAGTTCCGGGTTTTGGATCACGGCCACCGAGCAGGAAAGCCCCGCGACGTTGTAGGTCTTGCTGGGCGCGAAGAGCGTGATCGTCTGCGCGGCCACCTCTGGAGAGAGGGCGGCAGTGGGGATGTGCGCGTGTCCCTGAAAGATGAGGTCGCAGTGGATCTCATCGGAGCAGATCACGACGTCGTGGCGCAGGCAGATCTCGGCCATGCGCTCCAACTCCTCCCGCTCAAAGACGCGCCCCAATGGGTTGTGCGGGCTGCAAAGCAGAAGCAACGAGGTGCGCTCCGTGATCGCCTGCTCAAAGGCGTCGAGGTCGCGCTCGTACCGCTCACCCCCCTCGACCATCGGCACGGTTTTGCAGACGCGCCTGGCGTTTCCCGGCGCGGTGAGCATCGGCGGGTAGATGGGGGTTTCCACCAATATCTCGTCGCCCGGCGCGCCGATGGCGTGACAGACCTTGTTAAAGCCGGTCACCACGCCGGGAAGAAAGATGATCTCGTCCGTTTCGACGCGCCAGCCGTACAACCGCGCCAGCCGCTCCTGGATCACCTCGCAAAGGCCGTCGGGCGGCATACCGTAGCCAAAGACCTTGTGGGCCACGCGCTCTTGCAGGGCGCGGATCACCGGCTCTGGCGAGACAAAGTCCATATCGGCCACCCAGAGAGGCAGCACGTCCTCATCGTACCAGCGCCACTTGGCGCTGTCGGTCTGGCGTCGGTCGATGATGAGATCGAAATCGTAGGGCATTCTTTTTCTCCTGTCGTTATGTGTGTATGCTTGGGGGATATTGTAACCGGGGAGGGAGAGGATGTCAATAGAGCGCTGCTACAAATCAAATAGAGCCAGACCCTACAACGACAAGATCCGCCTTCCACAGTCATACACGGTGACAGGGCCATCCTGAGAAACGGTGATGGCCAGGCACTGCGCTTCGGCGCTCATCTTGGCGGCGCTGCTGTGCCGCGCCCCTTTGCCCGGCCCGATCTCAGCCTGGGTGTTTGCTCTCGGGCGGAGCAGGACCATACAACTCCGCACCCGACCCTGGACGTCTATCACGGTGGCCCCGTCCTGCTTGGCCAGGTTGACCAATTCCCGGTCGGACAAGTGATCCACGTCGGCGCTGAGAAAGGCGGCGAAAGAGCTGATCTCGGAGGCGTCGGAGCGCTCCAGGATGACGTTGGCGTCGCCCAGGAGAAAGATCGCACCCAGATTCTCCTCCGACATCTGGAGGGCGCAGCGTAACACGCGCTGCACCAGGGCCAGATCGTACTTTTCCTGCTCGGCCAGTTGGGCCAACACGTGATCCACCTGAGATATGTTATCCGGCGCCCAGTCGCCGTTGGCGTAGCGACCCACCAGCTCGCCGTTCGCAAAGACTCGCACCTGCCCTCCCCCGGACGGCACGAAAAAGACCACGGCGTCGCATCGCCGGGAGATGACGGCGTGGTGATGAAACTGAGGGCCTAGCAAAAAGCTGGCCGGTTTGTCCAGCGCCATCGCCAGCTTGTTGACGCCTCGCACGTACCCGTACTTGTCCACCACGTAACCCAGCACCAGCCCATCCACCACCCGGGCCATCGTGATCAGGATTCTGCGCATGCGGCGGATGTGATCGTGGCGCAGTAATTGGATCTGGCTCGGAGGCAGCACGTGGGCGATGCGGATCGGGTCGCCAATGATCAAGGCGGTCGAAAGAGGCTTTTCCTCGCTCTCCATCTGGGCGATGGCGACTGCGACGTCGCAAATGTTGACCATGGACGGCGCATCAATCTGCTTTTTGCGGGCCAGCTCAAAGAGGAACTCGATGCCCGCGTCCTCCATCCATGCGTCGAGGATGCTCTCCTTTTCCAGCAACGCGCGCAGCCGCTCCGGCTCGATCTTCACATGGGTGACTTTTTCTTCCTCCAGTTGAATGCCCAGTGGATACATGGCCGCGATCTGCGCGGCATACCGCTCGGCGAGCACGTGACGGGGGATGGGCGTCACGGATGGCTCACCGGCGCCTTTTGCCGGATCGGAAGGTTGAGCGAGCAGAGTGTATTTTCCGATCCGCTCCCAACGTTCCAGCCGATCATTGATTTCGGCGATCACGTGATCCAATAACGCCTCCACCTGAGGGGGCGTAGCGAGCATCGCCGAATCGCTACCTTCCGTCTCTTGGAAGTGGGCCACCAGCGCTTCCAAATCGGGCGCGATCAGTGCCGAGACGTAGGGCCGGCCCTCGCCAAAGACGGTGGCTTGAGCGATAAAGGGGCTGTCCATCAAAGCGTTTTCGATGATGGTGGGGGCGATCTTGTGACCGGTCGAAAGCACCATCCGATGCTGCTGGCGGCCGGTGATGTACAGGTATCCATCCTCGTCGAGGTAGCCCACGTCGCCGCTGTGCAGCCAACCGTCGGTGTCAAAAGCCTGCTTCGTCTCTTCCGGCTGCCGCCAGTATTCGCGCATCACCGTCTCGCCGCGCACCAACACCTCGCCATCGTCGGCGATCCGGATTTGGAAGCCGGGCGCTACCCGGCCACACGAACCAGGGCGGCGGACTTCTGGCCGGCTGACTGCCGGGAATCCGCCCGCTTCGGTCAGGCTGTAGACGTTGAGCATCGGCAGGCCGATGGCCTCGAAGAATCCGATCACTTCTTGAGGCAACGAGGCTCCGGTCGAGTAGAGGCGATTCAGCCGCCCGCCGACCTGCCCTCTGAGCTGGCTGAAGAACGTCATGTCGGCCCGGACGTATTCCTGGCGCAACTCGGGTGAGGCGTGCGCGCCCGCGTCCTGATATTCCTTGCCCGTGGCCACGGCCCAGCGAAAGACCTCCTGGCTTGATTCCGGCATCCGCGTCACCTGGCCCATGATCTCGTCGTGGATGCGTTCAAAGGCGTGAGGTGTGGTCAGCATCACCGTCGGGCTGGCCTGCTGCATGTTCTCCCCCACTGCTTTGTGCTCCTCGATCACGGCGTTGGGAATCCCCAACAGAAAGTAGTGGAGGGTCGCCAGCAGGTTGGGAATTTCGCTCCAGGCTCCCAGGGTGAAGGCCAACTCGTCCTCGTCGAACGTGAACCATTCAGCCATGTGCTGCATGGCGGCCAGGCTCTGGGCATGATCGAACACCGCTCCCTTGACCTTGCCCGTCTCGCTGGTCACGTAGGCGATGGAAGCCAGCGATTGGGGGGCGACGCTTTCGGCGTGAGACCGGATCGTCTCGCGCTCTTCGGGCGTCGGGGCGCCGATCTCGGCCAGAATGGCGTCTAACGAGGTCGCCTCCGGAGGCAATTCTCCTTCACTGTGGACAGTCAGGATGGTTTTCAGGTCAGGCAAACAGTCGTCAGCCTCCGGGGCCAGGCTGGCCGCGATGGTCTGTACGTGCTTCTCGTCTTTCAGTACCACCAGGCGGGCGCTCGAATCTCGCAGGATGAAGCGAAGCGTGTCTGGCGCCAGCGAGGTGCGCAACGGCACGACGGCCCCGCCCGAAAGCAGGCAGGCCACGTAGGCGATCATCCACTCCAGGCAGTTATCGGCGACGATGGCGACACGGGAGATACCCTGGTGACGAAAAAAACTGGTCAAGCGGAAAGCGAGGGTCTGGAACCTCCGATAGGAGATGTTCTGATAGTGTTGTCTGCTCCTCTTGACCTGGAAACACGTCTGCCCGGCGTAGGCGTCCATCGCCGCCAGCAAGACCTGGTTCAAGTTCTTGGCTTGTTCGTTTCCTGGTAAGTTTAACATAACAAACAGCCGACCGCCCGCTACTAGGGGGATCGGCTCCGCGTGCCTACGATTCCCTCCTCAGCACACTCACAACGAGGCGAGGCGGGTTACGAAAAGATTGCCATCACTGCTCCTATTTTACCTCAAGTCAAGCGAGCGGGCAAGCGATCTTTTTTGTCCACGGGATAAAAGATCATTCGTATCTCCTCAACAAAATAGGGCAATGTAGCCGAGGTTTCCATAGTTCGCAAGGTAGCGCGATATGGAAATCGCGGCTACGGCGCAATCCCCCCGGAATATTGAGATGATACGCTCACTCATATCGGCGGAGAATGTCCCAGTACGCGCCGCGATACCCCTCCTGAATAGCATCCACGAGCAGTTGATTAGCGTTATAGTTAAAGTTGATGTCGGGCTTTGAGGGGTCGAAAAAGAGAAAACGTTTGTCGTCGCCGACGAGATCGTCGAGCAATCCGAAGGCGAAAGGGGCGATCCTTGGTTCGATAAAGAAGAGTGGTTCTGCAGGATCATCTTTACTTACCAGACCTTCCTTCAACTCCTCTCGCGTCACCAGAGTTGCCAGCGGCGTCCCCGGATAAACACGCACGCCCAACGAAACGCCGACCCGATCCGGCTCAGCCTGCCTCATTAGCTCGACCGAGCGCACGAGGCTCTCCCGCGTCTCTCCCGGCGCGCCGAGCAACAGGTCGAACATGACCGCTACGTCTGCCTCCTGGCACGAGCGCGCCGCGGCCACGATGTCGTCCGGCGCAAAGTCCCGTCTCAACCGTCTCAACATCTCCTCGTCGCCGTTGTCCGCCCCAAAGTTGATGCCCACGCATCCGGCGCGGCGCATCAACCCGGCGAGCTGCGGCGAGAACGGAACCGGCGAGCAGTAGGCGTACCAGCGGAGTTTGTCGCCCAGATCGCGGCGGACGATCTCCTCGCATATCTCGCGGACGTGCCGTTCAGGCAGATTGAACTCACAACCGCAGGTATGCAGGTGGTCGATGCCCTGAGCAAGAAGGGTTTCCAGTTCATCAACTATCGCTTTCGGCGGACGGGTTCGTACCTTTCTTCCCTTTGCCAACGGGTCGGCGCAGTAGATGCAACGGCCGGGACAGCCGCGCTTTGTCTCGAACCCGGCCTGCCCTCCCTCGCGGAAATAACGCCCGTTATCAAGCCAACTGCGGCTCATCGGCGGGAGGTCCGCCAGGGGCCGCATCGCAGGCGGGTTGCGATGCCACTTGCCATCGCGACGCCAGACCAGGTTCGGCAGGTCGAGCCAATCCCGTTTTTCCTCGATCCGGGTCGCCAGTTCCGGGAAGGTAAACTCCCCGTCTCCCCACACCCCGATGTCAGCCTCGCAAAGCTCCAGCACCAGATCGGGCATGATGGAGAACCCCACGCCACCGAGCACGATCAGACCGTCCGTGTGCTTGCGGATCGCGTTCACCATAGCGGCGAGCGGGCCGATGAACGACTCGCGGCTCGTAAAGGCGGAATCGTCCGTGTTGCGCAGCGTGACGCCGATCAGATCAAAGCGGGTTCCACCGAAAAAATCGGCGATGGCGATGTCCACGTCATCGGCCCAGCAAAGGTCGAGCAACTCGACGTCGTGCCCGGCTGCGTTCAGCGCCTCGGCCACGTATTCCAGGCCGATGGGCGCTATCGGGGGTTGTATGCGGTTCGTGTTCACCAAAGCTACGTACATGATGCCATTCTCCTGGACTGTCAAACATAGAGAGCGGGATGTTCTCCTGCCCTTTGAAAAATCTACCCATCTTCCCGGAAGCTAAAAATCACCGTACAGGATCCAATGTCCCGGCGAGGCCGCATCAGGATGCCTGAAGGTTGGACTATCAATACCTGGCGCCACCGCGTCACTTCCTATACAAGGAGCGAGGTTTTTGGGTTTGTCCATTCGCGGAACTGCCCACCACCATCATCGTCAGCGGCGGGGTCAATTGGAGTCAATGGGTACTTGGACACGGAGGGTTGTGCCCTCCCCAGGCCGAGGCGCCAAGTGGAACGTTCCCTCCAGTAACTCGATCCGCTCGCGAATGCCGAGCAAACCAAAATGACCCTCGTCGGCCAGTTGCTCCATCGAGTCGGGCACAATGAACCCAACTCCATCATCCCGGATCTCGAGCGTCGCTTTTGCTCCCTTCTCGTATAGCCGAATCGTGACCTGGCTGGCGTTGGCATGCCGGATAACGTTAGACAACGCTTCTTGATGGATTCTAAACAACGAGACAGTTGCCTCTTCTGAAAATTGCCAGTTTTCATCGTCCTCCAGCGCCAATTGAATTTTCAACCCGTGTCGCCTACCGATCTCCTCGCTGTGAGATCGGATGGCCGGGGTCAGGCCAAAAGCGTCCAGCAGAGGGTGTCGAGTATTTGCAGATCGTCTGCACTGAACTCCTCGCCACCCAGGCGAGTGCCCAACAGCAGCAAACCGCGCAATCTATCGCCGCTGACGTTGACTATGGGTACCCACCAGCGGATCGCCTTGCTATTGAGAAGCGCTTCCTCAGAAGGCCCCTGGCTCTCCTGACCCACCTTCTGCTGCAGCCAAGATGTTTTGACTGCATGACTCACCTCACACAAATGGCACGCCAGGGGCCCATCCATCTCCAAGCTCAGGAGCGACGGATCTGGAGAAAGAGTACCCACCTGCCGCCCTACCAACCATCCGGTGGAATGAGGCTCAGGCAACAGGAGAGCTGCCCCGCGCACCCACAGGGTGTCGGCTGCACACTCCAGTAGCAGTTCCTCCAAAACGCGCCGATCCAGGGTCCCGGCTAGGCTGCGGCTTACGTCGCTCACCACGCTTCGATAGTCGTACCAGCCGCCGTAAAAGGCCCGGTCAACTCCGCGTTGGATCCAGTTGCGCAGAGGGATGACTGTCACACTTGCTACCGTTAGCAGGAACAAACTGATCAACTCCTGAGAAAGTGGAACGTTCAGCAGAAACCGGTCGGCCAGACGCACAGCCAGGATGTAGATGCTGCCCAAGATGAGAGCGATAGATGAATAGACCAGGCTGTGATTCAGGAGCAGGTCAACACGCAGTAGATCGAAGCGCATCGTGGCATACCAATAGATCAGGGGGATGAGCGTCAAGAAAAGCATTGTAAGTGGGTACGGGAGGAAAGCGGAACCCAACAATGCATCGGGCAGGAGAGAAAGCAAGAGAATGGGAACAAGACCCCAACCGGTGCCCAATACGACAAAGCGAAGCCTACGCCGCGCGTCTGGTGACTGGGTAGTCACGTAGCTGTAACCTAGGGGTTTCCAGAAAAATAAACCTCCCAAAATCACACAGGGAGAGGCTCAATACGGACAAACCACTTCTCCAAACCCAATAACCGGTCAAAGCGTTCTTCCAACTCCTTCATGGCTTTTTTGGTCA
>DAOTUB010000260.1:0-3960 GCA_034437455.1 Anaerolineae bacterium | reverse complement strand
GCCCAGGGAATCGGAGCGGTCAAGAACGAGAAAAAGCGGCTGCTGTGGGACAATCTTCCTGTGTGGTATCGGCTCCGCTACCTGGCCGAGTTCCTGGGAGAGCACGGCGTCGCCATCGTCGCCTCCACCTACACCAACGCCTGGGGCGAGTTGGCGGAGCTGATCGACCCGGAGCGCCCTTTTGAAACGATGGCCCGCACCTACATCTACCCCATCCTCAACCGGGGCGCGGGAGACAAGCTGGCGACGATGGAGCGGATGATCGGCGACTATCACCTGGACGGCGTCATCCTCCATTCCGACCGCTCCTGCAAGCCCTACTCCATCGGCCAGATCGACCAGCGGGACCGGTTGAGCAAGCGCGGCGTCCCGGCCCTGCTGCTGGAGGCGGACCACAGCGATCCGCGCTCTTTTTCGGAGGAACAGGTCGCCAATCGGTTGGCCGCGTTCGTAGAGATGTTATGAGATGTAAAGTGCAACGCATTTGCCAAGTGCGTTGCACCTGGGAGTCCAAACATGTCCGAGATACAAGCATTGGGAATTGACGTCGGCTCAGCGACCACCAAGATCGTCGGCGTAGACACCGAGGGAACTATGCGCTGGCATCTCCTGGAGCCGACCGACCCTCGGATCGAGGACCAGGTGGAGCGATTTCTGGAGCGCGCCAGAGAGGCGACTTTGCCCCTTGACAGTGTTCCCCTCGTCGCCACGGGCTATGGCCGCAAGCTGGTCCACCAGGCTGCGCGCCGTGTGACGGAGATCACGTGCCACGCCCAGGGAGTCTATCGAGAGTTCCAACACGGGGGAACGTTGGTGGACATCGGCGGCCAGGATAGCAAAGCGATCCGAATCGACCCGACAGGGAACGTGTTGGATTTCGTGATGAACGACAAGTGCGCGGCGGGGACGGGGCGCTTTCTGGAAAATACCGCCGGGCGCCTGGGCGTGGAGCTGGATCAGATCGGTGAGTTGGCTCTCTCGGTCACGGAGGAGGCGTCGATCTCGAGTACCTGCACTGTCTTTGCCGAGACGGAAGTTATCTCCCTCATCGCCCACGGGGTTTCCGTGGCCGCCATCCTGCGTGGGTTACATCGCTCCCTCATCAAGCGCGTCATCGCGATGATCCGCACGGTCGGCCTCGCGCCGCCGCTCATGCTATCGGGCGGCGTGGTGCGGAACCCGGCCATCCGGCGAATGCTGGAGGAAGAGACCGGCGAGCGGGTCGTCCTGCCCCGCTATCCTCAACTGATGGGAGCCTACGGCGCCGCCCTCTTTGCGTTGGAGATTGAGGGAGAACATCTGTAGGCTCCTCGTGGTCTCAAACGGGTTGAGTAGTCGCGGTTTCCATACCGCGCGCTATGGAAAGCGCGACTACCTCCCACCGAAATGAATACGCTCGTCTCAAATTGCTGTCTCCAGCTTGCACCCTTCGCGATCCCAGTCCATCCTGGGCCACGAGTCCGTCACCCAGAATCGCGCTATCTCCAGGGCAAACCACCCGGGTAGCAGGCCAATAAAAACGACCGGCCCAGCGCGTATGCCGAGCGCCCTTCTTCCTTGCCTGGGTTCCAGACCGCGCGCACCTTATACTGACCGTCGCGCCAGCCTTCGAAAATCCACTCTTCGCCGGCGGCCCCTATCATTCTCGACCAATCCAATTTTTCCAACGAGGAAGCGTCGGACCAGAAACCGCTTCCCTCGATGACGTCCAAAAATCTCGTCCACTCCTCCGCTGTCAATGTCCGTCGCGCCTCCTGCAATGCGGGATCGGTTTTATTCTCCTTGATTTCTACTGGATCGCTGCCAAGTTTGGCGATAGCCCGGAAATCTATAGTTTTACTCTCAGTCCGCCAGGCCCGGACAATCAGCGGCACGAGAGAGGCAGGAAGACAAGTGAAACGGTAAGCTTCCGTGACGTTCTTTTCCTCGTCAACCCACTGGGATAGCGACGCCTCTCCCATCGCCGACAGGTATGCTGCGTGCCAGACGTTATCAAACAACCGGCGCGAGTTGGCCAGCAGCAACAGGGCGTTAACCATCTCGCTCATCCTGCGCCCGCTGCGCTTGATCGTGCGAACTGCCTGGCGCATTTCACCCTCCGATAGCGTCGCGCGCCCCTCTTCGAGCAGATCGGCAAAACCGATGATCAACCCCAATGGACTCTTGAACTCGCTGATCAGATAGCGAGCCACGTCGTCCAGATCCCGGTTGCGCGCCTGGAGTTCGGTGGTGCATTGGCGCAGCGACTCGCGCAAACTCGCCAGGTCACTGATGAGTTGTTCTTTGGTTTTGTCTTGGTCCTTCATCCCATCACCCCCAATATGAAGGTGTGAACGAGCGCCATGGGAAGAGCGTCTAGGCCAGCCCGGCCTTTTCGTAGAACGCCTCGAGCCGCTCTCGATACTCCTGTTCCTTCCGATATTCGGGACGGTCGAACAACTCAGCGACAGCTTCTTCATCTCGGCGGGCGACGGGCCAGGTCTCTTCGCTGGCCATTCGCAGGGCCAAGCGGGCCGCCAGCGTCGACGCTTCGCGCAGGCACTTCAACTCCACCTTGTCCACCGTATCCCAGTGCGTGTGACCATAGTCGCGGCCAGAGAGCGACATCTCCGCCGTCTGCATCCCACCGGTGGGCACGCCAGCCATAAAGAACGGGAAATGATCGGAATAGGCCATCACCGACTGCCCGACGGCAAAGCCGAGCGCCATTTCCTCGCTCCAGCGCTCGACGAGAGGCTCCAGATCGGGCCACTCGTTCAATACAATGTCCCGTTTATTCGACGAAGAGCCAGCGGCGTCCATGTTCAAGTAAAACCGGATGTTTGATAGCTCATCGGCGTGCGCCCTGACGTATTCCTTGGAGCCGATGAGACCGATCTCTTCGATCCCCCACAGGGCAAAACGAACGGTGCAGGCAAGATCGGGCGCATACTTGGCCAGCATACGGGCGGCTTCTATCACCGATACCGCGCCAGAGGCCGGGTCGACTGCGCCCTGCGAGATATCGTGGCCGTCATAGTGACTGCCCATCATCATGACCTGATCGGGATGTTTATGACCGGGTAGTTCTCCGACGATGTTCCACGAGGTCATTGGTTCGCAATGGTCGGTGGTCTTGAGGTGGATTTTCACCTCCCCGTTTCGCTTGATGAGCCGCTGGATAAAGGCGCCCTCTTCTTTAGAAATGGAGATGGCGGGGATAGCGCCCTCTCCGTCGCCCGAAGATAACGCCCGCCCGATCCCCCCCGTGACCGGGCCATACCCAGGATAATGATTGACGTAGATAAATCCAATCGCCCCGGCCATGATGCTGCGCCCGTACTTTTCGCTCCGGTGGATCCACCGTTTCGAGTTTTTTGGATTGACGACGCTGGTAGTCATGACGATCTTGCCCTTGATCTCGTCTGCCCGCTTGTCAAAATCTTTGGGCGCGCCGTCGCGCATGTCAATAATCACGCTTTCCATGTCCGTCGGGGGAGAGTGAGGAAGCGTGATACAGGGGACGGTTTTTTGAATCGGGTTAACGATCTCCAGATCGGCCTCGCCCCGGGTCCAGCCGGTGTACTCGATCGGCTCCTGGCGCACGTTGCTCAAGCCATACTCCTCCAACTTTTCCTTAAAGAATTCGGCAGCCTTGCGCTCCCCCTCGGTGCCGCCAAACCGGGAACCAAATTCGTCGCACAGGACGATCAGGTTATCCATCGTCTCGGTGCTGGTATACGCGTCGCCGACGATCTGCTGATCTATAGATAGAAATGGGTTTTTATTCGACATGTTTTTCTCCTCGAAATAAATGTTTCGTAGTAGCGACTCTAGTCGCTGGATGTTCCGTGTCACGCGATTTCCCCAAGTATACTTGTCTCCTCATGTTTTGGCAAGCCGGGTATAATTCAGAACTCTGGGGGACAGGTTTCTTTTTTCTCCAGACTGTATCTTTTCAATAAAACGGGGCTATGTAGC
>DAOTUB010000259.1:0-15833 GCA_034437455.1 Anaerolineae bacterium | reverse complement strand
GTTTTCCTATAGCTCGCTCTATTCCCTGGTTCAACAGGCTTGAGGTTTCAAACATTTCAAGATGTTACTCCTAGCACTGCTATCACTGTTCCTATCTTTGGCCCTTGACTGTGACTTTTCACCACCACTGCCCCTTGAACCTGAGGTTGTACTACCGCAACCCAGGAGGCGTCGCAGGTCCGCGCTAAGGCTGCCCACAACCAGTGTGGCAATTTCCCGCTCAGGATAGCTCCTTCCGTCGGACAGGGCGGGAGATATAGTTCATCTGCCTCAGTGATGTCCAGGTAAGCATCGGGGATGCGAAACTCGAGGAGTTGGGCGTCTGGAAAGAAGCATTGGTCTACACGGAGCGGACCTTCAGGGGCAGGGATTCCTTCTGAGATGGTGGGAGCTTCCACCCAACCTAGCCGCACGTCAAATAAGAAGAAAGGAACGGAGAGTGTATAAGCTGCAATTGCTGCGTAGAGCCAATTAGGGCCGCGCCCATAGATCGCCAGTGATTCCTGCGCTGGCAGATAGTCCAGTACTGCTGGGAGATCCTGTGGTTGCCACTGGGTCGGGTCTCGTTTCATCTGTCGCGCCAGGTGTTCCAAATCGACCCATAACTCCACTGGGGCGCTTTCCAGGTGACGGCGGCGTAGGTCTTGAGAGACTGTGAAGACCTTCACTAATCTTGCAACCAACTCGTCGAAAACAGTTCCTCCGGCCTGTTGTCCCCGTTCCAATCCTGCCAGCGTTCCTCGTAGGAGTGGGGCTTTTTGTTCCAGTCGATTCTCTCCCAGTAGGTCCGAGTGCAGGTCCGCCAAGAGGACCAGACCGTGGCGAGCAAACCGCGCTGTCCATTCCTGTTTAGCCTCGCCGTTGGGAGTAAGGAGGATGGCGTGAGTGCAATCCTCCAAGATCGTTTCCTGTTCCAAGGTAGGCAACCCTCCCATATCCACGATGAGGGGGAGGTGTCGTCGGGCAACGTCACGTTTTAGGAGAGGAAGCCAAGCTTCACTGCGCGCTCCTTTCAGTCGTAGGTGACGCACTGTATTGGGCTCCCCTCTGAGGAACCAATCACCCTCGTAATCTGGCGGGTAGGCTCGCAGGAGATAATGAAGCACATTGCGCTCCCGCAAAGCTTGGGTCAAGCTGTAGGCCAGCACCGATTTGCCGCTGTGAGGCGGTCCGCCAATGACAACTGCCGGAAGTTGGTTGAATACGACTTGACTTTTCTGCAAAGATTTCATATACTTTGTATATGCCACAGGATTCCTCCTCTCAAGAAAATACCACTGCACTCATCACAATGGGCGGCCAGGCCCAGGTAGTAACCTTTGTTCTGGATGCTCTTCTGGAACAAGGAGAGATTGTATCCACAGTTTTGGTTCTCCACCTTTCGGCGGTTGATCCCCGCGTAAGACGTGCCCTTTCTCAACTAAGCGGCGAATTCTCGGGAGGGCATTATCGCGACCATCCCATTGATTTTCGTCACCTCGCTGTTCAGGCCAACGGAGAGCCGCTCTCTGCCATCCGAGACGCGCGGGATGCCGAGGCCGTTTGGGAGATGGCACGGGACCTATTGGCAGAGATGAAACGTACCAGACAACAGCTTCATCTCTGCATCGCTGGTGGGCCGCGTCTGTTGGCGTTGACCCTCACCAGTGCTGGCTTGCTTCAGTGCGACCATCGCGACCGTCTTTGGCATCTCTATACCCCTCGCAAGTTCATAGAGCAAGCGCGTGATGGAAGAATCCTCCATGCTCCGCCGGAAGCAGGTGTTTGTCTCGTCCCTGTCCCCTTAGTTCCGTGGGGGACGTATTTCCCTGTGCTGCGAATGTTGAGCCAACCCGTAGATCCCCTCTCACGACATCTCGACTCTACCGACGTTTCTTGCTGCGCTGCTGCTTGGAGGCAACTCACCGACCGCCAACAGGAAGTATTGTATGTACTGGCAGAAGGGTCGCCTCCCCAGGAGGCTGCTGAGCAGCTCTACATCTCCCTCAAGACCCTGGACACTCACAAAACGGAGATCTTTGCCGAATGCCGTGTCGCCTGGGGTCTGCCAGAGAATGCGCGGCTGACCTACCATTTTCTGCGAGAAAAATTCGGCCCCTGGTTGGCTTTTCAGGCCCAGTTGGGGTAAGAGCGATAATTGGTTGTGAAAGTACGCTTAAGGTTATTATAGCATGGAGATGCGGAGGGCGCATCAGGGAAAATTCTGAAATGATTGAGAGAGTTCTCTGTTGAGGTAGGGGCGGGAAGCAGATATACTTGGTACGTGGTGAAGCTGCCATCGGAGAAGCGCCAACGGGACACTGTTGACAAAGAGGGAGAGCGTATTCGAGATCGGCATCCAGGTCTTGGAGGCCACGGTGGAAACGAAGAGCCAACTATCAGCCATCTGGATGTCGGAGATAGAGTGATAACTCGCAGCAGGAATGGTGGCACGTGTCTGAAACAAGGCCGGGTGGACGGCGCTCTCGTAGTGGTTCAGCTTCCATGAGATGTGAGCGCCCATCGGCTTGCGGGGCGTGTAGCGGATCAGGCTCTTGCATAGGCCGAGCAAGAGACTATAGTCCTACCTCGATAACGGAATGATAATTTGTAGATGCGCAGACATTGTGCTAAAATAAGATGGTCAACGAGGGAGGCTTGTTGCTCCCATCATCGGTGGCAAGCTGGAGAAGGACCTGTCAAATTGGTACGGTCTCCACACTGGAGTTGAAGGTGCCTGCAAAAGACCCTCTAACCGATCGCTTTCAGAGACCCGGACTCGCGCTCCAAGAGAGCGGGAGAAGCGGCCAACTGGACCCTGACGCTTTTCAGCCTTATCAGGCCGATTTCTTGTTTTTACTCATCGGCACCAACCCTCTACCCAATTACGTTGCGGCCTGTCTACTGACCAAACCCCGCGCCACCCTGTACCTGCTCCATTCGCAAGAAGAAGAGAAGAACACCTACGACGTTGCCGAGCGGCTGGAGATTGCGCTGAGGCAGTCGGAATACCGACCCAACCTGAACATTCACCTGCGCGGCATCTCCCGCTCCGATCCCGATGATGTCGAAAAGCAGATGAAAACGCTGCTGAACGAGGTTTCCCCTGCCGCCAATGTGGGCCTCAACTACACCGGCGGCACCAAGCCCATGTCCGTCCACGTCTACCACGCCTTGCGGCAGGCTTATCCACGCGGCTGCTTCAGCTACCTGGACGCTGCCTCACTGAGGATGGTCATCAACCGCGAGGGAACCCCTACCCAGCGGGTACCGGTTGGTCGGGCGGTGGAACTGGACTTCCAGACACTGTTCGGCCTGCACGGCTACGAGCTAAAGTCTCCCCACCAGACAGCAGCCCAGCCGCAGTTCTGCCGGGCGCTGGCCGAGGTCCACAGTACATCGCAGGGCGTCAAGCAGTGGCGTGAATGGCTTTGGACCTTCAGGGAGCCAGATCCTCAACTGCCGACGGTCACAGACTATCCGGCGCTGGAGCCGGCCATCCGCGGCTTTGCCGACCTCTGTGGGGGAACATCCACGGAAATAGGCGTGGCCCAGGCGCTTGGAAAAGACAAGTTGACAAGCTGTACCAAGTTTCTCAACGGGGGTTGGTTGGAAGAATACACCTTTGATGCGCTTGCCCCGTTGGCTGTTCCTCTGGACTTTTGTGATTATGGCACTGAGTTAGAGCCACGTAAGCCAGGGGCAGACGTGTTTGAATTGGACGTCGCAGCCATGTGGGGCTATCAGTTGTTTGCCATCTCGTGCATGGTGACAGAAAAGAAGGCAAGGGCCAAAGAGCACCTTTTCGAAGTGTTTGTTCGGGCTCGGCAGGTGGGCGGCGACGAGGCCCGCTGTGCGGTCGTCTGCTGCGTGCCCGATCCCGCCGCACTCCAGGCGGAGGTGGAAGAGACGTGGGACGCCGAGGGCAAGATCCGGGTCTTTGGTCAGGCTCACCTCCTGGACCTGCCCGACTGGCTGGAAGATTGGTTCAGAACAGCGAACAGGGAGGTATAATGAATCAACAATGGTTGATGTTAATCGAAGCGACAGGTATTCAGCCCTACCTGTTTGGCAGCAACCAACTCGCCCAGAACATCGGTGCATCGGAGTTGGTATGCCAGGCCACCGAGGACTGGGTGAGCGAACTGGCCCAGGGGGCCGAAATCGTCTACAAAGGTGGCGGCAATGCCATGCTGATTTTCGAAAGCGAGGGAGCCGCCGATGCCTTTGCCCGGCAACTCACCAGGCGTTCCCTGGAACGGGCGCGAGGGCTGGACCTTGTGGTCAAGCGCAAGCCCTTTGACCCCACCGGGGACTCGCTGGCTGAGGTGCACCAAAAACTCCGCAAGAAGCTGGCCCAGCGCAAGCGAGATCGCCAACCTTCTACCCCTCTGGTCGGACTGGGTGTGACGGCGGCCTGCGTCTACACCGGCGCGCCGGCGGTGGGCCTCAACGACGACGGCCAACTCGTCTCGGTGGAAGTGCAGCACAAGCTGAAGGCCGAAAAAGCAGGCAAGAAGCGCCTGCAAGATCAGCTTCCGCAGGTGGCGGGTAATGACTACGATTTCGTCTACGACTTTGGCGAGTTCGGCACCCCGGGCGAGGCCAGCTACCTGGCCGTCATCCACACCGACGGCAACCGCATGGGCGAGCGGATCAAAAGGCTCGGTGAGCAGTATACCCGGCCCGACCAGAACGCGGAGTACCGGCGGGCTTTGGCCGATTTCTCCAAATCGGTGCGGAATGCCGCTGACCTGGCCCTCCGCGCCACGGTGGACGCCATGCTGGATGCAGTAGTGGTCGAAAAGACACCCAAGGGAGAACGGCGGTCCATCGGCAAAGTGCCCGTCCATCGGCGCGATAGCGACCGCAAGTGGCTGCTGCCCTTCCGGCCCATCGTCTTTGGCGGCGACGACGTGACCTTTGTCTGTGAGGGCCGCCTGGGACTGGCCGTGGCGACCCGGTATCTGCGGCTCTTTTCCCGACAGATTCTTTTCGATAAAGAGCCGGCCTACTGCCGGGGCGGGGTGGCAGTGGTCAAATCCCATTACCCCTTCTCGCGAGCCTACGACCTGGCCGAAGCGCTGTGCGCCTCGGCCAAGGGGTACATCAACGACGCAAACGTAGCAGGCCGTCTGACCGCTCTGGACTGGCACTTTGCCATGAGCGGCTTGGTGTTGCCTCTCAAAGAGGTGCGCGAACGCGAGTACACCGTCCCCAGCGGCGACCTACTGATGCGCCCACTGCGTCTCGACCCGCCGGACAGCGATTGGCGCTCGTGGGAGACCTTTACCGCCATGCTGGATGGTTTTGACCGGGATCCCTGGGCCGAGCGGCGCAGCAAGGTCAAAGCCCTGCGCGACGCTCTGCGCGAGGGGCGGGCGACCACCCAGCACTTCCTGGCCCTGCACGGCCTGAAGCTGCCCAAGATCTCCGGTCAGCCAGATATGGTCGCCAGCGGTTGGCACGGCAGCGGACGCTGCGGCTATTGGGACGCCGTCGAAGCGTTGGATTTCTACGTTCCCTTGGAAGGAGGACCGGCGCGATGAAAGAATACACCCTCAAACTGGAACTGCTCAGCGACACCACCTTTGGCCACGGCGACGGCGTGGCCGGATTGGTGGACATTGAGGTACAACACGATGCCTACGGCCTGCCCTACCTGGGCGGGCGGGCGCTCAAGGGCCTGCTGGGCGCCGAGTGCGACGACCTTGTCTTTGCCCTGGACAGACCATGCCAGAAGGATTGGCAAGCGGCTGCCGACCGGCTCTTTGGCCAGAGCGGGGCCACGATGCAGGGCCAGGCCATCCTGCGCATCGGCCCGGCGCGACTGCCCGATGACCTGCGGGCCGCCATCGCCTGGGATGTGGACGAGAAACTGCTGACGCGGGCCGAGGTACTGGAAACCCTGATCACTCTGCGCCGCCAGACGGCGATGGACCCCGTGACCGGCGCGCCGCGCAAAGAGACGTTACGTACCCTGCGCCTCATCCTAAGGGGCACGACCTTTGCCTCGCGGCTGACCTTCATCCAGGAGCCGTCCAACGACGACCTGGCACTGTTGGCGGCCACGGTAAAAGCCCTCCGGCGGGCGGGCACGCGGCGCAATCGCGGCTGCGGCCGGCTGCGGGCCGAGTTATTGGACGGTGCGGGCCAGTCCGTCACCGAGGCGCTTTTTGAAACTTTCCGAAAGGCGGTGGGCGTATGAAAGCCATTCCTTATCGTTTGCATCTCTTGGAACCGGTACTGGTCTCCCAGGCAGAAAGCGGCGAGGAGAACAGCGCTGTCGGCTTTTCTTTCATTCCGGGCAGCGCCATACGGGGGGCACTGGTTGGCCGCTATCTCGATCAGCACCCTACCGACGATCTGGCCGCCGACCCAAGGGCCAGGCAGTGGTTCCTGGACGGCGTGGTCTGCTACCTGAACGCCTATCCCTGGTACAAGGCCGGCAAGGTGCGCTTGTTGCCCATTCCCGGGTCGTGGTTCACCGAAAAGGATCGGGCCGGCGACGAGCGGGGCAGCCTGTACGACTGGGCTGTGGATCCAGACCAACGCCTCGACCAACCCAAGCCACCCCAGGATGTCGATTTCTGTCACCTTTCGTGGACAGAGCCGGAGTGGGGCGAGGATGAGGACGAGGCTCCGTACTTTGAAACCCGCGAAAGCCAGGTCGTTCTCTACAAGCCGTCCCGTCAGGTTAATGTCCACATCGCTCTGGTGAAAACCAACCGGCGCGACGAGGCCAACAAAGTCTATCGCTACGACGCCCTGGCCGCGGGCCAGGTTCTGGCCGGAGCCATCGTCGCGCCCGATGACATGGACCTGACCGACCTGCACGCTCTGCTGAGCGACGAGTCCGATTTGTTCATCGGCGGGGCGCACACAGCCGGCTATGGGCACATCCGATTGGAGGTGGATCCCATCGTCTCCGGTTGGGAGGAATACCCACTGGTCAGCCCACCAGACACGGGGGAAATTATTGTAACTCTGTTGAGTGACACTCTGGTGCGTGGCCGGGATGGTCAGATCAACGGCGACCTTGATGGCGGGCTGGCCGACTTGTTGGGATTGGCGTCGTTGAGGGCTAAACGGCGCTACCAGAGCGTGGGCCTGGCCGGGGGATTCAATCGCAAGTGGAGCCTGCCTCTGCCGCAAGCCTGGGCCTTGCAGGCCGGCAGTGTGTACGTCTACCCGGCCGGGGCCTTTGACCCGGAGACGCTGCGCCGCGAGGCGGCCCTGGGTCTCGGCGAGCGACGTGCCGAAGGGTTTGGGCGCATCGCCGTCAATTGGCATACAACCCCCACGGTACAACGTCAGCCACGCGCCAAGCTGCAAATTCGGCGCCCCTCTCTCTCGGCGGAAAGCAAAGCCCTGGTCCATGAGATGGCCCAACGCCGGCTGCGGATGCAGCTGGAGCGCGGCCTGACCGATTATCTGAGCAAGGTCGGCTTCCGCCTGCCATCAAAGATCAACACCCAGCTTTCGCGAGTGCGCAACGCTGTGCAACGGGCCTTGGCCAAGAAAACGGTCAAGCCCGTAGAAGAACATCTGGAGAACTTGAAGGGGGCGTGGGAGAAGCTAAAGCGGGCGCGGGTGAACCGCGTCCCTATGTTGGATTGGATCGAGGCGCGGGTGAATCGCCTGGACGTGGAACAGCAGCTATTGAAAAGCGAACGGCTGCCCCAGGTCGCCGGTGAAGAAGCGGTGCTAAACGACAACCTCAAGCGCACCTACACCCTGCGGCTGATTGATGGCGTGATGCAAAAGGCGACCAAGAGCCAGGAGGTGGGCAAATGAGCACAAGAAAACGCAACCCCGGCGGACGGCAGGGACGCGGCGTCGTTGAACGAGTGGAAATCAGAGGTACGCTTTTGCTGGAGACCCCGACACACCTGGGCGGCGAGGGCGAGGGCTTGACCGACATGCCCCTGCTGCGCGATGCCCGCGACGGGCAGACTCCCTTGCTCACGGGTACCTCCATCGCCGGAGCGCTGCGCAACTACCTGCACGAGTATCTGGAGGGCTACCGCCAACTCGTAGCAGCGCGAGAGCAGGCTTCCCAATTGTTCGGCGAGGTAGAGGGCAAGGCCAGCGTGCAGAGTTGGCTACTGGTGGACGACGCCTGGGGCAATGGTCCCGGCATCGAGCTGCGCGACGGCGTGGCTCTCGACGCGAAAACCCGCACCGCCAAGGAGGGCGAAAAGTTCGATATGGAACTGCTGCAAGCTGGCACACGCTTTGACCTGTCCTTCGAGCTACTGCTTACTGCCAGCAATCAGGACCTGCCGCGTCTCCTGGCCTTGGCCCTGCGTGGGCTGGAAGGTGGCGAGATCAGCCTCGGCTCGCGCAAGCGGCGCGGCCTGGGGCAATGCCGCGTGACTCAATGGCGTGTGCGGCGCTACGATCTGACCACCCCGCGCGGGCTGGTCGCCTGGCTGGATGAGGACGCTACCGGGGAAGAGCGTGGAGAAAAGATCGCCCCGCTGTTGCAAGTGGACCTCGCCGACTTGGAGGATCAGCGCCAGGTGTTTACCCTGGACGGCGTCTTCGAATTGACCAGCTCGCTGCTCATCCGTTCCGGCTCCGGAGCGGCCGACGACCCAGATATGGTCCACTTGCACTCGTACCGAGACGGAGACGAGGTGCCGATTCTTTCCGGTGCCAGCCTGGCCGGCGCGGTGCGGGCACGGACGCTGCGCATCGCAAACACTTTGCACGGCAGAGAAACTGGAGCCAAGCTGGCAAATGATATCTTTGGGAAGCGCATTGAGGACAGCCAGGACCAACCCACCGGTAGCCGACTAGTGACGCGCGAGACCGAGGTCAAAGGCACAACTGACCTGGTTCACGGCCGGGTCAAAATCGATCGCTTTACCGGCGGGGCCTACCCCCAGGCCCTGTTCTCCCAGCAGCCGGTCTTTGGCGGCAATGGCTCCCAGGTGCACATTCAACTGGAACTGCGCCAGCCAGAGGATTACGAGATCGGCCTATTGTTGCTGGTGCTCAAGGACCTGTGGACTGGCGACCTGTCCTTGGGCGGCGAGAGCAGCGTGGGGCGCGGGCGGCTGCAGGGAAAGCGAGCCACACTCACCCATCGTCAGGGGGAGAAGGCAAAAACGACCTGGAAGTTGGCCCAGCGCGACCATGGCGGCTTGGAATTTGGCGGCGATGGTATGCCGGAGGAATTGGAAAACTTTGTACAGGCACTACACCGCTACGAGGAGGGCAAGGACCGATGAGCAAGCAGTATGGACAATCTATCTCCCTGGATGCGGACGATTTCTGTGCCGACCCCCGCGACTGGCTGGCCGTGCAGATGAAGGCGGACATGCCCTGGCTGCTGATCCACGCCGACGACGGGGTGATCTGGGGCAAACGGCAGCCGGATGGGAAACTGGTACTTTCGAGCGATGTGTTCGATCATCCTGCCAAGTACCCCTCCGTGGCGGTGGTGCTGCGAGCCGAGACGTTGCAGGAAGCGCGGGTCTTTGGCCAGGCTGGTCAAGTGCGGGTCTGGCGCACGCCCGAGGGTTTTGAGGCCCGGCTGCTGACCGACGCCGGTGTGGGCCTGGAGGCTTTGCCCGAGGAAAAGCACTTGCTATGGTACCAGGGCAACCTCATCAAGGTGCGACCGGACGTGGGCTTTGCCCTGCTGCAAGAGGGAGCGCGAGGGCAGCGTCACGCGCCGCCGGTGATTCCCCAAGGCAAGCAGCGGCCCAAACTGGTCGTGAAGCACTATGTGGACTATGACACAGAAGGCCAGGCGTACATTGCCCTGAGCCGGTTGGTGGGAGTGGAAGGAGGAAAGCAATGAGTCCGAAGCATAGCAATCCAACACATCCTCGTCGTGACAAGGGCCGGCGGGTTTGGGCGCGTGCGCCCTACAATTTTGTACCGCTGCCGGAAACGGTTGTGGCAGCCCGGCCGCCCCTCAGTCACGACGTTTACGCGGACGACGCGGACGCGCTCACCGGTGTGATCGAATGCGAGTTGGAAACCTGCTCGCCAACCTACGTGCGTGGCCTGATGACCGAGGTGCAGTTCAGGACCACGGGGCAGAAAAAGCCGGATGAGTTAACGGTAGAAGAAAAGCTCGCACGTGCCCCTTTCTATAGCCCCTCCGCTGAAGAGGTGGAGGGGTACTCCACGCCGGTCATTCCGGGCAGCACGCTGCGGGGTATGGTCCGTACGCTGGTCGAGATCGCTGGCTTTGGTCGGATGCGCTGGGTGGCCGACGAGCCGACGTTCACCTTCCGCGCCGTCGCTGCAGCGCGCGACGACCCCTTGCGCTTGCCTTACGAGGAAATATTAGGGCGGTATGGGGCCGACGTGAAAGCCGGCTTCCTGGTCCGCCGGGGAGACGACTGGGACATTGCACCGGCGCGCACGCCGTCCAGCGTGGGCCTCGGCGCTGAGAAGAGCGGCTATTTCAAGGTCAAAGAACGGATCATTCCCCCCGATGCCATCCCAGGGTTTGTGCGGCTCAACAGTCCCCGCTATCGCCCCGGATTTTTTCCTGTGACCTTTGAGGCTCAAGAGCGGCGAGGCAAACGTGGCAAGTACGTGGCCATCACGCGCATCGGCCCGCCCAAAGCCGGCCATCATTATCAGTACGAGGGCATATTGGTCTGCTCGGGCAACATGTTGGAGACGAGCCAAGCGGGACCCTCGCCGCGCAAGAACCACGCGCTCATCCTGTTCCCAGATCGCCGCACCCGGTTGCTAAAGATCCGGGAGCAAACGATCCGCGACTATTTGGCTGGTCTGACACCCTTCCAAAAGCAAGAACTGTGGGGTGAGGGCAATGGTTGCCTCAAGGACGGGGGGCCGGTTTTTTATGTCGAGCGGGATGGCGAGGTAATCGCCTTTGGTCATAGCCCCCATTTTCGCGTCCCGGCCCGGCTTCCAGGGAGCAAGCGGGCTGCCACACCACGCGATTTCGCACCGACGGAATTGATGGATGTCTCCCAGCCCGACCTGGCCGATGCAATCTTTGGCTGGGTTGAAGACGAAAGCAGCCCGGAAGACCAGCGTGCCGGGCGTGTCTTCTTTGGCGACGCACACCTGGCTGGTGCCAGCGGCCGCATCTGGTTCAACCCTGAACCGATCACGCCTCACGTCCTGTCCGGCCCCAAGCCGACCACGTTCCAGCACTACCTGGCGCAGGATCGGGAAGCCGGTCACGATCCAGATGATAAGGCCAGCCTGGCTCACTATGGCACGTCGCCGCTGGAGACACAGCTTCGGGGCCACAAGCTCTACTGGCACAAAGGCACCACACCCGATATCGAGGCCAGTCCCAGCGAGCGCAAGCACGAGAGCCAACTCACGCGCATAGTTCCCCTGGCCCCCGGCGTTCGGTTCAAGTTTAGTCTCCGCTTCGAGAATTTGCGCCCTGAGGAGCTTGGGGCGCTGCTGTGGGCGCTGTCGCTCCCTGGCGAAGGCGGCAAAGTGTATCGCCACAAGCTGGGCATGGGCAAGCCGCTGGGGATGGGAGCCGTCGCCATTCGAGCAAATCTGCGGCTTACGGATCGCCGGGCGCGCTACGCCCGGCTATTCAAGGGTGACTGGTGGGCCGAAGCGGGTTCAGAGGCCGATGGTGCGCCCTACGTCCAGCAGTTCGAACAGTACGTCCTCCAGAAGTTGAGCAGCAGCGCCCGGCGGTTGCGCGGGATAGAGCGCATCCAGATGCTGCTGGTCATACTGGAATGGCGCGAGAGCGACGAGGACTGGCTGGAGGCCACGCGCTACATGGAGATCGAGCATGGCTTGGACAAGGTCAACGAGTACAAAGAGCGGCCCGTACTGCCCGATCCGTTGGCCGTGCTCGCCGACCAGCGCGTGCGCGACACCGCGCCCCGGCCGCGCCCCAGGGCAGAGGCCAAGCCGACCAGGGGTACTGAGACGGGGACCGTCAAGTGGTTCAACGACCGAAAGGGCTACGGGTTCATCGCCCGAAAAGGGAAACCTGACATTTTTGTGCACAAGTCGGCCATCCAGGGAGGGCGCACGCTGCAGGAGGGCCAGCGGGTACGGTTCGTGGAAGGGAAGGGCATGAAAGGGCGGCCTGCGGCCCAGGACGTTGAGTTAGTGTAACCAAGCCCCAAAACGGCCACAAGCCAGTTTCTCTGGCGAGGGGAGTTGGAGCATGAGCGTAGAAGCCATCCGGCTCAAGAACTTTATGGCGTTCCAGGATACCGACTGGATTGAGCTGCGTCCTATCACCCTGCTGTTCGGCAAGAACTCTAGCGGCAAGAGTGTCATCGGCCGCGCCTTGCGGTTGCTGAAGCAGAGCCTTGGTGCAGAGGTGGGATCTGGGCCGTTTGTCTATGCCACTCGTCAAGGCGTTGACGTCGGGGATTTCGGGACTATGATTCATACCAGTCCAAGCAACCCAGACTGGCCGAAACCCATTATCTTTGCCTTTCGCTGTCAATTGCTGGATACCCTGGACTCCCTCACTCGCTTGGTCAACCAACAGTGCCAGCGCGAGGGACTACCGGCCATCCCGGCCAGCCAGGCCCAGGATCAAGTGGAGTTATGCCTGCAATACGAGTGGAACGACGAGCTCGAACAGGCGTGGCTGACTGAACTGGAAATAGCGTATCCACAGTCCCACTCAGAGCATCATCCCCCGTTGAGCATCTTTGCGGCCTACCGCCTCGACTACCGTATTGCTACGGAGGGAGAAGACGAGTGGTGGTTTCACAGCGACATCCTGCGCGGTCACGAGGTTGACGAAGATTCGGCCTGGGCCGGTTCGCGCATTGATTTGGTGTCGGGGTTCCTGCCGACCCTTGCGACGCCGGAGGTCGTGTTGAAAAGCGACGCTGTCTCAAGCGACGATTTGAAGTTCGTTGTGGCCTTGCTGCGTGAGCTCCGGCAAACGGTCGTGTGGTTCTTACAGCAAATGGATCATTTAGTACCTTTGCGTCCCGAGCCAGAGCGCGAGTTTGTGTTCAATGCGCAGAGAATCAGAGACTGGCAAGGCAGTGGGCTGCGGGGGTACTTGCAATACCTGCGTGGAGAAATAGACAAGTCAGTGATAGACGAAGTCGACCTCTGGTCGCAGGCAGTTGGCCTGTGTGCTCGTGTTCGTCCTGTCACTCACTACAGCTTTGGCGGCCGGGCCTTGGTTGCCAGTGTAGACATCCATGAATCAGAGGAAGTGAATTCCAAGAACCTGGCAGATGTTGGTTTTGGATTGTCGCAAGTATTGCCCGTGATCATCCAGTGTCTGGTGTCCAATGGCGACGGCACGCTCTTGATCGAGCAACCTGAACTTCATCTGCACCCGAGCGCCCAGGCCATTCTCACTGACTTGTTCATTGCCAAGGCCTCCCATGCCGGCCGTGCATGGCGGTTGATTCAGGAAAAAAAGGATCGTGGAGAACCTGAGCCTATACCCGAGCCTACACAGAGGGAAATAGACTCGCTCCACGTTCAGTTTCTGATAGAGACACACAGCGAGCATTTTCTGCTCCGGCTAAGGCGTCGGATTGCCGAAACGGCTGCAGGAAAGCTAGATGGGGAATTGGATAGGCCTCGACAGATTCATCCAAATGAGTTGGTCATTTACTTTGTGGATCGCTTGTTTGGGCAAAGCAACATTCAGGAGATTACCGTCGACCGAACAGGAGACTTGGAGTACATCCCAGGGGGATTTCGGGACTTTTTTGCCAGCGATATGGAAGATATTGTAATGCTCAGCAAAGCAAGTAGGGAGACAAGGCCATCGGAAGGGTAGACCAATGCTATCGCTTGCTCTTGACCCCAATGTCTACCTGGCAGCACATCTTGGCCATTCACCAAGCGAGGGGATCCTCGATGATCTTTTTGACAATAGGAAACTCATTAGGCTTATCTTGGACCGGGATGATGGAGCAATCCTAGAGGCCTATGAAGAGCTCGTGAAGCACTTGACCGGGAATCCACGAGAGCGGCTTCTGTGGTTGTTGGAGAATCAGCAGGTGCTAGCTAGAACCTTGCCAGTTTCAGTAGATTGCCTGAGAGACGGGTTCTTGCAGGAAACCGGTTGTGATACGCCTGTCGAACCACATTTGCTGGCTCTATGTGCACCATCGGGGCGAGACATCAAAATATTTGCTGTGGGCAAGGATTATACTCATACCGCCTGGAAGCATCGAGGTTTTCACAGCAGTAGCACAGTTCAGGAATTGAAGGAGCACTTTGATGTGAACTTTTCGGTTTGGTGCGGTCAGCCAGGCCGTAGAGCACTAAGCGATGCACTCTGTCACCAGCCAATCTATCCCCACACCGAAGAGGAGCTTGAGGAGTTCTTGGAGAGAAATCGATACACAGAAGGCGATATGCTTGAGTTCAAGCAACCTCATAATAATCAGCCAGGTGGTCCTTTCTATCTAACGAAGAGCATTTTGCGTGAGACAACGCAAGCCATTTGTGCATTGTCTAACAGTTATGGTGGCAAGGTATTACTGGGTATCGCTGAAAGAAACTATACTGGCTGGATTGAGGGATTCACGCTTGAGTACAAATCCTCACAAGATGTACGCCCAAAGACATGGGATGAGATTTTCAATATATTGGCAACAACTTGGCTCCCAAAGATTTCACCTCCTTTTGCGCCATCGGAACTCCGCTATGACAAGATCGAGTTACCGAGTGGTCGTGGGATCCTGGTGTTTGATGTCCAGGAACCCGAAAAGGATAAGCGCAAAGAAAGACGCTACAGCGGGGTAACGTATGTTAGGCGGGGCCGACAGACGGTGCGCATAGCATGAGGCGACCTATGCCCCGTCGTAGACGCCTTTTTATCCCCGTGACCCTCCTCCTGCTGGCCAAACTGCCGGCATAGGAGGAGATTGACGCCATCCTAATGACTGCGGACAGTATCATTGACCAAGCCGGCCGGAGTGGACTGATGCTGATCCTCAACGAATCGCACAGCAAGAAGGCGCTGGAATGGGAGTGAGATAACGAGGTGAAGGCGATCAGTCGTACATTGCAAAGCCTCGGTCTGCAGACATTGTTGCATCCGGACCACAGGCCGACTCGGACAAAGGCTCGTCAGGAGTAACCATGCCCTACGCCATCAAGTTCCCTGTCACGGGCGGCGATCACCCGCCGCCACCTGACCTCTACCGCGCCCTGCACGCCAACTTGTTGCGGTGGATGGATGCTGCCTACCCCGGACTGGGAAATGTCGTCCACAACCGCCCCGTGCGCAAGCCATTCACCATCTCGGCGTTGGAGCGAGGTCGAAACGGCGAGCATCACTGGCGAGTAACACTTCTGGAGGACGATCTATGGGAACCGCTGTGGACCGGTGTGCAGGCCACGGCCGAGCTCGACTTGAACGGGCGTACTTGGCCTGTGCGTTGGCCCGATGCGCACGTCACCCATCGCAGCTACGATCTGCTGCTGACTGGGATTCGGCCTGCCGACTATATCGCGATGCGCTTCACGTCGCCGACCAGTTTCAGCGCGGGGAGACTGGACTTTCCCTTGCCTGAACCGGTCGCCGTCTTTAAGAGCTGGCTTAGCCGGTGGAATGACTTTGCGCCGCCGGACCGGCGCATCAGCACTTTGCTGCTGGAGACCGTGCTGACCAACGTGGCGATTGACAGCCACCGGCTACATACAGAGAAACACGACCTGGGGCGTGGTAGACCCTTCGTGGGATTTGTGGGGGAGGTTGCCTTCGCCATCACCCGGGCGCGAAAGCTGAATCAAGCATTGGTATGGCAGCTCAACGCCCTCGCCGATTACGCCGAGTTCTGCGGCACCGGGCGCAAGACGACGCACGGTATGGGACAAACGAGGAGGATACGATGATGAACGCTGCGCTCATTCTAACGCACAGCAACCCAGAC
>DAOTUB010000258.1:0-4264 GCA_034437455.1 Anaerolineae bacterium | reverse complement strand
TCGAGCGATATACCGAGCTGACGGGCCGCATGCGTCTGCCGCCGCGCTGGGTGCTGGGGTATCACCAGAGTCGCTGGTCGTATCAGCCCGATACCCGCGTGCGCAAGCTGGCGCGCGACTTTCGCCAGGTCTATCGCGTCCCCTGCGACTGCATCCACCTGGACATCCATTACATGGACCGCTACCGCTGCTTCACCTGGAACCCGGAGCGCTTCCCCGACCCGGCCAAACAGATCGCCGATCTGCACGCGATGGGTTTCAAGATCATCACCATCATCGATCCCGGCATCCGCGCCGACCACGACTACTGGGTCTGCCGGGACGGCCTGGAGCGGGACGCATTTTGCACGTATCCCGACGGAGAGACGCGCTTCAAGGGGCCGGTCTGGCCGGGCGATTGCTACTTTCCCGACTTTACCGATCCGGACGTGCGGGCCTGGTGGGGAGACCTGTTCGAGGGACTGGTCGGCGTGGGGGTGGACGGCGTCTGGAACGATATGAACGAGCCGGCCATCTTTGGGCTGCGGAGCACGACTATGCCCGATTTCGTGCGGCACGATCTGGACGGGTGCGGCGGCGATCACGCCGAGGCCCACAATGTCTATGGCATGCAGATGGCGCGGGCGACGGTCGAGGGGCTGAAGCGGCTGCGTCCCCACGAGCGGCCCGTCAACATCACCCGCTCCGGCTGGGCGGGCGTGCAGCGATACGCCATGAGTTGGACCGGCGACAACCGCTCCGACTGGCCCAACCTGTGGCTTTCGATGCCCATGTTGATGAACCTGGGTTTGAGCGGTCTGGCCCATACCGGGCCCGACATTGGCGGCTATTCCCGCTTTGCCACGGGCGAGCTGTTCACCCGCTGGCTCCAGATGGGCGTCTTTTTGCCGTTTTTGCGCGCCCATACGTTCGTTCACAGTCCCGATCAAGAGCCCTGGAGCTGGGGAGAGCCGTACCTGTCCATCAACCGGCGCTACATCGAGCTGCGCTACCGACTGCTGCCCTATCTCTATACCGCCTTCTGGCAGTGCGCGCAGACCGGCTCGCCCATCGTGCGCCCCTTGCTGCTGGATTTCCAGGACGATCGCTTCACCCACACCCTGGACGATCAGTTCATGTGCGGCGACGCTTTCCTGGTCGCGCCCGTCGTCGAGTGTGGGAGCGCGAGCCGCTCCGTCTACCTGCCGAAGGGGATCTGGTATGACTTTTGGACCGATGAACCGCTCGTCGGTCCGACCCGCGTCGAGGTGGAGGCCCCGCTGGAGCGATTACCGCTCTTTGTGCGGGCGGGGTCGGTCGTGCCGCTGGGGCCTGTGATGCAGTACGTCGGCGAGAAGCAGGCCGACGCTCTGACGCTGCACGTCTATCCGGGCGACGGCGCCGGCGAGCTGTACGAGGACGACGGCCACACCTGGCGCTTTCGAGACGGCGAATACCGACTGACCCGCCTCACCCTCGCCGCTGCCGACGCTCCACCGGCGCGCCTCGAGTTGCGCCGCCGGACCGAGGGGCGGTACGAACCTGGCTACAGCGAGTTTGAGATCGTCCTTCACGGCGTGAGTCGGCTGCCCCGGGCCATCGAAGCCGATGGGCGGACGGTTGGGGAGTGCGAACAGATCCGCGATGACAGCGCCGTTCGTTTTCGCGTGGGCCTGTTTGAGCGTTTGACCGTCGAGTGGGCGGGCGGATGGTAGCCGAGTTGTGGAGTAAGCTCAAAACAGTGTCTCCCGCGCCAGCTGACAGATGGCTCGCCGGAATTTGTTCCAACACAATTCCAACTCTTCAAACCTACCTCATCGGTAGTCCCAACGCACCTCACACGTCAGTAAACCGTTTTCTTGGTACAATAGTTTGATGTAGAAGAGGCTGACCGGAAAATGTAGCGCAACTCGTTGCGACGGAATCCGCGGCTACAGATCTATTTTGGAAGGAGTCATCATGAACTCTGTTAACGCAGGAGGACGAAAATGTAGGGCGATTTTGCTAATCGCCAGGGTTGGATAACGTGCAACCTCCGGTTGCCTGCCGACCTACAGAGTTATTTTCAGAGGAGGAGTGAATATGTTGCACAAGCGAATGGGCATCGTGGCCCTGGTTCTGTGTATGCTGCTGGGGGCATGCGCGCAAGATGGAGATGTTCCCCAAGCGACCGACACACCGCACGGCGATCCGCCCTACGCGGTTATCGCCGCCGAGCAGGCGTTGAGCGATGAGTTGGGCGTGCCGGTGGATGAGATCGATTACGTCTCGTACGAACGCCAGGAGTGGCCCGACGCCTGCCTGGGGCTTGCGGAAGAGGGAGAGATGTGCGCCCAGGTGATCACGCCGGGCTGGCGGGTCGTGCTGAAGGCCCAAGGGCAAGAGTTTGTATTCCGAACGGACCAGGACGGCGAGATCGTGCGTCGCGAGGACTGACGGATCGCCCGACGGCGGATTGGATCGTGTGCGACGGGAAGTATGGTTTAGGTCTGTACTGTTTTCTAATCGAATCGAAAGGAGACGATGGAAGAAAAAATGATAGAAACCTGCATAGTTTTGGTTGATGATGTTCTGTCGGATGTCGGCAAAAGGAAGGCGCTCAAAGGGGCAATAGTTATGGGCGCGTTCGTGCTTGTGCTCGCCCTGAGCCTGATCCACGTTTTGGGCCTACAGTGACTTTGAATGGCTGGAGGATGATGAGGAGGGGGTTTACACGCTCTTCGATAGCAGGGCTGTGCTCTTTGTGGGCTTTGACTATGGCGACGACGGTACGGATCTCTCATTGCATTGGTATAACCCCGAGGGACACAGTACTACGGCTTGTCCAGAGTGGGAGTCATGCACCACCGCTACCTATGGGGTAGGAGGGAAAAAGTACTATTTCTATCAGCAATTCCTGTTATGGGGAAAAACGAGAGTTGTAGCCGCGATTTCTATATCGCGAAGGGTGCTTCATGTGGCAAAATGCACGCGCTATGGAAAGCGCGGCTACAAAACGGGAATTGCTGCATTTCTATATCGAGGAGCAGAACAGAAGCACAGGGATATACACCGTTGGGGTTCAACAGTTGGGATACTCGGATCCCATCTTTACGGACACGTTCGAGATCAAAGGTCCCACCATTTATCTGCCCCTTCTTCAAGCGTCAAATAAGCCCAAGTAAGGATACCGATGCTCACCAAAATGATCAAACCCGTGAGTTGGACGGCGCTGCTTTTGCTCATCACAGCCCTGCTCGCCGCCGGTTGTGGAACGCCGAGGAGCGTGCCGCAAACCCCCGCCGAGAGCGCGCGCGATTCCTTCTCCGCCCGTGCGGAGAGCGAGGATGGGGCCATCGTGGCCTGGAGCGGCTATACCGATGGGTACGAACCCGCGGCGGAAGCAAAGTTTGACATCGCGATGACGAACGAAACCGAGCGGACCTGGCGCGGACGATTTTGCCTGCAATTGCTGGATCGCCAGTTGCCGCAGGTGATCGCCACGCTGGAGCAGCGACCGTTCACTCTGGAGCCGGGCGTGGGTTTCTCCGATACCATCACCGTCCAATTTCCAGAGGGCTTGGACGAGGGCGCTTATGGCCTCTCGCTGGCGGTGCGCAGACCTGGCGGCCCGCTGGTGGACCTGGTTCCCATTCAGATCGGCGAGACCGACGAGACGCGCCGTCCAACGACGCAGCGGGACATGGACGCCTCCCTGGAAGCCTGCCCGCCCTCTGCCGAGACCGAATCCAACCCCTCCCCTTGTCCTGGGCGGTCGCATCACCATCGAAGGCGTGGAGGTCACCGATGCGCAGGTCGTTGTCCGTGGCAGGAGCACCCTGCCCGATGGAATCTGCCTGAACACAGAACTCTGGGCCGACGGCGTGCCGCAAGACTGGTGGCCCACCGACGCCTGCGCTCCTATCCGGCAGGGCGCGTGGGAGCTTGCGGTTCCGCTGGAGGAAGGACAGGCGCTGCAACCGGGCGCGCAGTACATGGTGCGCGCCTATCAGCCCGGCGGTCCCAACATCGTCGCCACCTTCCCCTTCGACCTCGACGGGCCGCCGCCACCGCCGGGCGAGACGCCATAAATACGAGGAGAAGTATGCTGATCTGCGTGCTATCCTGGAAGAGATTGCTCTGGCACATCCCGAGTACGGGCTGCCTCTGATTATGTTCGAGTTGCGAGAAGAGTACAACTGCCAGGTGAATCACAAGGTAGTCGAACGGTTGTTGGGCCTGTGGGATCTCGGTCTTTTGCGTGGCGCCCACCAGCGTAAGCCCAGTGGCGTTCAAAAGGCCATCC
>DAOTUB010000257.1:0-11811 GCA_034437455.1 Anaerolineae bacterium | reverse complement strand
AGCTTGCGGTCGTTGCCGGTGAGCGTCTGGTCAAAGGCCTGGTAGGGGATACCCTCTGCCATCGGATCAGGGGCCTGTGATGAGCCAGGTCGAACCACGGTCCCAATCAACGAGTTGCCGCACTTGATGTGGTGGTCCAAAAAGTTGAGCGGTTGGTCACGCACGCTGGCATTGATCCACAGGCTCACCTTGCACAGCTCCACCGCCATAGGGTTCAGGTCCACGGCATAGATACAGTGGGCCAGGACGTCCCGCCGGGCGGCCTGCACCTCGTCCTGGTCGGGGTACTCGTCGCCGGTGCGGACCCGCGCCAGTTCGGCGCCCAGCGTGTTGTCCACCTTGACCAAAAAGTGACCGCTGCCCGCCGCCGGGTCGCACACCTTGAGCGCCAGCAGGGCCACCTCGCCGGCGGCGCGCTGGGCCGCGCTCAGGTCGTGATAGTCGGTCAGCAAGCCGGCCGTGATCTCGCCCACCGTGTCCGCGTCCACCACCGGCAGCCCGGCCGTCGCCAACCGGTCGCGCGCCACGGGCAGCAACGCGCTCTTGATCAACTCGTCCACCAGCGAGGGGTGGGTATAGTAAGAGCCGGTGGTCTTGCGCTCGGCGCCGCGCGGGTCCAGCAAGAAACTATGGGGCGGAATCTCGCGCCCCTCCACGCTTTCCGGCCCGCTGGTGACGCGCGGCGTATAATCCAGCAGGCTCTCGTAAATGGCGCCCAGCTCCTCGACCCCCAGGTCGGCGTAAGAGATGCGTTGCAGCACGCCCTCGCGCTGGATGAGCGTCAGCGCGCGGATCGCCCCCAGCAGATCGCTGTTGGCACAGGTCAGGGGCGTCGCGGTATGGGGCCGGTCCGGGGTGGGCAGGCCACTCAAGAGGGGGATCTGATCATCGTCGAACAGCATGCCGTCATAGCCAAACACGCCCAACTCGGGCGCGCCCTGGCGCACCATGCGAAATGTGGCCCGCAAGCCCGCCCACAGGTCGGTGAAATGGTCGGCGCGGGGCAGGTCGCCCTCGGCGCGGGCGCGCAAGGCGGTGATGCTGTACCCCTCGCGGTACAGGTCCTCCAGCGGCGCGCCGGCGTGGGGCAACATGCCGCGTTGCTCGGCGAACAGCAGGAACAGGATGCGATAGATGACGTGCAGAATCTCGCCATAGTAACGGCGGCACAGCGCCGGGTCGTCCTGCAGTTGACGGATCAGCGCGCCGTCCAAAAAACCGTTGCCCAGGGTCTCGATGGCCTGGCGCACCTGCCCGCGCAGGTCCTCACCGACCTTGATGCCCGTGGCGAGGGCGTCTTTGTAGAATTGTTCCAGGGGAGCCAAGACCTCCGAGGTCTCTGAGACCTCGGAGGTCTGCGGGGGAACAAAGCGGCTGGCGTGGCCCATGCGGTACAGGGCGCGAAAGTCGCCGTAATTGCGCGTCTCAAACATCGACTCCAGGTCAAATTGGACGTAGCCTTTGGTAAAGGTGTGGTGATAGTCGCGCAGCAGGCGCAGCATGAAGCCGTTGCTGAGGATGGCCCAGCGGTCGTCCGGGCTGGCGTTGAGGAACGCCTGCAGCATGTCGTGGGGGGATTTGGATTTAATGCCGCGTGCTGAGCCTGCCGAAGTAGTCATTCGTTCGTCCAGGGCCTGGGTGGGCGGGACCGTATGCAGCACCGGCGCGTCGTCCCCTTCCCAACCCCGATGTGACAAGGGGTAGCGCAGCTTGCCCGCCTCGTCCAGCACGGTGTCAGCGCGCAAATAGACCGGCTGAAAGTCCAGCAACTCGAACAGCGGCAGCAGCCAGCGCGCGCGGAGCTGGGAGACGTCCATCATGGGCAGGTCCTCGCGCACGGCGTCCCAGCGCTCTAGCAGCAGCTCCCAGGCGCTAGCGATAGTCTCTTCCAGCGCGGCGGGGTGCCGGGGCGCTGGAGACCAGGGCAAGGTGAAAGATTCGGGCTCAACGCCGCGCTGGCGGGTGGCCAGCTCGCGGATGTGCTCGATAAAGGCGGCGGAAATCAGGCCGCCGGAAGCCGTGATGTGGGTGTTGGATTGGGTCATCGTCGCTGCCTCTTTCGGACCGAGACCTGTTACATTCTGCGACACGAAACACACTTTTGGTAATTGGTTTCGTGATAGTCAGTATCACAAAACCCTGACGTAGCAAGAATCAGGCCAACTCGCGGATATGCTCGATAGGCGAGAGGGTTCAGGCCGGAAAGCACACCTTTAGCGCCAGCAGGTCGAAACTCCCCGGCGACAGGTCGTCAATCCCCCGCAGCCACTCGGCCGTTTGTGCGTCCTCCTGCGCCTCCATCTGCCGGCGCATATTCTGCCGCTCGGCCACCAGTTCCTTTTGCCGCCGCTCGACCGCTGCTTGCAGCAGATGCTCCCGATCTTTAATCGCCAACGCGTCGGCCAACGCCTCTTGCACCTCGGCGTCGGTGCGGGTCTGGGCACTGGCGGGCAGTTCTAGCAGCCGCCGGGCCACCTCGGGGGCCAGTGGTTCGCCACCGTACACCGGCACTGCCACCGGCAACAGCTCTTCGATGATCGAGGACGGGTCGGTGTTGACCACATAACGCGCCACCAGGTAGAACAATGCCGTCGTCTCGTCCACGGCGGGTGTGACCAGGTAGGCCGTGCGCCCATAATGTGCGGCGTCGCCCTCGGCCTCGACCTGGAAAGCGCGCTGCTTGACCACCTCGATCAGCCGCCGCACCAGCGGGTGCCCCACGTCCAGCAACGTCACGTCCGGGTCATCCAACGCCCGCTCGGCGTCAAAAGTCACGCGCTCGACCACCTCGCCCACCAAAGCCGTCTGTAACGCCGGATGGCTGACCTTGATCCGCCAGACGTCGTCATTCGGCGCCACCGCAGGGCCTATGGCGCGTCCTGTCGAACCCCCTACCGGCGTGACAGCACAACCAAAGCGGTCCAGTCCGCTGAACACAAACCGGCGGATCTGCTCCGGCGAGCCGACGGTGGTCGCCGTCTCTTGCAGGCGGCGCTCGATCTCGGGCAGGCTGACCTGGGTCTGGCCGTAAAAGCTGTCCCCCTTGATGCGCTCCAGCGCCTCGTCAGCAAAGGGGTCCTCGGTCACTTTGTCCGGTTCCCCGGCCCAATCCTCAAACAGGCGCAACTGCCGGGGGGCCAGGGTGATGTCGTGCTGGTGGATCAGGTCCAGGATGTTGGTATCGTCGCCGAAATAGGGCGGTGAGAAACCATAGTCCTGCCGGATCTGGGCCGCCTTTTGCACCAGCACATTGAGGATCGCCGCGTCTAACGTCTCGTCCATCACCATGGTGCGCACCGTGACCACGGGCTTGCGCTGGCCAAAGCGGTCCACGCGGCCGTTGCGCTGTTCCAGCCGGTTGGGGTTCCAGGGCAACTCATAGTGGATCACCTGGGCGGCGGCGTGCTGCAGGTTGATGCCCTCCGAGATGGCGTCGGTGGCCACCAGCACCGCCTTGGGCGCCCGCTCAAAATCCAGGAACACCTCCTGGCGCTGGCGCTCGTTCAGCCCGCCGTGGATGGTGAGCACCCTGGCGTTGGCATAGCTTTCTTCACACCCAATCTGGGCCGCGAGATAATCCATCGTGTCCACGTAACGGGTAAAGATGATGGCCTTGGGATCACGCGCCAGCATCCTGTACAATACCGTGTCCAGCAGCTTCTGCAGTTTGTTGTCGCGCTTGGGCGTGACCTTGTCGGCCTTGGCCAATACCCCCTCCAATTGATCCAGCTCGGCCTGGAGCTGTTGCGGCGAACCGTAGACCAGCCGCTCGGTGCGCTGGCCGGCCTCCTCATCGCTCAGCCGCTCGCCGGTGTCCTCGTCCAACACGTTCGCGCGGGCCACCTGGACCGGTATCGGGGTGTCGCGGGCAATCGCGGCCTCGTCGCGGGCGGCCAGGGCATCGGCCAGCAACTGTTTGAGCCGGCGGCGACGGTTGCGCAGCGAGCAGCGCAACGCTTCGGGTGAGCTGAGCGCGCGCTTGTGCAGGTGCAGCACCGTCCAGTGGGCCAGGGTGCGCACCTGAACGCTGCCGGCGGCGGCCTGTTGTAACACGTGCTGCCCATAATCCTCTACCGCACGGATGGCGTCCATCTCATAGCTCGTAGGCGGCACGATGACCTCGTCCTGATCCCGTTCCGGGAAGGGGCTGCTGACGGTACGTCCGCGCGCCGCGTCGGCCTGGAACCAGGCCTCGACGTCCACCCGCCGCCGTTGGCAAACGTGCTTTTCGGCCACGGCCCGCACGATCACAGGCGCGTGGACCGGCCCCTTGACCGCGCCCACATCCAGCATGTGCAGCAAGCTGGCGAACGAGTCGGTGTAGCCGTTGTGGGGCGTGGCCGTCAATAGCAACAGATGCTGAATCCCTCGACCTTGCTCGGGCCGGGCGCGCCTGACCAGGGCCTCGGCCAGTGCCCAGCGGTCCATAGACACCCGCTGGTCCGGCCCGCTCTGGTGCGGCTTGGCCACCTGGTGCGCCTCGTCGATGACCACGGCGTCCCAGCGCTGCTCCAGGATCTGGTTCTTGATGGCCGGTTGCTTGGCGTAATCGACCGAGGTGATCAGGTAGCGGTAGTGCGCCCACGGGTTGGCCCCGGCCGGCAGCTCGCGCTCCATCTCGCGGCGGTGGCGGCTGGAGATGATGCGCGCCGGGATGTGAAAAAAATAGTCCAGCGCCTCGCGCCACTGCTCGCGCAGGTTGGCCGGCACGACGACCAGCAAGCGGGAAGCCATCTGACGCGCCAGCAACTCGGTGACGATGAGCCCAGCCTCGATGGTTTTGCCCAGGCCCACGTCGTCGGCGATCAGCATGCGCACGCGCGGCAGTTCCAGCGCCATCACCACCGGCACCAACTGGTAATCCTTGGGGATGACGCGGCTGCGCTGCAGGCTCAGCAGCGGCGCCGTGCCGTGCAAGAGGCTGAGACGATACGCGCGCAGCAGCAGGTCCTGGGACGAGATGCGACCGACGATTTCGGGCGAGGGTGGCGCCAGGCGACCGGGCCGCACGTCCTCAAAGGGCAAGTAGAACTTTTGTCGTTCCGCCTCGCCGCCGTCGATAGAGGTGGCGATCAACACATCTCCGTCCTGGGCGTCCACGCGCCACAGGCGAGAGCGGTTCTTGATAACACTGCCGGGGGCAAATGACATCGTCCTCGTTATCACTCCATTCTGACCGGTCGGGCTTGCCAAACGCAAAGAGCCGCCGCCGATGGACCTGCGGGGGCAGGACTAGACTCGGCTGCGGCTGAAGGTGGCTTGCTATGGGTTTGGGTTTGTGCTATGATAGACATGTCTGGCTCCTGCCTACATCAGGAGTTATGGCGTCGGGGGCACCTCAGGGGTGCCCCTTTTGCCATGTTGGCGGCTCTTCAATGAGTGCTGTCCCTAGTATAGTCGTGACAGACAAACAAGTCAAGCAGATGGGGGACGGGTTGTCGCTGGTGGTTGAAGGAGAACGGGTGAGGCGGAAGGTAAGAATATCAAGTGCTCATTCCAACGCGTATGGACCAGAGAAGGTCATTAATTAAAGCTATTACCCTGAATCTCTTGTTAACGATCCAGCAAGCGTTGTGGGTAGTAGTACACCACGTTCCAAACCGGAACGGTCACCCTGATCGGGTGACCTGCCAAGCGGAGCGCGGTAAAGGCAAGACCTGTATCTTATATAGTACGGATGTTCAAGGAGATCAAGCCAAACAAATATTTTAGCACAACTCCACTTTCTCAGGCTTATGTAAGCTGGTTACCAACGCTAAAAGTCAGAGCCTTCTCATTTGAAATGATCTCGTAAGGGATCGTATGGCTTCTACCGTTGATAGGATAAATGGACACATGCAGATTTTGAACTTTGCCTGAACCAACAGCGTCTAGCCCAGCGATGATCATTACTGGGCAACGGTTTAGGTAGTTAGGGGCTCTTGCAATTCCAAAAAGAGAGCTTATATCTATGGGACTAGGTTGAGGTTTAGTCTCAAAGTGTGAGTGCCATTCTCCAAGGTATTGACCTCTTTCACCTAGTTCTACTGCTGCTGTCTCCAGGTGCTGTTGAGCGAACTGTGAATCACGGCTACACATCGAACTCGATCGTTGAGCCTGTGGACCTGGGCCGACCGCTCTCAAAGCAATTGCTCGACGTTGATCATCTACGTATCCGACAAGAACTCCACAAGTCTCCACGTTTAAGGATTTCTCTGCCATAGCAATGATGTCAGTCCTTACTGATTCGGCAAGAAGCAGGCGCTCAATCGGCGGTTCTCGGCAAACAAGACAATCATAACTTGGACATAATCTTAACGGAAGCACTTGCATCTCTGCATTCAATCGATCATCGATGTCGGACGACGGAACTGCTGCCCACATCCAATGATTTGCTTTCAATGGTGTTCCCTCAAGATAATCAAGTGCGACACGAGCACAAAGACTTGCTATAAAACTCATATCCACTGCACTACCCGGTATAACTGGCCTCCCACACTCGTGCTCCAGGATATCCTCATCTAGCTCTTTTACACTGATCCAATCTTCCGGTGTACGCTCGCCCACAGTTTCAGATCTAGCATAGATTGCAATACAGGACTTACAGGCATCTTCACATGGTCGCACGATAAACACGCGACCTACCTTGCCACGACGCAAAGCGCGCGCATAAACTACAGGTTTTCCCATATCCACAGCAATCTGATTCAAGATGGCCTCCGCGCCTTCATCAGCCATCGTGGAAACAACTAAATCGGCTGGCTTGAGGAATTTTCTCAATCCTTCTAACGAACTCACTGCTGAGTCAGTCAAAATGTCCTCATCGGAGAGTGATAAATATGGATTGATCTCGAATAGTCGCGTCCTGACAACACGCGTTTTGTGCACACCAAAATCCGACAAACCACCGACATGTCGAGCTACATTCCCGGGCGACAACCTGTCATAGTCACACAGTCGAAAATGACCCACTCCTGCCTTGGCCAAAAGATCGGCAACGACTGAACCAAGGGCACCAAGCCCAACTAGGGCCACCGTTTTATCAGTTATGTCGTGACTGATCACACTAGTGTTTCGTCGCCTAAGATCCTCTGGCTTGCAGGAGTGAGCACGTACACCGTAAATTTTGGCCTTTTCAAAGCACTCTCGTTGCTGTCGATCTGTCAACAGAAGTATTCCGCCACCAGGTCCCCGGTGACAAGATACCAGCACTGATACAATAAGCCACTCTAAACCACCCTGTCTAGCTGGATAACGCAGCCCAACCCATTGAACTTCATCAGTCAACAAACCACTTCCTAGTGCCCGCTTCAACAATTCCCAACCATCCTCGCCACTCTCCGTCTTCCCTAGAACTTTTAATAACCCAAGCCCATTATGGAAAGGGACAGGTTCAGATGCCAGATCCCACCAGTAGCCTCGAAACCAGCAATATTTTGCAATAAGTTGCTTAATACTCTCTTCTTGCTCTGCTTCCGAGAGGTTTCCCAAGTTCCAGGCAGCAGATTGAATCTGTGGAAACGTATTTCCCAGAGACCTTCGTGCATCCTTTGGGATCACTATCCCCTTTCCTTCCGAGGTGATGCTAGTAAGGATAAACCTATGTTTTGCATCCTGGACGCGCCCAAAAGCAGGAACAGCATAGAAGCGACCCTGACCTGAAATTTCAGTCTCATAAAACGATTGACCAATTAGTATATCATAGACAGGCTGAAAATGAGTCTCCAGTTCACTGTCTGCTGTATCCGGAGGCCAATGTCCTGTGTGATGACCAAGGAACCACCTTTCTGCCCGAGCCAGAACGTCAATTCCACGTATGGCCTCCGGCCCAAGTGCCGATCTTGGGTTACTTTGAAATAGACAGAGTCCTCCCCAAGGCATTTGATGTCTGTGGTCGAACAGGCGGGGACTCGCGTCAGTTTTAGGTCGGCCATTCTCATCCAAAGTAGGCAACTTATACAAGGGCGTTACCACTGGGGGAGCATAGGGCGTTGCATCTGGATAAAGCAACTTAATAGGGTGCTCAACGGTACCACCAGATGGATGCACAGCGAGTTTCCCATGATAACGTAGTACTCCCCGACGGAGTGCTCGTCGATCAACCACGAGAGAAGGATAGTGCTCAGCAAGAGATTCACGTTCGCGGCGATACCAGTCTGGAAACAGCGTAATCCAAGTCAATTTAGGATTTTCCAAAGTTACATAGTCTCCATTGCCATTGGCCGATGATCTACAGCGGATATGATTGGAACCGACCCGCTTCGCTTACCCTGACTTCCTGGACTTTCATCTTCCTCACCAAGTGGATATGCTTCTGCAAGACGCCCTTTATCATCCCGTATCTGATATACGCCATCTTCATAGACATCGCAGACATAACAGTACCGATTTTCCCCAGTATGGAGTATGTTTTTCGCTCTTACATGCTGGGCATAGAGTTCTATGGCATCATCGTGCGGATGACCATGAGGGCTTTCTTCTTGAGTAGGAGCAGAGATAATCACATACTCAGGCTTAATGAGCTCGATAGCTTCTTCGAAAGGCTCATCCTCTTCTTTGTAACGGAAGAATGTGCGTGAACCATGATGGGGAGCGGTCATTATAGCGGCGGCAAGTCTATTTTCCGATCCTCTACCATGATAATCGGTGATGTATTTTTCCCAGGCGTTCCTGTCGGCGTCGCCCGTTACTAGAATCCAGGTATGGTTGACTCCAAACCGGAGGACCGCGCATTGTTCATGGATACGACGGTAACGCGTCTCTGTATCCTCATCCTCGATTTCATCCTTTACGTAGTCTGCAGGTGCCAGCACATAGTATACTACATCACCGAAATTACTCGGCTCGCGGCTGCCTCTTAATTCCAAGATCTGTCCCCCACCGGCTTTGACTGCCTCGACCACCTTCATCAAAGCCTTGTATGCGTCCTCATGTTGCCGTCCTGGTTTGTGCCCAGAATGCCACACTTCTCCAATACTGAGTAACTCGTTCAGTTCAGTTATTCCCCTGAGGTGATCATCGTGAGGGTGAGTATTAACGAAACACTCAAGTTGACCACCAGTATCTGCGAACAGGTCAGCTAGAAGATTGGGAACATCTGTACCTCCACGTTCTCGGTCAAGGTTTATATCAATTAACATTGTTCTATAGGAACCACTACCATCGGACGCCAGCACAAGCGTGGACGAGCCCTGGCCTACGTAGAAATGTACGCAACGTAGCAACAACTTCTGGTCAGTTGGCCAAAGGATCTGATAAGCTAGATTAGTCAACACTCTACCTCCTGTTACACTCACTCAGACTGTAAATTTTTGGTCCGGGCAAGCTCTGCCACATTGGCAAATAGCTCCCTCGCGTAATGCAACGCAAATCGATGCATGCGATACCCGGTAAGAAAAACGACTGCTGCCAAAATAGGGTAAAATGCAACTGAATTAATTGAGGATATGCAGCCCAAGACGCCAACAATCAACTCAGCCGCCACAAGGCCTCGAAACATACCATAGTTCGCGTTGAAAATATGTAATCGGCCAGCACGCTTTGAAGAATAGACCGTCGAACGGACCTGAGCTACCAGAATCCGCCATTGCCTTAGGTCAGAGACCTTTTGCTGACACAGCTCCTCCACAGCTGCCTTCGCTTTCGAAAAATCTAAATTCTGCGGTCGCGAGATTGGCCAATCAGTTGGCATACCTTTCCATGCCTTCCAGTACAAAACCTCAAGGAAGTTGCTTGCCGCTTGAAGGAGATGTCCAGTGATGTATGCAAGGATTAGATGGACACCGAGACTGCCAAAGTCCTGAGGCGCCAGTAGGCTACTTACCCCCTTCTTTATATCAAACATGTAGCCGACTAACACAAGCAACACCGAACCAGGCACGATAAAACTGACAAATTCGTAGAAATCAACATCTCTCTTCATAAAGTACCCTTCCCCTCTGTGACTTCATCTATCCTCCAATTCCAAAAATAATAAACATATTGTAAGCCAGTTTCCGAAATTTCGTGCTCACGCCGAACAAGACGTTGGTCGTATAAACGCTTCAAACGATTACTGGCGGTATTGACAGCTAGATCCAATAAATCCGCCAATTCTACGGTCGTCAGTGAATCTCTGCGAGTCAGGATTTCTAAAACCTCCTGAAGGCTTGGCTCCAAATGTCCAATAGTACGCCATGCACCCGAAGGTTTGACCACCAAGAACGCTAGCTTTAGATTCTGCAGGTTCACAGCTGCCTCGATATTATGAATTGAGTCCTCAGACATTCCTTCAAGCAAGATACAACGTTGCCCAAACTCGCCGGCAACAAGCTCCTGCCCAAGTCGAATGATGGATTCGTCAGCGAATGACGCATCAACGAGCTGGTTAGAAGGAAAGACAAGCACGAGCGGCTGGCCCTCTGGCGTTTCTTCAAGAATTGCCTTTAGATGGGGATATGCTTTCTCCCCCTTATCTCGCAGGATAAAGAGATCACTAGGAAGATTGAGAATCTTGCTCAGCTGTCCCATATCATAGTGCATCGCTTGCCTCCTAAGTGTATTCACGTATGCTCTGTGATTGTTCACCGATACCAAGTGAATACCTGACCAAATTATACTACAGTTTACAAATCTGTCAAGTCTGGGAAGCACGGAGTTCTACAGCGACCTGAGTCCCTTTTACGTATGTAAGATCCTTGTGAGAGCGAGTTCTTTTCGGTCCACGAGTCATCAAGGCGGCTGTCTCCGAACGCAACCACAGATAACCCCTTTTTGACGCGACGATCTGCTCTACATGGCGCAGGCCAAGCCCACCTCTACCGGTGTTACGTGCCGATAACCCCTGCATTGCTGCCTTGAGGTAATCCAAAGGATCCTCGCCAATGTTGTGATGACGTTTCGCCAGGCTCCACCGTATACCGCACCCCCTATCACCTACCGCTACTTGCACGATCACTTGCCCTCTTCTTTCAGCTTCGTATTTCTGGATCAACGCATATCCTTGAGAGTCTTCACTATGCTGGTAAATATTGGCACAGACCTCACTCAAAACGGTGATTAGACTATTCAACTCCTTTGTGTCCAGCCAGTCAGAGAAAATACGACGAGCTTGTATAGCTACGGTCGTCGCGTCTTCGGGGTTAGAAATCAGTGTCAGCTCCAATAAATTGACCGTCTTGGGATTCCGAGACCACCTTTTATTCAAAGCGTCAGCAGGTTGTAGCCAACTGCCTCCGATCTCGAACAAATCTATGCGTTCCAAGTAAGCATACACATCTTCATCAAAGTTTTTCATTCGGACAGAGTGACCAGAAAGGTCAGCAAGCTGGCGTGCGGCACTAAGCAGAACAATGACACCATACGGTTTCACAAAAGTAACATCTCCCATATCGAACACATATCGTTCAGCTGATGGAGCCTGTTCGACAGAGATGTAAAATCTTTCTGCCTTTAGGATTTCTGTCAGGATGTTGGGAACCAAGATTGTGATCTCGGAAGCCATACCGTCACCACTTGAATTCTGCCCAAGACACACAAAGAGTCGATCCTAGTACTGAGGTATAATCGAATATTGTGGATTGACGAAAGTGAACAAAATAGCGTGTCCTTGAGGTAGCTACACTCCAACAACGGCAAGAAGCCGCAGAAAAGATACACCGCGTACAAGATTATCACAATTGAGGGACAAAGACAAATTCCATAAATGATTTCTCAGCTTCATAGTGCGTCATTTGAATTGCGCAGAAGACGACGGAGTATCCAGATGGTAGGAAAACAGCAGCCACCACGGTTCGCCGTCATCCATAGGGACACGGATGTCCCGCTGGTTGAGAATAATGCAATATCGCTCGA
>DAOTUB010000256.1:0-8499 GCA_034437455.1 Anaerolineae bacterium | reverse complement strand
GTAGCGCGCTCCGCGGATACTGACAGTGGAGACAGACTATCAACTTGCGTCCACCCGATTCGTCCTCTGAGCAGTTAGAGCACGCCCCAGGCTTTGAGCATATTTCCCGCTGACCAGTTCTCCTGCAACAAATCCAGGTAATGGATTATGACAATGGCCCGCTCGGCATATATTGAGCGGGGTGCTCGCAGACAAGCTGCTCGACTGCTACGTGTCCCTGTGGGCTTGCGAATATCTCGCACTACACCACAGCATAGAGAACCATCCCCCCTCGTCCCATCTTTCTATATGGCTCCAGGTGTGTAGATCACATATGGCCCACGCAGCATATATTGGGTGGGTGCTCGCAGACAAGCTGCTCGACTATATAGTTAATGCCACCTCCCTCTACATGTCGCTCCTCGCCAGGCATTAACGGTTAATTCCACCTGTTTGACCCCCTGATCAGCCCAAAACCCCTGGTGGCGGAGGGGGTTAATGCCAGGTGGAATTAACCCTTCAGGTGGAATTAACTCTGATGCTTCACCAACCACACGTTTCCTTCCCGACTTTTCTCCATGTTGCCCATCCACAATGTCAAGGCACGGTCTCCTGCCCAGTCCAGAAGCCCTTTTCGGGCGATCCCCATTGCCTCCTCTGATGGCGTGATCACGCAAAAATGCCCTTCTGAAGCTTCGTAGTAGAGCTCCCACTTCCGAGAGCGGTTGGCAATATCCTACAAAGGCCACGAGACCGGCGACAGCGGCTATAACGACGAATTGACTTTTTGATTTTGCCATTCCAATTTCCTCCTTCACAACCAAGTCACATCTGAACCTGATGAATACTGTCGCCACGTTTGATGGCCTCTATGTCGTAATAGTTGTGCCAGAACGGTTCCATTTCAGTAACTCTTGGATTTACGGCAACCAGGCAGGGCGGGTTCCCCGGCGTGGCGATCTCATAAGCTTCCCCGGTTTCGACATCGAGGATATCGATCCCATAAATTATATCCGCCGAACCGACCGAAGCGGGTAAAGTATCCCTGGGGCCCCAGCTGCATAACGAATGACGCGTTGTGTAACGCGGCTGATAAACTTGTAACGCTGTCCGGCAATCTCGATTGCTGGACCTGTGCATTGGCGGCGATGGTTAGGGCAGCCACACGGGCATAGTGCTGATCTCGGCCAATCGCATCCGCGCACCGTCCGGCATCTCCATCAGCCACAGTTCCGGCCGAGCGTCCAAGTCGCTGAGTGAGCGTCGTACATAGGCCAGTGCGCCGCCATCGGGTCGCCAGGCCACCCAACCGAAGGTGGCAGCGGGCTCGATCCACAGCGGGTGGGCCTCGCTGCCATCGGGTCGCATTTGCCAGAGTTGCCGTCCTGGTGTAGCGTGCTCCCCCATCAATACCTGGCGTGTGAAGGCGATCCACTCACCCGTAGGCGACCAGGCAGGCCAGGCATCCTGCACCGGTGCATCTTGTCCACTCAGATTGACCAACGTCCCACCTTCCAGATCGGCCAGCCAGAGGTGATAGACCACCTCGCTTCCTAAAAGCTCCATAGTGGTGACCAACAACCAGTCGCCATCCGGCGACCATACGCTGGGCAAGTCGGACTGAGTAGGGACCAGCACCGAGGTTTGCGCGTCCAAATCGTATACGCGCAGGGCAAGTTCCTGGGTGGCGTCGAGACACGCCAACCGTGTGTCCACGGGCGACCATCGTGGTGTAGAACTATGCATGCTTTCCTCCTCGAACAGGGAGACCGTCTCGCCGGCGCCCGGAGCGAGCAGCCAGATTCGCGACGCGCCAGAGCCTACGCCTATCCCCTCTGCCTCGCGCCGCTCATAGGCGATGCGCTGCCCATCGGGTGACCAGGTCGGTGACGTGCACCGCGCTTCGGGACACGCCAGTAGCTCCCGCTGGCCGCCGCCATCAATGTCCACCGTCCACAGGTCCGCGCCGCCATCCTCCCGCAGCGCCGCGTAAGCGATGGTCGTCCCGTCGGGACTGACAGCGTAATCGAACACACCCTCCGGCGCATCGGTCAGTTGCACCGGCTCGCCGTCGCCAGGCGACAGGATGAACAACTGCCAGTGGCCCAGGTCGAGATCGTGCAGGTAGAGCAAACGTGGGCGGCCGGTGCAAAAGCGCCACGTCAGGTCGCGGAGGACTTGCCTTCCTCGAATGCTACGGGCGCCGGCCGTGAGGGTGACGGTATAACAGGTGTCCGTGCCCCAAGCGCCGTCGGGTTGGAAAACCAGCGCGTTCCCCTGCCACTCAAAGATGCCCGGCGTCTCCGGTTCGACGCGCAAGCGACTCTCGACGCTGGATTTTACCATCGCATACTCAAAGACGATGCGCAGAGGCGCGCGAGTGGAGACGTTGTCAGCGTCGTCGGCTGGGCTAAAGACGCTCACCCGCGCACCCACCCGGTCACCGTGCAACGCGACCCAGCCGCTGGCCAGCAGAAAAACGGCGATCAGTGCTATGGCAGCGCGGTCGAAGCGATCGAGAGCAGAAAAGCGGAATCTCATCTCAAGGGTACAGGTAGGGCGGGTAAGGCATCTCGGTCGGCGTCACCTGTTCGGCGACGAGGATAGGGAACACCCCCTCGCCCAGCGGGATGGCCTCGAACGCGCCGCGTACCTCGACCCACTCGCCAGCAGCCAGGTCACCGGCTCCGGGCCAGCGCACGATCATCCCAACCGGGACGGCGTCGGCCACGCAGCAGACGATGACGAACCGGCTGAGCATGAATTGGTCCTCTTCGAGGAATTCCTCCCGATGGACAAAACCCACAAGCGTGGCCTCCTGCCCCACGAGTGCGGTGGCGTCAGGTGCGTCGTCAAAGGCTTGCAGCCAGTCGAGCAGGTCGCGCTCGGCGGGGGCGCTGGTCAATGTGGTCGTCGTCTCAGCCGGACCGAGCCCGGTCATCGTCACGTTGCGATTGGCCAGCGCCCCGCTGTCGAGAGGCGCCGGCGGGATCAACGTCCCCAGGATCGCGGGAAGCGCCAGGAGCAACAGCGTTCCCCATCCCACTCGATGCTCGTGACCGTTGCGCTGCTTGACAACCGCTGTCGCATAGACGGCGGCCAACGTGACCAGGACGATGGCGGCCAGGAACGCCAAGCCAATGAAACACCGGTTGATGTAGAAAAGTAGTGTCCCATTGCTGAACCTGCTGTACAGGAACAGCCCCAGGAGCAACAGTACGAGCGGCTTGAGCGACCGGCCAAGCCGGTTGGATAATGGTGAGTTGAGTGTCATATTTCCCTACCATCCCACAATCAAGTTCAGGTATAGCGTTGCAAACAGGATCATCACCAGGGGGAGTAGTACCAGGTAGGCGGCGGCCCGACGCCGGAATACGCCCAGGAACATGACCAGGCTCTTGACGTCCACCATCGGGCCAAAGACCAGGAAGGCCAGCAACGCGCCGGTGCTGAACGTGTTGGCGAACGCCAGCGCCACAAAGGCGTCCACCGTCGAGCAGACAGACAAAAGAAAGGCCAGGAGCAACAACACGAGAATCGAAGTCACAGGCCCACGCCCCAGGTCGATCAGCAGCGATTGGGGAACCACGGTCTGCATCCCAGCAGCCAGGAGCGCCCCCAGCACCAAGTAACGCCCCATCTCAAAGAACTCGTCGCTGGCCACCACCGCGGCCTGGGACCACCGGCGGCGGGATGATACGGGAATTGCGTCCGGCCCCTCGACCTGGCAGCACCCATCCGTCGGGGCCTGCTCCGCTAGCAGCACGCGACCGGGATCGTGGGCCAGGGCAAAGACGCCGCCGGTCACGACGGCGACGGCCAAAGTGAGTGCTAAACGCATCGCCAGGATCCTGCCAGCGCCAAAGGCGGCCCACGTGCCGGCGATGACGATGGGATTCGCCACCGGGGCAGCCAGGAGATAGGCAATGGCCGCTGGCAACGGCAGCCCTTTGCGCAGCAGACGGCGGGTGAGCGGCACGACGCCGCATTCGCACACCGGAAAGACCAGACCCAAAAGCGCCCCGGCCAGCGCACCGATCAAGGTGCTGCGAGGCGAAAGCCTCAGCACCCACTCCCGGCTGATAAAGACCTCGATCAGGCCAGAGGCCAGGGTCCCGGCCAGCAGAAAGGGGACCGCCTCGATAAAGATGCCGAGAAAGATGGTGACAAAGGTCCGAACGCGGTCGATCAGGAGCGTGGGTGAAATTCCTTCGACGACCAGCCGAAGGAGCATCAGGCACAGCAGCAACACGGCGATAGCGAGACGGTGGGAGCGTTTCACGAAGAGGATTATAAATGGCTAGTGGGGCGCTGTCAACCACCGGAAGGCCAAGTCTTGACCGGCTACGTCGGTGATCCGTGCGACCAGCGGCCACGGCGCCACAGTCGTGGCGCGACCAGGCTGACCAGGTACGCCACGCCCGAGACGAGGATGATGCTGGCGCCCGAGGTCAGGTTCCAGGCATAGGAGAGCCACAGGCCAATCACGGTCAACACGATCGCCAAAAGAACCGAGACGACCATCATCCGCTTCAGGTCGCTCACAAAATGCCCGGCGATAGCCGCCGGCATCGTTAACATGGCGATGACCATAATCAGCCCCACCACCCGCATCATCATCACCACCGTCAGAGCGATCAAACACAGCAGGCCGATGTAGATGGCGTCTACCGGCACATTCTCGACGGTGGCAAAGGTCTCGTCAAAAGAGACGGCCAATAGTTCCTTGTAGAACAGCGCAACCAGGGCCAAGATCACCAGGTCGAGGACCAGAATGACCAACAGTTCGGCCCACTCGACAGTCAGGATGCTGCCAAAGAGATAGCTCATCAGATCGACCTTGTATCCCTCGCTCAGGTCGACAAAGACGACGCCCAACGCCATACCGGTGGCCCACAGCACGCCGATGACCGTGTCGGCCCTCTGGCGTGTCCGGCGCTGGATCAACCCCATCACCACCGCCGCCAGCAGGCTGAACAGGATAGCGCCCGCCAGCGGCCACGAGCCAGGCCGCTGGTCACCGACGGCGCCGCCGGCAAGCAGGGGTAATAGCGAATACTTGAGGTAGTAGCCCAGCCCGATCCCGCCATAGGCTGCGTGCGCGATACCCCCGCTGATGAACACCATTCGCTTGATGACCACAAAAGTACCGACAATGCCGCAGGCCACGCTGACCAACAACCCAGCCAGCAAGGCATGGCGCATAAACGTGAACTGAAGCGCTTCCAACACAGCTTCGATCACCACTCCACCTCCTGCCCGCCCTCATCCTCGTGCACCGAAAAGACCCGGTGCGGCACGCCGTGCGCGATCAGGTCGACCGGACACTGGTAAGCCAGCTCCAGCATCTCGGGTGTGATCTCTCGCTCGCCGTGGTAGAATAGGCGGCGGTTCAGGCAACCGACCGTCTTGACGTGTGAGGAGATGGCGCTCATATCGTGAGAGATCAACAGGATGGTCACGTGCTGGTTCAACTCCCGGAGCAACTCGTAGATATCGCCGCTCGCCTGCGGATCGACGCTGGAGGTCGGCTCGTCTAGCAGCAGGATCTCGGGCTGCGTCGCCAGAGCGCGGGCGATGTAGACCCGCTGGCGCTGCCCGCCCGATAGATCGCCGATTGCCCGGTGGCGCAGATCAAGCATGTCTACCTGGCTCAGGGCCTGGCTCACAATGGCCTCGTCCTCCGCCGTGTAGCGCCGCAACAGACGGCGCTTGCCCAGGCGGCCCATGCGCGCCACGTCCCACACATCGATCGGAAAATCGCGGTCGAACTCGACCACCTGGGGCACGTAGCCGATCATGCGCCGTCCCTCTTGGACCGTAAGGCCCAGGACGCGAACTTTGCCCCGTGTCGGCGGCAGCAGTCCCAACAACACCCGCAGGAGCGTCGTCTTGCCGCCGCCGTTGGGACCGATCAGTCCGATGAAATCCCCCCGGTACACCGAGAGGTTGATGTCCTCCAACACCGGCTCTTGCTCGTAGTTGGCCCACAGGTGCTGGATCGAGATGACCTCCCGACCTTCAAAGACGCTTGTATCAGACACCCTCGTATTCCCTTATCTATTCCTTCTACTCGCCCAGCGCGTTGACAAAGGTCTGGGCAACCGTGCGCATATTCTGCAACCAATCTGGGGCCAGCGGGCTGATCAACAGCACCTCGCCGCCGATCTCCTGGGCAATCGTCTCCGCGTCCTCCGTGCTGAACTCGGGCTGGGCAAAGATGATCTGGATGCCTTCCTCCTTGGCCTGCTCGATCAGGTGGGCCAGTTCCTGGGCGCTTGGCTCCTGCCCCCCCACCTCGATAGGGATTTGCTCCAGGTCAAAGTCACGGGCAAAGTAGCCCCACGCCGGGTGAAAGACCACAAACTTTTTGCTTTTCAAGCCCAACAGCGTCGCCTTGATATCCGCTTCAAGTTGGTCAATGTCGGCGACGAAGGCGTCCAGGTTGGTTTTGTACTCAGCCTCGTGCGCCGGGTCGAGCTTGGCCAATGCCTCATAGATCGCCTGCGACTGCACCTTGACCAGTTCCGGCGAGAGCCAAACGTGCGGATCGGGGGGCGCGCCCATCCTTTCGATGCTGGCGATGGTATCAACCATCACCATTTCTTTGTTGGCCGCGGCGATTTTATCCAGCCAGGCGTTCTCAAAGGGCACGCCAATGCTGAAATAGGCGGCCGCGCTACTGAGCGCCTTGAGCTGCTCTGGCTTGGGTTCATACGTGGCCGGGCTGTTTCCCGGCTCGACCATCACGCTGACTGTCACGTACTCACCGCCGATGCGCTCCACGAAGTACTTCTGCGGCACGATGCTCACCACCACGTTGAGCTTGTCGTCGTCGGCCGGGCTTGCCTTTTGCATACAGGCCACAGCAGCGCCGGCCACCAAGGCAAACGACACGATAAACACTACCAAACGATTCAATCGGATCCTCATTTCGACACTCCTTTCTGTAATTGAAAAACAGTTTCACTATGGTGTAAAAAAAGAAAAGGCAACCTCACTCTGGACCAATATCTGTCGTTGCGTGGTCTGAGGGATCATTGTGCAACGTGTCACACGTCGAACGCCTGTAACGGCGCAGGTTGACCAACGTCAAGACCAGCGCCACCGGCCAGAAATGCATAATCATCGGCGCGCCGCAGCCTGGACAGGGGAGCAGCCCCGCGCCCCACAAACCAGCCGTCGCCAGCCACGATTTAACCGCTGCCCAGTCGATTCCAGAATGCAAACGCTTGAACATTTCGCTACGCGCTTTCCTTCGCCTGGCAGTCGGGGCACAGGCCCCTCAACTCGAGCAAGTGCTCGGTAATCGTGTACCCCGTCTGCTGGCGGACGCTCCGGATCAGGCCGTCCAGCCCATCACACGGAAACTCGATCACGCGGTGGCACTCCTGGCAGATCAAGTAGTGTCGCCCCGCGCTCGCGTTGGCATAGCTGCGACAGCGCTGTTCACTGTGCACGCGCCGCACCAGCCCCAACTCGGCGAGCAGGTCCAACGTGCGGTAGACGGTCACCAGGCCCAGGGAGGCACAGATCGCCTTGCCCTGCTGATGAACCTCCTCCGGGCTGAGTCCTCCGTCATTCTCTTCCAACACCTGCAAGATGGCCAACCGAGGTTGCGTGAGTTTGTATCCTGCTTGGCGCAGCGCATGGGTCATCTTGGACTGGTTCATAGTCGTTCACATACGCCTTATTGAAAACTTCTTTCAATTAGATTGCTGTAATCTTATCATAAGCGGCACAAGTTGTCAAATCTCCGTATTCATTCGTGTAAAATGTTACCGAAGTGGTATAGTTCACTCAAATGATAATGTTACCGGAGGAACTATGTCCACTGAGGAAAAAATGAACATTGACGAACGATACAAGTATCTACGGGTGATGAAGAAACGGTACATCAAAGCCGACCGAAAGATGAAAGGAGAACTTTTGGAAGAGATGGAAACGGTTACCGGCCTCCACCACAAGAGCCTAATCCGACTGATGAACAGTCCACTGCGACGCCAATCTCGGCGTCGAGAGAGAGAAATGACATACAAGGCGGATGTGACCCAAGCCTTGTGGGTCATTTACGAAAGTCTCGACTACATTTGTGCTGAACGTCTGACGCCCAATCTGGTATGGATGGCGCACCATCTGGAACGTCAGGGTGAACTGAGGACCACCCCAGAGCTGTTGGAACAGTTGGGACAGATCAGTGTTTCAACCGTGGGTCGCAGATTACAGCGGATTAGAGAATTGATTCCTCGGGTTCGTTTACCACGCAAAAAGCCGAACGGTCGCAAGCTTACCCGTGACATTCCGATGCTCCGGCTTCCCTGGACCATCACAGAGCCTGGATACTCCGAGGCCGACCTGGTCCACCACTGTGGACCGACCGCCGCGGGTCATTATATGTGTACCCTACAGATGATCGATGTAGCCATCGGTTGGAGCGAACGGGTAGCCGTGTTGGGACGTAGCTTTTTGGTCATGGAAGACGCTTTTCGTCGTATTTTGGCTCGTCTTCCTTTTCCTCTC
>DAOTUB010000255.1:0-7105 GCA_034437455.1 Anaerolineae bacterium | reverse complement strand
AACCGACGCCGACGCCAGCGTCACCCACACCCACGACGTCTATGGCGACCCAGCCTTTGTCGCCCCGACGGAAGGCGATTACCACATCGGCGCGGGATCCGCTGCGCAGGACGCCGGGGCGAGCGCGGGCGTGAGCGTCGATTTGGATGGCGCGCCGCGCGACGCGCAGCCCGACATCGGGGCATATGAGTACAAATAGATGAACCCAAAAATCCTGATCGCTTTACCCAGAGCGAGGCTCTGGACGCCGCCCACACCATCGAGTGTACCGGCACATTCCCGCTGATCTGGTAACTCTTGCCAGCACCCTGATCGATGGCAGCAAAGACGTCGTGATCGAGACCGCTACGCCCATTAGCGCGGCGCTAATGGGCGTAGCGAGCGCCGACAAATTAGCTTGAATGGATTTCCGATCTGCCCTACAACGCGCTCATCCCCCGCTGTGCCGCCTCTTCCAATCCAAATCCCAACCGCCTCGTGCACCGACGGAAACAGCGCTAAACACGCACACCGCGCGGTGCACGTGTCGCCCCGGAAAAAGCGTCCGGTTCTCGCAATAAAAATTGAACCAAGGAATTGCTCATTGGCGCAGGAGATGCTTGACGGCTTATGGGGGAGAGGGTATACTTGATAATTGATCGACGTCCAAGGTCCACAACGAAAACAACAGTCGGCCTACCTCTTTTCACTGTGAGCGAGCGGCAAACGAGCCAAGTTGTTTTTCAGATTACAAGGTCTCTGCAAGAAAGAGGTTTATCAATGAACAAAGTCACGTTGCGTCTTTTCGCTGTTCTCGTCATTTTCTCGCTCTTGTCTTTTGGGCGATCCTCGCCCGCCCTTTCCGATCAACTCTCCTACGTCGCTACAGGGGCAACCCATACCAAAGTTGCACAGGAGACCAGCCCGCTATCATTCTCGATCGGCCGCACGTGGGGCACCACCGGCAGTCCCTACCCGGCCAACACGTCCTACCTCAACTACCCCTCCGGCCTCGTCGCCGATGGGAACACGATTTGGATCGTCGAGAGCAACGGGCGCCAGGTCAGCCAGTTCTCCAGCGACGGCACTTTTCAGCGCCGCATCGGGCGGCCTGGGATGCTCGACTACAACGGGACCGCCCTCTGCTGGCTGACGGACGCCACCCTCGATCCCGACGGCCATCTCTGGGTGGTCGACCAATGCGCCAAACACGTGGTCGAGTTTGACGTGAACGGCAACGTGCTCCAGGAGCTGGGCCAGACCTGGACGGCCGGCTCGGGCAATGACCAGTTCCAGGAGCCTATGGGCGTCGCCATCGACAGCGACGGCAACGTCTATGTCAGTGACGGGACCCCACCCTGGAACGTCGACGACGGCAACCACCGCATCCAGGTCTATGACGCCAGCGGCGCTTACCTGAGCACTATCGGCACCACCGGGACGCCCGGCTCGGGGACCACCACCTTTCACGGCCCGCGCTATCTCTTTATCGACGACGCCGACCGCCTCTATGTCGCCGACAGCGGCAACCATCGCGTCCAGATCCTCGACGTCACCAATCCATACGTGCCCACCTTCGTCGGCACCCTGGGCGTGACCGGGCAGAGCGGCAGCGACAACGCCCATCTGAACACTCCCACCGGCGTGGCGGTCACGAGCTCGTCGATCTATGTCGCCGACACGATCAACCACCGCGTCCAGGTCTACGATCGCGCCACGCTGGCGTACCAGGCTACCATCGGCAGCTATGGCACCGGCGACTATGAGTTCGAGAACCCCGTCGACGTGGACGTGGACGACGCGGGCAACGTCTATGTCGTCGACGCGGGCAACCTGCGCGTGCAAGCGTTCGACAGCGGCTACCTTTACCAGCGCACCTTTGGCACGCTCGATGTGCCCTACCTCACCGACGGCCTTCACTACAACTACCCCGGCGGCGTGGCAATTGACCCCAACGACGACAGCGTCTACCTGGTGGAGGTCGACGGCCAGCGCCTGGTCAAGCTCGACACCTCCGGCGACCTGGTCTGGGCGATCGGAGAGCCGGGGGTCAAGGGCTCTGACAATTTCCACTTTCACTACCCAAGAGACGTGGCGGTCGATCAGGCCGGCGTGGTGTATGTCGCCGACGCCCTCAACCACCGCATCCAGGTCTTTAACACTAGTGGGACCTATTCGGCCACGCTGGGAAGTCAGGGAAATGGCGATTACGAGTTCGACACGCCCAGCGGATTGGCGATTAGCCCGGATGGGCTGCTCTACGTGGCCGACTCTGGCAACCGTCGCGTCCAGGTCTTTGACCGCGGCCTCACCTACTTGGATAGCATGTCCGTGAACGGCTATGGTGACACCCACTACTTTAACTGGCCGGAAGACGTGGCGGTCGACACGCGGGGCTATGTGTACGTCGCGGACGCAGGCGAAAATGCCATAGCGGTGTTCACCCCAGCGGACTCGGGCCCCGGTTTCGATGGCCTCGCCTGGATGAATAGTGGTGGTTATCCCACGTTCTCCTACCTCGGCCGCTTGGCTACGGATTCGAGCGACTACCTATACGTCGTCGATGCGGGGCGGCACGCTGTCTACCAGCTCCACTGGCCCAAGTATGGGGTGCTGGAGATCATTGGAGAGGGACTGGGGGACGGGCCGGGATATCTCGACAGTCCCTACGGCGCGGCCATCGACAGCCACGGCGGGCTTTGGGTAGGCGACCGGAACAACCAGCGGATCCAGGAATTCGCCCGCTCAGGGCCGGGAATCGCCCGGACCTATCCCTTCTCAGACACCGTCGACGTGCCCACCCACCGTTGGATCTCGGCAGTGTTTGACGACGCATTAAACCCCAGCACGGTCAATGGCACGACTGTCCGGCTCTACCAGGCAGATATGTCGCCCGTTGCCGGCAGCGTCGGCTATATCCCGATCAGCCGGATGGCGGTCTTTCGGCCGTCCGTCGATCTCGCCCCCAGCAGCACCTACACGGTCGAGCTCACCACCGGTGTTCAGAGCGTCTACGGCCACGCCCTGGCAGAGGGAACCACGTGGTCGTTCACCACCGGCGATGGACAACCGCCGCTGCCCGACGACATGTACTTTTACTTTGGCGACCTGCACAGCCACTCTAGCTACTCGGACGGCCAGGGCGTCCCGGCTGACACTTTTGCCACGGCCCGAGCCAACGGGGCGGACTTTTATGCGCTGACCGACCACGCGTTCGAGATCGATCCGTCCGAGTGGCTGGACATCGGCGTGCAGGCCGACCTGGCCAGCGTCACCGGCACGTTCGCCGCGCTGCGGGGCTTTGAGTACACGCATAACACCTTTGGGCACCTCAACGTCTTGGGGACGTCTGACTATGTTCACCGGGACGATCCCAACTATGACACCGGGGAAGAGTTCTACGCCTGGCTCGCTGCCCAGACGGACGCGATCGGACAGTTCAACCACCCGTTCCCCGGCGACTTTGACGACTTTGCCTATCACGCCGGTGCCGCCCAGCGCATAGCCCTGACAGAGGTTCACAGGAGCTACTCCCAGACATTGTCTACCGGTTGGCGCGTCGCGATGGCGCCAAACTCGGACACGCATCAAGCAAACTGGGGCGACCACCCTGGAACGGGCGTCCTCGCCTCGGAATTGACACAGGAGGCGATCCTCGAGGCGCTGCGCGCCCGGCGCGTCTTTAATATGTGGGACGAGGGTCCACCGATGGGATTGGCCATGCGGGTGAACGGCCATTGGATGGGCGAGGTCATCTCTGCCACTACCCATCTCAACGTCGAGGTAATGCTCTACACCCCTAACTCGGAGGGAAGGATCGCCTACCTCACCTTGTACGACAATGGCCTGCCGGTGGATAGCATCGTGCCTCTCCCGTGGGAACCGATGTACACTTGGGAGACCACAATCCCGGGTGCTCCCGGACACTTTTACTATGTCGAGGCCGGAATAAAAGTCGGGACGTGGGCGCGCAGAGGATCCACCGCCCCGATTTGGACGTCAGACAGAATGACTGTTTACCTACCGGTGGTGATGCGGGGGCGTTGATAACCGCTGTGCGGCGCTAAAGTTCACTGCTAATGAGCCAATATAGAGATACTGCTGGTAAATTATCTATTGCAAGGTCACACACCAGCGACACCGATTATATCTAGACGCATCCAAGCGCAGCAAAACGAGACCGGCGTGTCTGCGCGCGTGGTATTTCCTCTAGCCAAGCCATCACGCATGCCAGATTCATAGCTGCTGCTATAAGGACATGTTGTAAATGCGTTTTTGGCAATCCAGTGTAGCGCGATCGGCGCAAGTCAAAGGAGCGCGTGCCTTGCAAGATAGTACCTTCAACACCCGCACGTGTCTTGTAGCCCTGTTTGAATTCCTCAGTGGTCTGGCGCTGGCGGGCGGCCTGCAAGGCCTTGTACTGGGCTTGTGGCTTGAGATGAAGCACACGTGTTTGGATTTTCGCTTTGGTGCACTGGGCTCGACTCTGACAGCAGGCACAATCCTGACGATCAAATTGGACCTGTATGATCTCACAGACTGCTTCATCTGTGCTAGCATGCCAACGGCGACTCACTTTGCCCTGGGGACAAGTAACGCTTTGAGCTTCCCAATCCACAATAAAACAAGAGATGTCAAAGCCTTGCCTGGCTCGGGCTTGCCAACTAAAGTCAGGCGGCGCCGGGCCATACAGATCAATCGCGTGCTCGGTATGGCTGCTTATCAGATTATCTGCATCGACATAGACACTGTCTACAAAGTGCTCGCGGGGCAGAAAGCCCTTTTTGTCCAAGGCGGTGTGAATGACCGCTGTCATATCTACATCACCTGTCGTCGCTGGCGTTGTCTCGACATTGACTATTACATTTGGCGTGCTGACGTCACAGGTCTCTGAAATGAGCAGCATAACCCGTCCAGTTCAAACTCCTTTTGGTGCGGTTGCGAGCCTGAGGGTCATAAGGCGATTGAATCAGCCGCTTGGTCTGCTCCTTAGGCAGGCGGTACTGCTCAAAACGCGAACCGTACAAATCAAACCAATCTGGAGTCACTCGCTCCCGCAACCAATCGGGAGCTACTCTCGCCAAATCTTCCAAAGCGCAACGCAGCGTTTCCCCTACACACTACAGCCGGTTCAGCTTACGTGTCGCTGCCAAAACGTGCGTCGAATCGATGCGTTGCTGCCCACGGGCTTTGAGCCAGCCCCGCGCTTGGAACTGCTCAAGCATATCATCCAGCAATTTGCTTTCCATACCGCCCTCAATCAGCCGATCACGATACTCGCTCAATATCGAAGCATCAAAACCAGGATCCGTCAGCTCCATGCCCAAGGTGTATTTCAAATCAATACGACCTCGCACCGCCTCCGCAACCTGCCGATCTGTCAATCCTTCTGCGTACTGGATGATCAGCACCAAATTCAATCGAGCGGGTGCTTCGGCCGGTCGACCCTGGGTGGAAAACAATGGCGCAAAATCACTATCCTTATACAACACGCCCAACTCATCTCTCATCCTCATGTACACATTGCCTTTGGGAAAAGCTTTGCGGGCTACTCGCGCTGTTTCTTCAGGCACCAGAATGAACTCTTGGGGGAACAGGGACATGGCATGGCTCCTTTCCTGCTTCCTATGACTTGGCTGCTGTTCTCTTGGGCTGGCCTCTATTCTGCCACACAATTCCAATTCTGTCACTCATGGCGTGTTGATAGATGCTTTGCTAACATTGCATCTTTTAGCAATCAATACTTTACCAGCAGTATCATACATTTGGCGATTTATATTCTCTAATAGTTGCACAATATAATTATTTATGCAATGTCTTTTATAGCGAAAGGACAGAAACTGATGAAAGGAGCTTCAATCAAAACGTTCTCAGATTCCTCAAAGTGCGTTTCGGAACAAAGCGCTCCCGCTCCAGAAGCGCTTTCCGGAATCGTATTCGCACGTGTTCTGATCGGACTCGTTGTACTAATTTGCGCCGAAGTATTCTCCGGAGCCTCACTGCAAGCCGGGCTGTGGCACCCCTGGACGGTCTTGGTCACCTACTGGCTCTATTTCGCGCACTTTTTTTTCCTCACGACCCTCGCTGTCCGCACGGGCCGGACATCGATCTCATCCCTTTACCTCTGGGGCATACTGTTCGGACTATACGAATCCTGGATCACCAAGGTTATCTGGTACGGGTACAGCGGCGACGGCAAGTTCGCCATGGGACACATCGGGCCATACGGTTTCTCAGAGATCAGCATGGTGTTTTTCTTTCACCCAGTGATGTCCTTCATCCTGCCGCTGGCGATAACCTGCCTGCTCTCTCCGCCACTGCGGCGCATTTTCCCAGAACTTGCATGGTTCACCGGAAAGAGCAAGGGGGCACGCATCGTACAGATTTACCTGGTCCTCTCCCTCGCACCGGTGATGGCTATGAACTCAGGAGGAACACTCAACCTGGCTGTCAATCTTCTTGCGGCGATCAGCCTCCTGTGGGTACTGTTGCGGTTAGCACAGCCTGCCCTCACCGCTTCGAACAGGCGGCCCATCGTGGTCTTCGGTCGCTGGGGCTTTGGCGGTCTGGGTGTTTATCTCACCTTGCTGTATGCCGTGGGGTATGTCTTCATGCGACCTGAGGGACTGCCCACCATCACCGTGCAATTGTTCACCCTTGTTTTCTACGCGTTCGCCGTCATTGGCCTCTGGTTGCACCGCAGACGTGAACCAACTGCCAAAACCGGAATCGCGCCTGAGAAACGTGAGTTGCGGCTCGTCGCAATTTTATTTGCTTTATTAATCGTCTTGGCTCTGGGGCTATCAATACTGGCGCGGAATCCTGTATTGTTAACCGGAATCACCGTTAACTTTGTCATCTGGACGGTTTTGGGCTTCGTGTTGGCGGCCCTATCGTTTGCAAAGGCGGTTAGTGAGTGTTCTGGGAATACCAGAACTTGGCACAAAATACCAAGGGACACGCACCCTGTCGAACAAGCTCCTGCAAGCGACGACCGGAAGACCACGCTTGAGAATAAACGTTAACGCGGCAAATCACTCCGAATCAACCCTAAACAGAAGGTGAAACTATGATTGGAACAAGGACTACATAATTAATTTCGGGTTTAGCCCTATTGCTCATCCTG
>DAOTUB010000254.1:0-27289 GCA_034437455.1 Anaerolineae bacterium | reverse complement strand
CCCGTTGGCCCCCATCGCGGGGGGCGCAGACCGTCCCCACCACGGCGGCGACGAGCGCCAGGAGCACCGTGTAGAGCGGGTTGCGAGTTGACGAAGCGGCGACCAGCGTCGTCAGCGCCCAAAGGAGCCACACTCGCGCGTCAAGCATCGGTCGCATGCACCTCGAAGTGGAACCGTCGCCGGTGGTGCGGGCGCGCCCAGGAGCAGGATCAACGCCCCGTTGCCTACCGCGCGCGCCATGTCCCACGCCAGGGAGGTGACCAGGTAAAACGTCGCGTACCGGCCCATCGTCTCTCCCAGGCCGATGCCCGGCGACCATGTCTGCTCGGCTGTGCCGACGGCGAAAGGCCAAAAATAGATGTTGATAATCACGCCGTAGAGCAGGCCCCAGACGAAGCCAAAGGCACACAGGATCAAGGTGCTGACTCGCTGACTCGCTGACTCGCTGATTTGCCCCAGCCACCCGGCGGTCATCCCGGCCCATCCGGCGGTGAACATCTGGTAGGGGAGCCAGGGTCCCACGCCGCCGGTGATCAGCCCGGAGACGAGCATGGTAAAAACCCCCATCAAGAAACCAAAGCGTCCGCCAAAGACGTAGCCGCTCAGGATGATGGGCGCAAAGATGGGGGAAAACCCGCCGGGCATCGGAAGAACGACCTCGACAAAACGGAGCACGCTGGCGATGGCGACGAGCACGCCCAGAAGCGCCACCATCTTGGCGCCGAGCGTCCCTCCTTGCAGTTCCACCAGCAGCGCGATCAGTGAAACTCCTACCAGTGCCATCGCGATCAAGGGCGCGTCTCGGCCGTGGGTGAGGCCGAGCGAGCCACCGGGCCGGGATACCGTGAAGAAGGGATAGGCAAAGGCGAGCACGCCGATAGCCCCGCTGAAGGCATAGATGGCTCCCCGGATCACTCGGTGCATGTTGCTTTCGGTTCGTTTCGGTTCGTGATCACAAAGACCAGCCATCCCAACAGTCCGCCCGCGATGAGGCTGAAGATGATGTAATTGGTCGGGAAGAATGGTTCGGCGGACTCCTCATCGCTGGATGCCGGCAGCGCGGCGCTGGAAGATGTCGGTATAGGCTGCGGTTGGCCGATCTGCTCAGGAAGAGGTGATGGAGATAGCGCCGCTATCTGCGCTGGTGTAGGCATGGTCCCGGAGTCGCCTGCGCCGCTACGGGCGGAGGGTGGGGCGGGCGTGGTTGCCATCGGCGGTACAGTCGGCGTGGGCAAAGTCGGCGAGATTGCTCCAGGCGGCAAGGTGGGTGAAGGTGGCACAGTCGTCGCGGTAGCGGTCGCAGGCGCGGGGGTGGGGGACGCAGGCGCGGTGGATTGTGGCGTCGCGGTAGCGGTGGGCGCCGCGCCGGTCACGCCCAGCACGAGCGTGTGCGTCTTTTCTCCCTCGGCGCTCACGACTCGCAACTGGTACTCTTGCGATGCAGCGGGACAAACATCTCGACTGCTGTTGGGGTCCACGCGCTCCCCATCCAAATAGATTTCCTGGACGTTGGCGGTATCCCAGCGCACGGTCGTGCAAGTCCCGGCAGCGATGGGATTTTCGTCCAAGCGGAACCAGACCACGGGCGCGGGCGTGTCGGTCGGTTGCAGTGTTGCGGTCGCGATTTGAGGGATCGGCGTGTTGGTCGGCTGCGGCGTCGCGGTAGCGGTCGCCGTCGGCGGAGGAGGTGTGTCGGTCGGCTGCGGCGTTGCGGTAGCAGTCGCCGTCGGCAGGGGCGTGCAGATCTGGTCGAACGGGACGACGGGCGGCGGGTTGCCGCTTCCCCAGCGCCATCCTTCGATGTCGCCAGGATGGACCGTGCAATTGCTGGAGCCGATCTGGGAATAGACCCAGGTCCCGTCCACGAGGTGCCAGTAGGACCAATAGTTGGGAACGTCGCAGGTCAAACAACTCGACGCCGGGCAGCCTTCTCCTTCGATGCTACAGATCGCCGCTCCCTGTCCCGGATCGAAGGCTTCGACAATGTCCAGGCCGGAGCGCGTCAAAAGATCGTAGCCGCTGATCTCGGATTCGCTGAACTCGATGCAGCGGGTGGTGACGGAGCCGTCGCCGAAACGCACAATCAGGCCGGCCCGATTGGGCGTCTGAGCGCGCACAACCGGCAGGCTGGTTCCGACGAGAGCCAGCAGTGCCAGACAAATTATGATCCTGTGCTTCATGTTTCCTCCACGAAACGCTAGGTTCCGGCGCGATCTCCACTGACCGCGCCGGAACGGGTCGCCAAGGTGCTCAACTCCTCAGGACGAGCGGGAGATAGATGGTGTGCGGCTCCAGGACCGTGTTCAGGGTAGCGGTGTCGGTGATTCCGCTCCCGGACTGCACGCCGTCTGGGTCGGCAAAGGCGACCTGAAACTCGTACGGACGCAAAACGTCCGCGGCTACCGGATTGGTGAGGGAGAGCGTGGCGGTGTAGTAGCCGTCGTTTCGGTAGACCATCGTGCCCGTCACCCACACCGTCTCGCCAGCGATGCGCCAGTCCAGCGCGACGCTGCCGTCGGCATCGAGATCGCTGCCAAAGGGGATGAGCACGTCCACACTCGGACACAAAACGTCCGCGTTGCCCCAGCTCGCGCGGGGAGGGGCGACGACCATCCGGTCGGGGTCGAGACCTCGGTTGACGCCGGTGAAAGCCTTCAGCGCGTGCGAGAAAGGATAGTGTACTCCCATCAGCGCGGGTACGGCTTGCCAGGTCGCCAGGCTGTTGTCCGCTCCACCCTGGGCAAAAGGGCCGTCCGCCTTTTGGAAAGCGGCCAGGCCAGCGTAGGGATTGTGATTGCCCTTCAACCACTTCGCGGCTTCCAGGTCCTCGCCTGTTGCCAGCAAGCCCTGCATAGCGTAGGCGGTGGAGTTAGCATTGGGACCGCCCCAGGCGCTCCAGCTTCCTTGGGCGTTTTGTTGATTCTGTAGGAACGAGACGCCGCTGACCACGTGGGTATCGGTAGGGGCTACGCCGGCTGCGATCAAAGCCTGCAACGCCAGGCCGGTGTTGTCGGGGCCGGTGGTGTTCCACCACGCAGCGGTCAGGTCATATTTCCAGCCGCCGTCGGCCTGCTGGAGACCGGCGAGGGTCTGAGTGGCGCTGACGGGGACCGGCTCGCCCGCCGCTGCCAGGCCGAGGATCGCCCACGCCTGATGCCACGTGTTGGTGGGGATGCCAAAACCGCTCAACGTGGGACTGTACCAGGTCTCGGTGAGCACGCGGACAATGTCCACGCCGCCGAAATCGCGCGCGTCGCCACCGGCGCTCTCGACGGCCAGGGCCAACTTGCCCGCCGAATCGGCGCTCCTGGTGACGAAGGAGGAGGCGGTCGCGGAGAAATAGTCCATCGCCGACGTGATGCTGCCAGGAGCCATTACCGAAGCTGGATCGAAACCGGCTGCCGCGTACGCCAATACCGCGTCGCAGGTCGCGCCGGGGTCCGGGAATCCAAAGAGCGACCAGGAGCCGTCCCCGTTCTGTTGTTCGTTCATCCAGGTGAGAGCACGGTTGGCTCGCTGCACCCGTCCAAAGATGGGCAGGGGCGCTTCGGCCAGGCCCGCGATGGCGTGGGCGGTGGACAGCGCGTTGTAGCCAAAGCTGCCGTCGGGCGCCTGGAGGCTGAGCAGGTCGTCGTGGGGCGTGCGCCCGCCGGCGGCGGCCCAGCTTTCCGTCGCCGGGGTGTAGCCGGCCGCGGCGACGGCCTGGATGACGGCGGCCGTCGAGTCGGCGCTCAGGCTGCCCCCGTAGGAGCGTAGGCCCCTACGGGACTGCGCCCACGATTCCCAGCCGCCAGAGGCGGCCTGTGTGTTGCGCAAAAATCCCAGTCCTTCTTGCACCTGGGCGCGCGCCGTCTCCGCGCTATCGCTGGCGACGAGGGCCTGGATGACCAGGGCGGTGGTGTCCACGTCGCCGAAGCCGCCGCCCCAGCCCCATCCGCCGTCAGGCTCTTGCAGGCCGACGAGGAAATCAGTGGCCGAAATGGGCATCGTTTCCTGCGCCGCTGCCAGGCCGAGAATGGCCCACAATTGGTTGGTGGTGTTCACCGCGCCCGTGGCAAAGCCCTGGGCGGCGGTCGTGCTATAGGCGCCGGTGGCGGCGTTGTAGGCGGCGGTCAGTTCGTGGATGAGGTTCATCCCGCCAAAGTCGGTTGGATCGTTGTCGCCAGCGACGGCGGCCACGATCAGCATACCGGCCCGCCCGGGGAACAGTGTGCCGCTGGCGTCGTGAGTGTAGGTGATGGCTTGCGCCACGAGATAATCCAGTGGGGTGGTGCCGCTGATCGAGGTCAGAAGATTGACCGGACGGTGAACGGCGGCGAGCGCGATGACGGTCTTGATCGTGGTAAAGTCGTCGGCTGCGCCGGGAACCCAGCCTTCGATACCGCCATTGGGCAGTTGCTTTGTCTGCAAGTAGGCCAGAGCGTTGCTAATCGCGTCGCTGTGGTCTACCGTAAGAGTCGCCGAGATCGGAGCGAGTCGGGCTTGCGCTGTAGCATTGCTCAGGTTCAGACTCAGCAATAGACCGATGGTAATCATCGCTCCGAGGGTTATGCTTGGTATGAGTTTGCGCCAATACATCATTTTCTCCTTCGTTTAGGTATACAGTAGTCAGATAAGGATGGTTCTCCAATGAAAAAGCCCTCCCCCCTTACGTTGGTTGGGGAAGGGCTGTTTTTGCTGCTGGCCTCTTCATGCACCACCTCCTTTCCGCGAAGGGTAATGTGTGTGCAGCGGCAGAGGCGGGTACTCTGGCTTGAACTCGGATTAAGGACAACAACGGATTCATCCGTTAATGTCTTGAAATCCACTGTTCTTACAGTTGCGGGACAGCGCCGGACTCGGCATGCGTCGCACGCACCACCGGCTTCCCCTCTTGCACCCCTCGCTTCCGGGCTTTGGGGCACCTCTGCTACGGCAATATATGTGATTGTGCGTGCGACTATATCATACAATCAGGGTGTTGTCAAATTTCCAGTGTCCAGTAGCATCGGTAAACAGCAGCCCTCGCCCTGGCTTGACGAAATGGAAACGTCGTGCTATAATTCAATTTAGTACTTGCTTAATTAAAGTTATGGCAATGACCGAGACACACGATCTGGCCCGTTTCTTCAAGGCCCTGGGAGACGAAACCCGGCTGCGCCTGGTAACCCTGCTGGCCCAGCAGGAGCCGGGAAACGCGCTGTGTGTGGGCCGCCTGGCCGGTGAGCTGGAGACGACGGCCTCGAACGTGTCTCAACACCTGCGCGTGCTCAAGGACCTGGGATTGGTGCGCGGGAAGAGGCGCGGCTACCGCATCCACTACTTTTTGGATCAAGACCGGCTGGCTGTCTACCAGGACCTGGCGCGCGAGTTATTGGGAACGGCATTGTTCGTAGAGATCAATTGAAAAAGGAGGTGAGCGCGATGTGTGAAAAGTGTGGCTGTACGCACCCAGGGGAGCAGCGAGACCCGAAGGAGTGCACGCCGGAACAGATCCGCGAGTGCCACGGCGAGAATGCCGAGGGGCACCCATGTGAGAGCGGGAACAGACAGTGTTCTCACGCAAAAGCATAGCGCGCGACGGGAAATTGGCCGTCGAGGGATTGAATCTCTCGACGGCCCACCGCTTGCTCGCTAGCGAGAGTTGGACAGGTCCGTCTTGTTGGGTTTATCGTTGGGGAGTATGTGAATGAACAAAACATCGAAACCTCCGGCGCAGGCCGGTAGAGGGCGCGGGCAGGCCGGGCCTCCAGGCAAAGAAGGGCGTGGAGCGCCGGGGAGAGGCGCCGGCGGCGGTCGCCCAAGCGGCAAGCCAGGACCATCCGGCCCGGTGTGGCCCATCCTGCGCCGCTTGCTCGGCTACATGCGGCCCCACGCGCTGATCCTGACCGGCGTCGTCCTGGCGGCCCTGGCGACCACGGCCGTCGAGCTGGCCCCGCCGTGGATCATCCGCCTGGCGGTCGACCGCTTCATTCTGGAGGGACAGACGGAAAAGATCTGGTGGGCCGCCGGCGGGCTGCTGGCCCTTTCGTTGGTACAGGGGGGCATCGACTTTTTGCGCCTCTATCTGACCGCCTACACCGGCCAGCGCATCGCCTTTGATCTGCGCAACGCCGTCTTTCGGCGCCTCAGCCGGCTCTCGTTCTCTTTCTACGACCGGGCGCGCACGGGCGACCTCATGTCGCGCGTCACGGCCGACGTGGACGTGCTGAACAACTTTTTCGGGCGGGCGGCCGTCATCGTGCTGACCAACTTGCTGATCCTGGTCGGCATCCTGGGGGTGCTGATCGCCTGGGATTGGCGGCTGGGCCTGGCCTACCTGGGGCTGCTGCCCCTGATCGCCCTGGGTATGTGGGCCTACGCGCGTCAGGTGCGCCCGGCCTGGCGGCGCGTCCAGCGCCAGCTCGCGGCGCTGACGGGCGTGTTGCAGGAGAGCCTGGCCGGCATCCTGGTCGTCAAGCTCTTTGGCCGCGAATCGTTCGAGCGGGAACGGGCCGGCCGGCAGAGCGAGAGGGTCTTGCAGGCCAACCTCGAGACCGCGCGCATCGCCTCGCTGTGGATGCCCTACGCCAGCGTCGTGATGGGCGTGGGGACGGCGTTGGTGCTGTGGGTCGGCGGGCGAAACGTGATCGCCGGCGCGATCTCGCTGGGCACGCTGATCGGTTTCGCCACCTACATCCAGATGCTGCTGCGCCCCATCCGCCAGACCGGCATGATGCTCAACGTGGTGATGCAGGCGCTGGCAGCCGCCGAGCGGGTGTTCGAGGTGCTCGACACACAGCCCGACGTACAGGACGCGCCGGGCGCCTACCCCCTGCCCCCGGTCGAGGGGCGCGTGCGCTTCGAGGGGGTCAGCTTTACCTACGATGCCGGCGCCGATGCGCATGCCCTGCGCGACGTCGACCTGGAGGCCGCGCCGGGCGAGACGGTGGCGCTGGTGGGACCCTCCGGCGCGGGCAAGACGACGCTGGTGCATCTCCTGCCCCGCTTCTACGAGCCGCAGCAGGGGCGCATCACCATCGACGGCCACGACGTCACCGGGGTCACGGTCAAGAGCCTGCGCGACGCCATCGGCATCGCCCTGCAGACCGTCTTTCTATTCGACGCCTCCATCGGCGATAACATCGCCTACGGCGCTCCCCACGCCACGCAGCGCGAGATCGCGTGGGCGGCGCGCGTGGTGCAGATGGACGACTTTATCCAATCCCTGCCCCTGGGCTATGGCACGCCCGTCGGCGAGCGGGGCGTGCGGCTCTCGGGCGGGCAAAAGCAACGCATCGCGCTGGCGCGCGTGCTGCTCACCGACCCGCGCATCCTGATCCTGGACGAGCCGACCGCCAGCGTGGACGCCGACACCGAGCGGCGTATGCAGCAGGCGCTGGGCGAGGTGCGCGCCGGGCGGACGACCTTTGTCATCGCCCACCGGCTGTGGACCGTGCAGCAGGCCGACCAGATCCTGGTGCTGCGCGAGGGGCGCATCGTCGAGCGGGCGCGCTCCACGCCGGAGCGGTCGGCCCACGAGGCGCTCCTGGCGGCGGGCGGCTTTTACCGCCAGGTCTATACGCTCCAATTCCAGGCCGAGACGCTGGCGGCGGGAGAGCTGGCACAAGGAGGTGTACGATGACCATCCGCGGTGGATTCATGACCCGTATGCAGGGGCAGGAGGAGCCCTTTCGCCTCTCGAACCTGGACCGGCAGGCGCTGGGAATACTGTGGAAATACGTGCGGGCGCAAAAGGGCCGGCTGGCGCTGGCGCTGGCGGCCACGCTGGTCGTGACGGCGACCACGCTGGCCATGCCCTACCTGACCAAGGTGGCCGTCGACACCCACATCGCCCGGCGCGACGCGCGCGGCCTGGCGCTGGTCGCGCTGCTCTACCTGGCGCTGAACGGCGTCTACTGGCTGGCGAGCTATTGGCAGGGCGTCCTCTCGACCTGGGTGGGGCAGCACGTCGTCCACGCCATCCGGCGCGACCTCTACGCCCACGTGCTGCGGCAGCCGGTCGCCTTTCACGAGCGGGAGCGGATCGGGCAGATCACGTCCCGCCTGACCAACGACGTCAACGCGCTGGCCGAGATCGCCTCCGGGGGCGCGCTCAACCTGGTCAACGACCTGCTCTCGCTGACCGGCATCGTCGCCATCATGGCGCTGCTCGACCTGCGCCTGACGCTGGTCACGCTGATCTCGGTCCCGGTGGTGCTGGTGAGCATGGGCTATCTGGGCAAACAGATGCGGCGCGCCTACCGGCAGGCGCAGCAAGCGCTGGCCGAGGTGAACACGGGCGTGGAGCAGGGCGTGGCGGGGATGCGCGTCGTCCAATCGCTCTCGCGCGAGTCGTTCACCGTGGAGCAGTTCGAGAGCCTGAGCCTGCGCAACATGAGGGCCAATCTGCGCACAGGCCTGCTCTTTGCGGCCGTGTTCCCCACCATGACGGTGACCAACATGCTGGGCGTCGCGCTGGTGCTGGGCTATGGCGGCGCGCTGGTCGCCGGCGGGGCGCTCACCGTCGGCGTGCTGCTGGCCTTTCTGGGCTATGTCTACCGCTTCTTTGGGCCGCTGCGCGAGCTGAGCCTGGTCTATAACACCTTCCAGGCCGCGGCCGCCTCGCTGGACCGCATCGCCGACTATATGGCGCGTCAGCCAGAGATCGCCGAGCCGGCGCAGCCCGCGCGGCCGGCGGATGGATTCGAGGGCCGCGTCACGTTCGATCACGTCACCTTTGGCTACGGCGACGAGCCGGTGCTGCGCAACCTGAGCCTCGAGGTGGGCGCCGGCGAGACGATCGCCCTGGTCGGCGCGACCGGCGCGGGCAAGAGCACCATCGCCCGGCTGCTGGCCCGGCTGTACGACGTGCGGGAGGGCGCCGTGCGCATCGACGGGATAGACGTGCGCCAGATCGGGTCTGCCGACCTGCGCCGGCTGGTGACGCTCTTGCCGCAGGACGTGTTCCTGTTCGCCGACACGATCCGCGAGAACATTCGCTACGGCGATCCACGGGCCGACAACGCGCAGGTCGAGGCGGCCGCCCGCCGCGCGCAGGCGCACGACTTTATCGCCCGATTGCCTCACGGCTATGACAGCCAGGTGGGCGAGCTGGGCGCGATGCTATCGGGCGGGCAGCGGCAACTGGCGGCCTTTGCCCGCGCCTTGCTGGCCGATCCCAGGATCTTGGTCCTGGATGAGGCGACGGCGAACGTGGACGCTCACACCGAGGCCCTGATCCAACGGGCTATGGACGAGATCCGCCGTGGGCGCACCACCGTGATCATCGCTCACCGCTTTTCGACGCTGCGCCAGGCGGACCGGATCGTGGTGGTCGAGGATGGACGGATCGTGGGGCAGGGGCGCCACGAGGACCTCGTCGCCAGCAATCCCACCTATCAGCGGCTCTACCAACGTCAATGGGCTGACAAAGCGCCTGCCCAGCCAGTTGAGTAGCGCTTTCCATTGCGCGGTATGGAAACCGCGACTACTTCCCTGGCCACAATGAGCGCTTTTGGAGGATAGAAATGACGATAGAGACGACGATTCATCTGGCTGGTGTGGTTACTCTTGTCGGCGCTGTGCTCTATGCCATCGCCGACGTGTTGCTGTTGGCCTACAACATTGGCCCTCTGCAAGAGATTCCAGCTACCGCCGTCGATTTCGAGACGAGCGAGCGGTGGAAACGTCGGGCCGGTATCCTCACGTGCATGTCCAAGATGCCCTGGAAGCGGTTGCGGTTGGGCGGCTTGCTGGGCGTCTGTATGACTCCCTTTGTGATGTCGGGCGTGTGGGTTCTTTATCACGCCCTGGCGCCGGCGGGTCCCTGGTTCTCTGTTCCCCCAGCCTTGCTGTGGTTGGCAGGGTATCCGATAGGCGCGTTCATCCACGGCTCATTCATCTACTTTGGAGGCAGCGTGCACGCCTGGAATGCCGCCGATGGCCCGTTCAAAGCTCAACTGGGAGACATCGTCTACCGGATGTTGCGGGTGTTGATCTTTTCCTACGTGGTGTTCTTTGTGCTGGCCCTGGTGACCTCTGCGTGGTACGTCGTCGCAGTCTTGCAGGGGACGACGGCGCTGCCTCTGTGGATGGCGCTCATGAATCCAGTGCTGATGACCGTCGTCTACATGCTCCTCGCGCGACGCGTGGTTCCGCTGCGGATCGTGAAATACGTCCAGGGTGCGGGGTTCAATCTCGTCTATATTCTATTCTTTGCGTTGCTCTTGAGTTTTGTGTGGTAAAGGCCTGTTATTTCAAGCTCCTTTAATCGCGGCGAAAAGCGATGGACGAAGCAAAACGTCCACTGCCGTCGCGGCCAGGGCCTTGGCGGCAGCGATCATCGCTTGCTGTCCTCTCTCGGAGGCGGACGCCTCGGCAAACCCGGGAGAATGTCCCACGAGATCGTCTGAGCCGATTCTCAGGTAGGGGTGAATCGTCGCGGTGACGTGGCTGACGTCGCCCATATCGGTCGAGCCGATGCCCTTCATCGGATCGACGTTCTCAATCTCCCACCCCAGCGCCTCTAGGTTGGCTTTGAAGGCTTGAGCCAGAGGCATATTTGTTTGGAGCGACTTGTACGCACCCTGCATATCCAGCTCGACCCTGGCGCCCGTGGCTAGAGCCGCGCCGCGAGCGCAGTTCTTGACCTTTTCGAGTAGTTCGTCGCAATAGTCGTCGTCCATATCCCGGATGTAGAACAGGGACGCCGAATAATCGGGCACGATGTTGGGCGCTGCGCCTCCGTCGGTGATGATGCCGTGGATGCGGGCGGTATCTCGGATGTGCTCGCGCAGCGCGTTGATGTTTTGAAACGTCAGGATAGTCGCGTCCAGCGCGTTGATGCCTTTCTCTGGCGAGGCCGCGGCGTGGGCAGATTTGCCAAAGAACTCGATGAAAAGTTTCCGGCGCGCCAGCGCGTGCTTCCACAGCGCGGTCTTGCTAGCCGGGTGGAACATCATCGCTGCGTCCACATCGTCAAAGACGCCTGCCTCCGCCAGGATGACTTTGCCGCCGCCTCCCTCTTCGCCGGGCGTTCCGATGAGTTGGATACAGCCGGAAAGCTCGCCCATCACCTCGCGCATACCCAGCGCCGCGCCCAGGCTGGCTGTACCGATCAGATTGTGTCCACAAGCGTGGCCTAGCTTGGGGAGCGCGTCATATTCGGCGAGAAACGCGATCGTCGGACCTGCTCCTGCTCCAGCGTAGGTGGCGCGGAACGCCGTCTCCAATCCTCCAATTGGTTTTTCAATCTGGAATCCAGCCTCGCCCGCCGCTTCGGCCAGCCACTGTGACGCCTTGTACTCCTCAAATTTGATCTCTGGGTGGCGATGAATTTGCAGGGCCAGGCCGATCAACTGCGGGCGTAATTTGTCAATCGCCTCTTGAACCGTCGCTTTGGTTTCTGCTATGGTGTTCTCGTCCATTTTGTCTCCTCAAACAAGATAATTCCAACGACTCTTGATTCATAGTAGCACCATTCCATTGCTCTGTCAAGAGCGAGTGTCAGCTCAATGGCACCGCGTGTCTCGTGGCATCCCTGGTTTGTGCTTATCTGGCTTTTATGGTAGACTGCTTTCTCTTGATGGGGTCGTGTTTGCTCTGGGCCGACTGCCGCCGCTGGTTTGTGCTGGCGGCGGCTTTGCGTTGCTTGCGCCAGAGGATAGAGTGAGGAGGAGTGAGCGCTTTTCATGCACCTACAAAGACTGACAAGTTTTCCTCGACGTATCGTTCGTTTTGCCCAACGCCAGAAGCATAATTTCAGACTCATGCTGGGACGCCGGGCGTTGCACGGGGTGGCCTCTGGTCTCTCTGTGCAGTACAACCCCATCTATGCTACACTGTTGGGGGCTGACCCGACGCAACTGGGCGCGTTGGAAAGCGTGGGCAATGCAGTGGGCGCTCTGGTGTCGCTGCCTGCTGGCTGGTTCATTGACTACTATAGTCTGAAACCTATCTATCTTCTAGGTACGGTGATGTTGATCGCCTCGGGCTTGTTCTATCTCGTCGCTCCCCATTGGATCTGGCTCTATGCGGGCATCATCCTATACTATCTGGGCTTGCGTATCACGTGCACCTCTTGTACGGTCGTCTGTGCAGCGGAATTGCCCAATGAGGAGCGCGCCACCGGACGTGGGCTTTGCCGGACGTTGTCGTCCTTTGTCGCTATCATCACGCCGCTCCTGGCAGCCTGGATCATCTCCCTGTCCGGCGGCATCAGTGTGCGCGGCCTTCGACCGGTTTACGCGATCCGACTGGTTATCTTTCTGCTGATTTTCGTCTTGTTGATCCGGTTGCGTGGTTCCTATGCCAGCAGCGCGCCAGGCGACCGTCGCCACATTCTCTCAGGATTCACCGATGTCTTTAAGCACGGTCCTGACTTGATACGCCTGGTGTTCGTGATGGCTCTCATGGAGCTGCCCTGGAGCATGACGCAGCCGTTTATGCCTCTGTACGCGCACCAGTTCAAGGGAGCTGACGAGTTCGTGCTGGGCGGCATCTCTATGGCGATCACTGTCGTGCCGATGCTGGCCTCGATCCCGTTGGGTCGCCTGGCCGACCGGTACGGTCGTAAAAAACTGCTCTTTGCCGTGGCCCCTCTGGCGTATGCGGCCAATCTCTTCCTGGTGCTCGCGCCGACGGCCAAGATGCAGGCGTTGCCGTTTCTGTTGTTCTATGGCGTGCTATTCGGGTTCAACAGTATCAGCATGGCCCTGGCCTCCTCGATGACGGCCGAGATCGTGCCCGCTGAGCAGATGGGACGCTGGGTCGGCATCGTCAGTCTCTTCCGCGGCCTGCTGAGCATTCCCGCCCCGCTGATGGGCGGGCTGATCTGGGAGCACGTCGGCCCACAGTACGTCTTTTTTGCGGCCATCGCCGTTGACGCCTTTGTGCGCTTGCCGCTGCTAGGCTCGATCCGTGAGACGCTGCATCTTTCCTCCGCCTCCGGATAGCAAGCGCGCCTGGCTGACTTGTGCGCACGTGATTTTATGGTATACTTGCCTCTGTTTGGAACCGAGATTATGGGAGCGATGAGCATGTTATATCACCGCCGCACCTGAGAAGTGGCCTGGGACGCTGGTTGGCGTCCACAGGCCAGCCTGCACACGTCAGGGGGCGGTGGTGTGACCGCGCCCTGAACCTGGGCGTAGTGTTTCCCTCCTTGAAGTAAGGGGCAACTGCCCGCCGATGGCGGGGCCGCCGCTGGCGTGTGCTGGCGACGGTTTTTTGTTGCCCATCGTGGTCCACTTGGGCCGCGTGGAGATTATACCTTAAGGAGGTACACACTATGTCTGAACGTATCACCCAATTCTTTGCCTCGCGTTGGGGCATCGTACTGACCGGAGCCGTCATCGGCGTCCTGGCCCCGCTGCTGCAAAAGCTGGGCAACCCGCCCAATATGGGCATCTGCGTGGCTTGCTTCGAGCGGGACATTGCCGGGGCGCTGGGGCTCCATCGCGCCGCTGTCGTCCAGTACATCCGGCCAGAGATCGTCGGCTTTGTGCTGGGAGCGCTGATCGCGGCGTTTGCGTTCCGCGAGTTCAAGGCTCGCGCCGGTTCCGCTCCCATCGTCCGCTTCGTCCTGGGCGTGTTCGCCATGATCGGCGCGCTCGCTTTCCTGGGCTGCCCCTGGCGGGCGCTCCTGCGGTTGACCGGCGGCGATCTGAACGCGGTCGTAGGACTGGCAGGGTTGGCCGCCGGCATCGCCATCGGCGTGCAGTTCCTCAAGGCCGGCTACAACCTGGGGCGCTCCCACAAGACCTACCCCGTCGTCGGCTGGATCATGCCCGTCGTGATGGCCGTCTTGCTCCTCTTGCTCGTCTTTAACGTCAAGACCGGCGAGAACGGCGCGCTCTTTTTCAGCGCAAGCGGCCCCGGCTCGATGTACGCGCCGCTGCTCGTCTCCCTCGTCGTCGGGTTGATCATCGGCTTTCTCGCTCAACGCACGCGCTTCTGCACCATGGGGTCCATCCGAGACGTGATCCTGATGGGCGATACGCACCTCATCAGCGGCCTGGGCGCGCTGGTCGTCGTGGCGTTCGTCGCCAACCTGGTCCTGGGGCAGGTGAGCGTTGGCGTCTTTGGCCAGCCGGTGGCCCACTCCAGCCATCTGTGGAATTTCCTGGGGATGGCGTTGGCCGGGCTGGCCTTTGCGTTGGCCGGAGGCTGTCCGGGTCGCCAGCTTTTCCTCTCTGGCGAGGGGGACGGCGACGCGGGGGTTTTCGTGCTGGGGATGATCGTCGGCGCGGGGCTGGCTCACAACTTTGCGCTCGCCGGCAGCCCCGATAAGGTGGCGGATGGCATCGTGGGCGGCGTCAGCCCGTATGGGATGGCGGCCGTCGTCGTGGGCTTGGTCGTCTGCGCGATCATCGGTTTCACGATGCGTGAAAAGATCTAGGAGGTTTGGTATCATGACTCAAACAGTAGACGCCCGTGGATTCTCCTGTCCGCAGCCGGTCATCATGGCTCGCAACGCCATCCAGGCCGGCGAGTTCCCCATCGAGGTGCTGGTAGAGACCGTCACCTCCCGCGAGAACGTGCGACGCGCGGCGGAAAAGCTCGGCTGCGCGGTGCAGGTGGGAGAGATGGGAGACGAGTTCAAGTTGACGTTGACGAAATGACGCTTTGAGGCACCCGGCGCTTCCAAGCGCCGGGTGCCTTTGGAGGAAATATGTTCGAGCAGCTTTATGCCGTTGCAGGTGCACTATTGCTGATCGCCGCGTTGCTGAGCGGATGCAGTCAGAGCGCGACGCCTGAATCCACTGGAACGTTGCACGTCACGGTGAGCATCCTGCCGCAAAAAGACTTTGTGGAGCGCATCGGAGGCGCGCGCGTGGACGTAAACGTGATGGTCCAGCCCGGCGCCAGCCCCGCGACCTACGAGCCAAAGCCGGAACAGCTTCAGGCGTTGAGCAAGGCGGATGCGTACGTCAGCATCGGCGTGCCTTTCGAGGACGCCTGGCTCGAGCGGATCGGCTCGGCGAACCCCGAGATGCTACTGGTGGACTCGGCGCAGGGTATCGAACGAATGTCCATGGCGGCGCACCAGCACGAGGGAGAGGAACACGCGGCCGTGCCGGAGGAAGAAGCGGGAAACCTCGACCCTCACATCTGGCTGTCGCCTCGCTTGGTTAGCATTCAAGCACAGAACATCTACGCTGCGCTCGTCCAGCTCGACCCTGTGGGCAAGGATACGTACAAGGCGAATCTGGATCGCTTCATCGCGGACATTGACGCCCTGGACGCGCACATTCGCGAGACCCTGGCGGGGGTTGAGAACCGCAAGTTTATGGTCTTCCATCCGTCGTGGGGGTACTTTGCCCGCGACTATGATCTGGAGATGATGCCCATCGAGATCGGCGGGCAGGAGCCGAGTGCCGCCGAGTTGGCCGCGCTGGTCGAGGAGGCGCGGGAGGAGGACATCCGGGTGGTCTTTGCCCAGCCCGAGTTCAGCACGCGCTCCGCCGAGATCATCGCCAACGAGATCGGCGGCGAGGTATTGCTCGTCAGTCCCCTCGCCGCCGATTGGCCGGACAACCTGCGCCGCGTCGCCGAGAAGTTCGCCGAGGCGCTGGGGCAATAACGAGGAGAGACATGATCTATTTTGACAACGCCGCGACCTCCTGGCCCAAGCCGCCGGGCGTGGCCGAGGCGATGGTCCACTTTATCGACGAGGTGGGCGCGAATCCGGGCCGCGCCGGGCACCGTCGGGCGGTGGAGGCCGGGCGCATCGTCTACAATGCCCGCGAGGCGGTGGCGGAGCTGTTCAACGCGCCTGACCCGCTGCGCATCGCCTTTGGCCTCAACGTGACCGAGGCGCTCAACCTGGCGCTGCGGGGGCTTTTGCGCCCTGGCGACCACGTCATCACCAGCTCGATGGAGCACAACTCGGTGATGCGTCCGTTGCGAGCGTTGGAGCGGGAGGGAATCGAGGTAATGGTGGTGCAGTGCTCGCCGGAGGGATTTCTCGATCCCGCCGACGTAGAGGCGGCGATCCGACCGCACACGAGGATGGTCGTCCTCAACCACGCCTCCAACGTGGTGGGGACGCTCCTGCCGGTGGCCGAGGTGGGCCGCATCTGCCGCCGGCACGACCTGCTGTTCCTGGTCGACGCGGCGCAGACCGGCGGCGCGTATCCGGTGGACGTGCAGGCCGACGCGATTGACCTCCTGGGCTTTACCGGCCACAAATCGCTCGGCGGGCCGATGGGCACGGGGGGCTTGATCGTCGGCGAGCGCGTGGACGAGAAGCGAATGGAGCCGCTCAAGCGCGGCGGCACCGGCAGCCGCTCTGAGCGCGAGGAGCAGCCGGACTTTATGCCCGATATGTACGAGAGCGGCACGCCCAACGCGGTGGGGTTGGCCGGGCTGGAGGTCGGCGTGCGCTGGGTGCTGGAGCGAGGCGTCGAGGCCATCCGCGCCCACGAGGTCGCGTTGACTCAACGGCTGATCGCGGGGCTGTGCGCCGTTCCTGGCGTGACCGTCTACGGTTGCCGCGATGCCGAGCTACAGACGGCGACAGTCTCGTTCAACATCGTGGGGATGGAGCCTTCGGAGGTGGGGCTGCGGTTGGACGATGAGTACGGCGTCATGTGCCGAGTGGGGCTGCACTGCGCGCCCGCGGCCCACAGGACGCTCGGCACGTTCCCGGTGGGCACGGTGCGCTTTGGCCTGAGCGCGTTCAACACGCCGGACGAGGTCGAGGCCGCGCTGGTCGCCGTCGGGGAATTGGCAAAGGAGGCGCGATGACCTCAGAGGAATACACGGTCATACTCGTCTATTCCACCAGCTATGCGATCCGCGCAGAAAAGGTCCTGCGCGAGGCGGGGATTCAGTCCAGGCTGATTCCCGTCCCGCGTCACCTCAGCTCGAGCTGCGGGGTATGTGTCCGCATCGCGCGATCCAGCCGGGAAGCCGCACTGTGCGCGTTGCAGCAGGTCGGTCTGGAGGTAGACAGTGTCCACGATGTCTAGGGGGAGCGGCGATTCCCCTGAGCGAACGGCGCAGGTGAAGTATCACTTTCAGGATGGACAGTATGTTCTGACGTCGTTTCGACTGGAGCAAGACGATGCGGACTGTTCCAGTCTGTATGTCTTTCTTTACGACGCGGGTCAACGCTCCTTGTTTCTGGGACAGGAAACGCAGTCCGTTGACCTGTGGACTTTTTGGCAAAGGCATCGAGAGGATGCGGATTATTGCATTGCCTGCGAGTTGATGCTCCGTTTTGACGAACGGTGGATCGCCGTCCCCGGCGAGCCGCCGGTGGAATTGGGCATAGGCACGGGCGCGGCAAAAAGGTTGTTGGAAGCGATAAAGAGTGCGATACCCCCTTTACAACATGCAGATATGAGAGACCTATGACACGCAAAGAGATTCGTCTGACAGAGATGACCGCCGCCTCCGGCTGAGCGGCCAAGATGGGTCCCGAGACCCTGGCGCAGGTGCTGCGCCCATTGGAGGGGATGTTCCGCGCCGAGCAGTATCCCAATCTGCTCGTCGGCCTGGAGGTGAGCGACGACGCCGCCGTCTACAAGATCAATGACCAGGTGGCCGTCATCCAGACCATTGATTTCTTCACCCCCGTCGTGGACGATCCCTACGACTATGGCGCCATCGCCGCCGCCAACGCGATGAGCGACGTCTATGCTATGGGCGGCGAGGTGGTGTTGGCGCTCAACGTGTGCGGCTTTCCGCCCGATCTGCCGCCCGAGATCATCTCCGAGATTCTGCGCGGCGGGGCGGAGAAAGTAGCGGAGGCGGGGGGGGCGCTGGCCGGCGGCCATACTCTCGACGCCAAGGAGCCGATCTACGGTCTGGCGGTGATGGGGCTGGCCCATCCCGACCGAGTGTGGACCAAGGGCAGCGGGCGGCCAGGCGACGCGCTCGTTTTGACCAAGCCCCTGGGCGTGGGCATAGTCACCACGGCGCTCAAGGGTGGGGTGGCCGACCCGGCTCACGTCGCCGAGGCGGTGGAGAGTATGAAGCGGCTCAATCGAGACGCCGCGCGGCTCATCGGCCAGGTGGGAGCGCATGCCTGCACCGACGTCACCGGCTTTGCCCTGCTGGGCCACGGCTACGAGATGGCGCGGAAGGGCGGCGTGCGGCTGCGGTTCTTCCTCGACGCGCTTCCCTTTGTCGCCGGCGCAGTGGAATACGCCGACCAGTGGCTGTTTCCCGCTGGGACCTGTAACAACGAGAACGCTTATGCAGAGGCCGTTACGTTCGGCGATGGGATCGCGGAAGAGATGCAGCAATTGCTCTTCACCCCTGAAACTTCGGGCGGGTTGCTAGCCGCCGTCCCGCCGGAGAGGCTAGAGACGCTCCTGGCTCTCTTTGCCGAAGAGGGCCATCCCTGCTGGGTCGTCGGAGAGGTAGAGGAGGGGGAGGGAATAGAGGTAATCTAGCAGGTTGTGTGTCAATCAGGTACGACGCATTCGCTGCATCAAGTGGATTGCACCTGCAAGCAGGTAGGTGACGCCCGCGACCAGGATGATCGTAGCGCCGGAGGTCAAGTTCAAAAAGTAAGAGAGCCACAACCCTGTCGTGGTAAAGAACACGCCCAGGATGCTCGCCAATACCATCATCTTTTTCATATCCTTCACAAATTGCCCACTAATGGCCGCTGGCATCGTCAGCATGGCGATGACCATGATCAGTCCCACCACGCGCATCATCATCACCACGGTGAGCGCCACCATGCACATCAGGGTCAGGTAGATCGCATTCACCGGGACGTTTTCCACGGTGGCAAAGGTCTCGTCGAACGAGATCGCCAGTAACTCTTTGTAGAACAGCGTCACTAGCAGGATGATGATGATGTCGAGCGCCAGCATGATCAATAGATCGCTCGACGGGACGGCCAGGATGCTGCCGAAAAGATAGCTCATCAGGTCCGCTTTGTACCCCTCTGTCAAATCCACAAAGATGATGCCGATGGCCATACCGATGGCCCACATCACGCCGATGAGCGTGTCTGCTCGCTGGCGCGTCTTGCGCTGCACCAGGCCCATCCCCAGGGCCGCCGCCACGCTGAAGACGATCGCGCCCAGCACCGGATTGATCCCCAGATAGTATCCCAGGCCGATGCCGCCGTAGGCCGCGTGCGCGATGCCGCCGCTGATAAAAACCATCCGTTTGATGACGATGAATGCGCCGATGACGCCGCAGGCGACGCTGACCAGCACCCCCGCCATCAGCGCGTTGCGCATAAAGCCGAATTGGAGCGCTTCTATCATTGTTGCACCTCTTGGATGGTGTGTTCGCCAAAGACCCGGTGCGGCACGCCGTGGGCGATCAGGTCGATGGGGCACTGGTAGGCCAGTTCGATCATCTCTGGCGTGAGTTGCCTTTCTCCGTGGTAGAACAGTTGCCGATTGAGACAACCCACCGTCTTGACGTGAGACGATATTGCGCTCATGTCGTGCGATACCATCACGATCGTGATCTGTTCGTTCAACTGGGTCAAAAGCTCATAGATGCTGCTGCTCACCCGGGGATCGACGCTCGCCACCGGCTCGTCCAGGAGCAGGATTTCGGGCTGCGCGGTCAGCGCGCGGGCGACGTAGACTCGTTGGCGCTGCCCGCCAGAAAGCTCGCCGATGGGGCGATCCCGCAGGTCGAACATGTCCACGCGGCGCAGCGCCTCTGCTACGATTTCGCCGTCCTCGACTGTGTAACGCTGGAGCAGGCGGCGCTCTCTCAGCCGTCCCATCCGCGTCACGTCCCACACACTGATGGGAAAATCCCGGTCGAATTCCACGATCTGAGGCACGTACCCGATGTGCCTCTGTCCTGCTGCGACGCTCTGGCCCATGATCTGCACCTCGCCCCGCGTGGGCGGGAGCAACCCCAGCAGCACTTTGAACAGCGTCGTCTTGCCCCCGCCGTTTGGGCCGACGATGCCGATAAAGTCGAGTCTCTCGACCGAGAGGTTGACGTCCTCCAGCACGGTTTCGCCGTCGTAACCCGCCCATAGATGCCGGACCGAGATGACCTCTTGTGGTGTATCCGTTGTTTTTTGGGGTTTCATTTTTCTCCCTGTGGTCAGTCAGGAATAGGCGCACTTTGTAGATTGACGACTATCTTTTGGTGTGCTACAATTCAGATACTACTTGCCGGAGAGTTATAGATGGAGGTGAACATGTTTTCACAAACAACCATCATTGATCGGAACGGGCGCCTTACCTTGCCACAGCCTATCCTGGCAGCTTTGGGTGTACACACTGCTGGTAAGACAGAAGTTACCGTCGAATTGACAGAGATCGGAGTTGTGATCAAGGCCAAACAGCCTGTGACTCCCCTGACCGATCTCGTCGCTGCTATGGATTTACCTGTAGCCGATTGGGCCCAGATGGAACAAGAAATAGACGCAGGAAGATTGGAATAGTGGCAGACCTCGCTTTTCTGGATTCCAACGTTTTTATGTATGCAGCCGGCGCGCCCCATCCTTACAAGGGCCCTTGTGTGCGCATCTTGTCCAGCGTGGAGACAGGCGCTTTGAGCGCCGCTATCAATACAGAAGTTTTGCAAGAACTGCTCTATCGCTACAGCCACATCCATCTTGCCGCCAAGGGCTTGCAGCTTTGTCGTGCTGTTCTCCAGTATCCTCTCACTATCCTCGCTGTAACAGAGGCCGATTTTCGTCTGGCCATTGACCTGTTTGACGCCTATCATAACGTGGGGATACGACCACGGGATGCCATCCACGCAGCCACGATGCGGAATCACGGGATCTCTCAATTGATAAGCGCCGATAGGGATTTCGACCATCTGGATTTCGTGACCCGGATAGACCCGTTGGCTTTTAGAGCTCCGCACTGATCAACACTCTTGATCGCACTCGCTGGATCATTGGGCGCTTCCCTCAGTCGCTAGCTCCACATACCCCTCTCGCACAAACTCGCGCTCTTGCACCTGGAACAGTTCCATTAGCTCGCCGATCAGGTCCGCCTTGCGCTCGGCGTCCTGCGCCGACCAGGTACGGCTCTTGATCTCGAGGAAAACTCCCGGCAGATCCGGCTTGATGAGCCGGTCCAGGTTGAGGGCAAAGTCGGTGCCGCCGTAGCGGACGTGGTAGCGGCAGCGTTCCTTGTGCACCTCGATCTCGTCCGCCGGCTTGAAATACTCGCGATAAAAGCGGGGGCTGTGTGTAGCTGGAGCGTCAAAGCGGGAGCGGGAGAGGAGGACGGAACGGGCGAACTCGCGTTCCTCCGTCTCGCCGATCAGCGTCAGCCGGTAGACGACGTTGGCCGCTTCGCCCGACTCGTCGAATCGCTCGTCCTCGCGATATCGCAGCAGACAGCGCTCTGGATCGTCAAAGAGAAAATAGGTATCGTACTGGCGCCGTCGAGAGGGCCGGACGACCGAGATCTGGTCGCTGTTGGTCAACATCGCCTCCACGGACGAGGCGTCGACCAGGCGGAGCTTGACCTGTACCTCGAAAGTCTCTACCCGCGCCACGCCGCCGACGATGGCGACCAGCTTGCTCAGGACGCTCTCCTCCCGCGTCGTCAGGAAGAGATCGATCTTGTGCGCCGTCTGAGCCGCCCGCGCCCGGAGCGCCTCCACGTCCACGGTCGCCAGGTTCCGGTCGCGCATCAGCCAGCGGCCATTGCAGAGCACGTGGCGGACGTCCTCGCTCTTGGCCGCGTAGACGAGCAGCGAATAGATCCCGTTGGGGTCGCGGTGAAAGCGAGGCGTCAGGTGGATACGCTCCAGGTCGACCACGGCGAGGTCGGCCTGCTTGCCCGCTTCCAGCGAGCCGGTCAGGTGGGCGATGTGAAGCGCCCGCGCTCCCAGTTGGGTCGCCATCGCCAACGCCTGGCGGGCGGGGGCGGCGGTCGGATCGTTGGCGACCCCTTTCGCCAGCAGCGCCGCCAGCCGCATCTCCTCGAACATGTCCAGGTCGTTGTTGCTGGCCGGGCCGTCGGTGCCGATCCCGACGGAAAGCCCTAGCTTGAGCATCCGCGCTACCGGCGCAAAACCGCTGGCCAATTTGAGATTGCTGGTGGGGTTGTGCGCCACGCCGACGCCGTGGCGCAGCAGGGTGTGCAGTTCTCCGTTCTCCAGATGGACGCAGTGCATCGCGGTGACCTGGGCCTGGAAAAGCCCTTGTTGTTCGAGCCAAGTCGTCACGGCCATGTCGTGCTCGGCCTGGTGCTCTTGGATCTCCTGGGCGGTCTCGGCCAGGTGGATGTGGATCGGCACGTCATAGTCCAGGGCCAGGCGGGTGCATTCCTGGATCATCTCCTCTGTGGCGGTATAGGCGGCGTGAGGCCCCACAGCCGGCACGATCAGATCGTGTCCCACCCAGCGGGCGATGAAATCCTGCGCCCGGCGGAGTCCCTCGTCGTAGCTCGCGGCGTCGGGGGTGGGGAACTTTAGGATCGATTGGGCGCACACGGCCCGCATTCCCACCCGGGCCGTCGCGTCGGCGACCGCTTCCTCGTGGTAGTACATATCGCCGAAGCAAGTGACGCCGGAGCGGATCATTTCGGCGCAGGCGAGTTGGGCGCCCAGCCAGCAAAAGTCGGGGCGGACGAACTCGCGCTCTACCGGCATCATATAGCCCATCAGCCAGACGTCCAGCCTGAGGTCGTCGGCCAACCCCCGGAGCAGCGTCATCGGGGCGTGGGTGTGGGCGTTGATCAGGCCCGGAATCACGGCGCACCCGGAGCAGTCCACGATCTCGTCTGCGGTGTAGGCTGCTGTAATCTGGTCAACCGATCCCACGGCCTCGATAACGCCATCGCGCACGGCGACGGAGCCGGAGGTAAAGAGGTCAAAATCCTCATTCATCGTGACGACGCTGCCGCCGGTCAGGATCACGTCGACTTTGGTCATGATACACGCTCCTTGGTACGTCATTTATTCGTCACCCTGAGCGGAGCGCAGCGGAGGCGAAGGGTCTCCACTTCCGATGATTGAGATTTCTCGACTCGCTTCGCTCGCTCGAAATGACGCTAACCGGTGTCTCATTATAACCCCGCTTGCACCTCCAGGCAATTGGCCGCGACACTTTTTTCTATTTGCATCTGTGATATAATGAGCACAGAATGAACGCACTAGATCTGATAGCCAAAAAAAGAGATGGAGAGGAACTCTCGCGGGAAGAGATCGAGTTCTTTGTGCGAGCGTGCACGCGGGACGAAATCCCCGACTATCAGGCCGCCGCCTGGCTGATGGCCGTCTATCTGCGCGGCATGACCGACCGCGAGACGCGTGCTCTGACGCTGGCGATGACCCACTCGGGCGACGTACTCGACTTGAAACAGGTGGTCCCCTTTGCCGTGGACAAGCACTCTACGGGCGGCGTGGGCGACAAGGTGAGCCTGGTCGTCGCGCCGCTGGCGGCGGCCTGCGGATTGTCGGTGGCCAAGATGACGGGGCGCGGGCTAGGGTTTACCGGCGGCACGATAGATAAGCTGGAGTCGATCCCCGGCTACCGCACTGATCTGAGCCAGGCCGAGTTCGAGGCCCAACTCTGTGAGATCGGCATCGTGCTGACCGGGCAGACCGCCGACCTGGCCCCGGCCGACCGCAAGCTGTACGCGCTGCGCGACGCGACGGCCACCGTGGCCTCCACCCCGCTCATCGTCAGCTCGATCATGAGCAAGAAACTCGCCGCCGGCGCCGATGGCATCGTGCTCGACGTCAAGGTGGGCAGCGGCGCGTTCATGAAGACGCTGGAGGAGGCGGAGGTTTTGGCCGAGGCGATGGTGTGCCTGGGGAGCCAGGTCGGGCGGCGGGTAGTTGCGCTCATCTCCGATATGAACCAACCGTTGGGCCGGGCGGTGGGGAACGCGCTGGAGGTGGCGGAGGCGATTGACACGCTGCGCGGGAGCGGCCCCGATGATTTTCGGGAGCACTGCCTGGTGGTGGCGGCGGAGATGTTGATGTTGAGCGACAAGGCCGCCGATGCGGACGCGGCGCGCGCGCGGGCTTCCGAGGCGCTTGCCTCTGGAGCGGCTTGGGAAAAGTTCCGGGAATTGGTCGAGGCCCAGGGAGGCGACGCGCGCTACATCGAGGAGCCGGAGCGATTGCCGCGGGCCGGGCGGATCGAGCCTGTGCCTGCCCCGCGCGATGGCTACCTGGCTGCCGTGAACGCCGCCGAGATCGGCATGGCCGTGGTGGCGTTGGGCGGCGGGCGCGAGAGAAAGGGAGAGCCGATCGATCACAGAGTCGGCGTGATCGTGCATCACAAGGTGGGCGACCGGCTGCAAAAGGGCGCGCCGCTGTTCACCGTTCACGCCAACGATGCGGAGAAACTGGCGCTGGCCCGCGAGCGGATCCTGGCGGCGTATACGTTTGATGACGAGCCTGTGCAGCCTTTACCGTTGTTCTATGGGCGAATTGCGGAGTAGGTCGGATTTGCTTATCCGACTTGTGGCGGTTAGCAAAACCGCCCTACAGTGGACAAGTCAAGTTGGGAGTGGCTGATGGTAGATGTCCTGATAGTTGACGATGAGCCGGGCATCGTTCGTCTGCTCGAGTACAATCTGAGCAAACAGGGCTACACGGTTCGCACGGCTGCGAATGGCTGGGAAGGTTTGCAGCAGATCGAGGAGCGTATGCCGGACCTGGTCATCCTGGACGTGATGATGCCAGAGATGGACGGCTGGGAGACGTGCCAGCAGATTCGCCGCCAGTCGACTGTGCCCATCGTCATGCTCACCTCCAGGGACGACGAGGATGACATTATCCAGGGATTGAGGCTGGGAGCCGACGGGTACGTCACCAAACCATTCAGCATCAAGGAGCTGTTGGCCCGGATCGAGGCGGTGTTGCGTCGCGCCGAAGCGGGACGCCAACAGGGACTGGCCGAGGCGGAAGCGCAGATGCAGCAACTGCGTGAGGCGATCACGAGAACGATCAGCCACGAATTGCGCACTCCGCTCTCGATCATATCGCCGAGCTTGCAGTTGGTGCTCAAAGATCGGTTCGGCGACGATGCGGAGCAGCGGCGGCGGTTCATTCAGCAATCGCTCGACAGCGTACAACGCTTGCATCACTTGATCGATGATTTGATCGCCCTCACCACGATGGATCAGGAAGAAGCGGAGGTCCTCTGCCAGGTCGTCAATCTCAAGTTTGATTTTCACGAACCGGTGGAGCAGTGTCTACAGCGCTGGCAAAAGCGGTATCTGAATGTGCATATCGCCGTCGAACCTGGCGTGACGATCCACGCTCCCAGGAGCGGGTTCAAACAAGCGGCCGTTCATCTGGTAGACAACGCCTGCAACCTGCAAGTTCAGCCCGGAAGGGGGCTTGGTTGAGATCGGGTTGGCCGCGAACGGCGTTGGCGGCTGCATCCTCACGGTGATCGATCAGGGAGCGGGTATTCCGGTTGATCTGCGGGAAAGGGTATTTGAACGGTACTTTCAGGGGAGCGGGGGGGATGCGCGCCAGTACGAAGGCCTGGGGGTGGAGCTGACCATCGCCCGCGCTTTTGCGCAGAGATTGGGCGGCGACGTAGCGATCCTGGACTCGGATGCGGGCTGTCGCGTGCAGATGACTATTCCGCCCAGCCCGGCGGGCCTGGAGACTTGACGCCGGAGGAGAGCACCGCTGTGGTCGACAAAATTTTGATCGTAGACGACGAGCCTGTTGTACTGGAGCTTGTGCGGCGCAATCTCGAGAAGGGCGGGTATCAGGTCGTCACTGCCAGCGATGGGCAGGAGGGCATACGCGCGGTGTACGCCGAGCGTCCCGACCTGGTGATCCTGGACGTGATGATGCCCGGGCTGGACGGCTGGCAGGTCTGCCGGCGTATCCGTGACATGTCTGACGTGCCGATCGTTATGTTGACGGCCAGAAGGGAAGAGGCAGACCTCATCAAAGGGCTTGACCTGGGCGCCGATGACTATCTCACCAAGCCTTTCCGCAGGGGCGAGTTATTGGCCCGTGTGAACGCGGTCCTGCGCCGCGCTCGTAAGGGAGTGATCGATCTCTCTGGGGTGACGTACGAGGATGATTATCTTTCCATCGATCTCAGCGCCCGGCGTGTGGCCATCAATGGCGAATTGGTCCAACTCACACCGACCGAGTACCGGCTGTTGGCCCTGTTGGTCGAGAACAAGGGGCGCGCGCTCACGTTTCGCCAGAACCTCGAAAGCGTCTGGGGCTTTGAATATCTGGACGAGGTTGACTATGTGCGGGTCTACGTCTGGCACCTGCGCCGCAAGATCGAGCCAGACTCCAAGCATCCGCGCTATCTGATCAACGAGTTGAACGTCGGTTACCGCTTCGAACCGCAAAGATAAGATCATCGTAGTGATGACTTTAGTCGTTGCAGGAGCGACTAAAGTCGCAACTACGAGTTGGCATTTATGGATCGCCCGCCACCCCCGGCGGGCTTTTTTTAATACCGTTTTAATTTCCTCTTAATCCCCATTTGATTTCCTCTCGGTATAATAAAGCCAGGGCGTTTCTTGCGGAGTGGTAACAAAGTATGGACTATACCGTTTTACTGGTTGAGCCGGATCTATCGCAGGGGAAAGAGATCGTCCGCACGCTGGTGCGGGCCGGTTACGACGCCATCGTCGCCTCTGACGCCGATGGGGCGCTGCGCCGATTGTATCATATCCAGCCCAGCGTCGTGATTTTCAGCGGCAGCCTGTCGGTGGATGAGCAGATCCAGTTGTGCGACCGCATCATCACCGTGTGCGATCTGCCCTTCATCCGTCTTGAGGACGATGGCTCTCCCCGCCTGGTGATCCAACAGCTTGACCGCTCGATGACGCTGCAAGAGTTGCCCGATGTGTTGAATGGGCTGTTAAAAGGACAAGAAGGCGATCGCTTGTTTTTACGTTCAAATATAGAGTCTCTGAGATCCGCCCTGAATTCGGGGCCAAACCAATAGGAGGAAACATGTCACAGTATCTGTCTCACAAACGATTCTCTTCTCTCCCCACGGCTTTCCGCTTGGGGATCACGCTCTTGTTGCCGATTGGCATTTTGAGCATCTTGATGATGGGGCTTTTGCCGTCGCCATCGTCGATGGTCAGGGCGGCTCCTCTCAGTCCTGGCTACATTGATTTGTCTGACTGGGTACACACTGATCTTCAGACCTCACCGGATGAAGCCAGTCAATGGCATTGCCCGCCTAGTGCGACGGGAGCGTGGAGCAACTTTTCCGTGGACACGAACAATAAATACTGGGTGAATCAGACGGAGAATGCTGAGGACCCCACGTTTTACGGGGTCTACACAGATTCGCGGGGTAAAAACTGGCACAGAGGCCAACTTGAGCTAAAATAGGCGGTAAACAAAGCCAAGGAGGCGCAAAGTGAAAAAGCTCCCGTACTTTCCATCTCCACCCAAGAAGACG
>DAOTUB010000253.1:0-5773 GCA_034437455.1 Anaerolineae bacterium | reverse complement strand
CAGCCATTGGGTAACCCTTTTTGCTCCGAGTTTCATGGAAATCCAGCGGACCCGCAGCTCATTTCATTTACCCCAACTATAGCCCATATGCCGCAGATTTCAAGTCAGACATCAAAACGGGAATTGCTGAAGACGGTCAGCCTTGGCCCCAAGCCGATGTAGGCATAGTGCCCCTGAACAGCTACGGCGTTGGTAGCACCTCCAATATGGCCTACAAATTCGACGTTCTCGGCGCCGGTTTGTATTACTGATGATGTTGAAGGAACTATTGTGCTTTCCTTTTCGTTGCTGGAAGGGGCACTGACACAATTGAGAGGCGCCTCAATGATGTCAGCCCTGTTCAGTGCGTTAAGTGGTTCCGGCGGCGCGGCGGGGGTGAGCTTGCCAGGCAGCAGGGTAAAGATCAACAATACAGCCATGGTCAAACAAAATACCTGCACGCGTTTCAACATCTCAGCACCTCCTTTTGATCCTGGCACCGGACAGGCGAGCGTCCAGGCAACCCTACGCGCTCAACCTATCGGAGGGCACGGCTCAACGACAAAAACCGAACTTGGTGAACGCGTGCGATTACCCGATCGGCTTTGGACGGTTGGTTCGGCTTGCTCGGCTTTTTCAGAGATGGGGGTCACGACATGGTCAATGATTGGCTATGTGAGGCGGTCGGGCAGCCAACCGACGCGGTCAATAATGAATGTCGTCCCTAGTATAGCCGCGATGGACAAACAAGTCAAGCAACAAAGGGTCCAGTTGTCGGGGATGCTTGAAAAGAAAGGTAGATGGAAAAAAGCAGGATGGGAGATCGACCGAACGACAGTATTGCTTTCTCCGCCTACTAGGGCTATAATGGGAAGAAATTCGGAAATTCTTCCAAAAAGGAGGCAAAATGAGCACCACATCCGTGCAGATTCGACGCAAGGGCTTGATCACACTGCCCGTCGAGTTGCGCCGCCAGTACAATTTCAAAGAGGGGGATGTGCTGACCCTGGTCGATTTGGGGGAGGGCGCTTTGCTGTTGGTGCCCCGCGTCTCCCAGTTGGCCCGCCTGGGCGATCAGGTCGCTGATTTGATGGAGAGCCAGGACGTGTCGCTCGAGGACATGCTTGAGGCGCTGGATCAAGAGCGCGAGGACTACTATCAGGAGCACTATGCCGAGACCTAATCTGTTTCTTGACAGTAGCGCACTGTTTGCCGGTGTCGTCTCGGCGACGGGGGCGTCACGCGCGTTGCTGATTCTGTCGGAAGCGGGACGGATCGGCATCATCGTGTCGGAACAGGTCCTGACCGAGACCGAACGCGCCCTGGCGCGCAAGGTTCCCCAGGCCTTGCCTTACTATCGCGCGGCGTTGCGCAGCAGCGGCCTGCAGATCGTGCGCGACCCCGCGCCCGATGCGGTCGCTGCGCAGCATGACATCATTCATCACCAGGCCGATGTGCCCATCGTCCTGGCGGCGATGCAAGCAAAGGTCGATTTTCTGGTGACGCTCAACCGCCGGCATTTTATCGACGACCCCGGTGTGGCAGAGCGCTCAGGCCTGCGCATCGGGACGCCCGGAGACACTTTGGATTGGGTGCGAGGGCAGTTGACGCGGAGCGAGAAATGACCGCGCCGGGCAATTCTTGGGGACGACGCGGCTGTGCTGCGGGCTCAACAGCGGTGCCGTGCAAGAGGCTGAAACGATAGGCGCGCAGCAGCAGGTCCTGGGACGAGATGCGATGGCGCTCCCGATGAATTCAACGGGCGCCCCAGACACCCATCACACAGACGCATACTCCCTCAGCGTCCGCTCCAGCTCCTCCAAAGTCACCAACCGCGCGCCGAGCCGCTGGGCCTCGTCCTTCGCCGCATCTGTAAATCCTTCGCGGGCAAACAGCCCGTACTGTACCTGCCAGCCCCCCTTGACCTGCGGCATGCGCTTGCTGCGTTTGATCAGATCCCTCAAGACGTTGCGCGACACGTCGCCTTGTCCCCATTTCACTTCACCGATGAACAGCCGCTTATCCCGACGACTGGCCGCCACCACGTCCAACTGGACACCTTGCCCACGGGTGCCGCCCCAGTAGGCGCCCACCTCTTCGGGCGTGAATCCCAACCCGCCGCGATACGCCTCCGCCCGCACCCACTCGCGGCACAGTTCCTCAAAGGTGTACGTGCCGGTGAAGGCCCGCAGGTCATCCACAATGACACGCACCGCAGCCTTTAATTTTCCGCGCTGAATGTCGCTCAGGTGCGGCTCTATGAAGCGGTAATAGAAGCGCAAATAGGGATCGCTGACATGATAACGTCCGCGCCGCGAGCGGGGCGAGGCAAGCACCGGCTCACGCTTTTCTACCAGTCCCAGTACCTGCAAGGTCTGCAAATAAGCCCCGATGCTGTTTTCCGACAACTGGGCCATCTTGGCGATGTCACTCCAGGTGTGAAAGCCGTGGGCGATCACCGATAACACCGTCTGATAAGTATGCGGGTCCTGAAGCTGATCGTGCAGGATCAGGTGCGGGTCCGCCAGCATCATGTTACCCGGCTCAAGCACGTGCTCCAGCAACGCTTCGTCGATGCGCCGAGCGCGGGTGAACAGCCGTAGATACGCCGGCACTCCCCCGCAGATGGCATAGATGGCCACCCGTTGCGCCGGACTGTGCTGGGGAAACATCTCGGACAAGACACCGAATTCCAACGGCTCTAGTTTGAGGATATGCGTCGCCCGCCCATATAATGGCGCCTGATAAGCCAACACCTCCCGCTCTATCATACCGACCATCGAACCGCTCAGGATGAGCCGCAAGTTGGGACTCTCAGGGAATTTGTGATCCCACAACCTCTGCAAGACGCTGACCAATGCCGGTTCTTGACGAATGAGGTAGGTGAACTCGTCGAGCACGACCGTCAGCGGAGTGTCGCTGGCCTTGGCCAAATCTGCAATATACTCAAATGCCTCTTCCCAGGTGCGGAAACGCAACTGTGCCATGTCCGGGATACGCGGGTCAAAACTCTGCAGTTTCTGGGCAAAATCCTGCAACTGATAAGCCAGGCTGTGGGTGGTGGCCATCCAGTAGAAAGCCTGCTCCACACCCCGGTCTATCCAGTGTGACAATAAGCGCGTTTTGCCCACCCGCCGCCGGCCGTAAAGGATGAGCAGCCCTGGGCCAGGCCCGTGGTGGAACTTGTCCAGCGTCTTTAGTTCCCTCTGGCGGTCTATGAACATATCGACGGCCTCCTGCGAAATAACGTAAAGCACGTTATGATAATGTGCGTTACGTTATTTTACAGATAGCCTGGGCGGATGTCAAGGGGCATTATCTCTAGATAATGACAACGTGCTTGAGAACTTTGGAAAAGCGTTGATTAGCCAAGTCGTCTGTAAGTATGGACCAGATGTACACATGTTCACGCCCACACTCTTTTCTTAAAAGTAGGATTTCGTTCAAAGCTTTACGGCTAGCAAGTCAACTAAAAAGCGGGGTAGCAAGAGCTACCCCGCTTTCGCAAACAGTGACAGAACTTCTATCACCAAAGTACCCTGACTGGATAGTCTTCGAAAACTGAATCCTGGCTTAGAAAGATTGCCCCCTCAGTTCTTGCTTGGGCGATCAGTAAACGATCAAACGGATCCTTGTGTGGAGTCGGCAGATTCCCCAGTTCCAAGACATGCTCTAACACTACAGGAAGTACTTCGACCTCATTGACTTCCTGATGAGTTTCGATCAACCTTGCTAAGGGAAGATCAAGTCTCAGCTTACCTAATTGATGCTTGATCTGGATCTCCCAAATGCTTACAACACTCAGTAAGAGGATGTTTTTGCGATCTTGGCACAGGGAGATAACTCTTGAGGGGAGTTTGGAAGGATCGCTATCCCACCAGATGAAAGCGTGCGTATCGAGCAAGAGCTTCATTCACTCCCAGTCCAGAATTCGTCTGGTAGCGCGTCATCAAAGTCCTCACTCGTCCAGATCGCTCCAGGGTGTAGTCCTGGAATCCTAGGTTTAATTGAGACCGGAACTGTCTTTGAGTAAAAAAGTGAGAACTTGGGCATTATGCTTGCAAGACCTGCTGGATCGGCTGATGATTGAAATAGTGATGCACCTATCGCAGAGGTGCTAAGATCCAGATAGACAATATCTTGACCGGAATTTGGACTATAATTGCTCATACTTCCACCCCTCAAATATTCGCTTGTCCTCTATGCCCTCTTGAGCAACACCGGTGTTGGAGTCCACAACCTGATGTTTTCTCAGAAATCCTTTACTTCTGAACTGGTGGCTTCCACCATCTAAACTCTCAACAACAGCTCGCCTAAATTCATAAGCCACTTTATTCTCCCCACCCAGCAACACTGTAGGATTATAAGGATCAGTGAGTTTGAGCTCATCAGCTATATCATCGTAAATTACTTTCATTATACCATATAGTTCTTCACTAGGAGACTCCACATTCAATCCAAGATCATCTCTTGCTTCCTGACGATAGATCGTGTAATCGTGACTACCGGACTCGCTACAGAGAAACGAAAGAATCTTCTCAATTTTATCATTGCCATTCATATGCCTAGAAAGCAATCTGCTTCCAAGCATTCTAATTTGCCCTCGTGTGCGATATGCTTGCCCAAGAACAAGAGGATGTACATTGGCAGTTAGTGCCGATAGAAAAGACGCCATATCCGTACCAGTTCGCTCGCCGATCTCCTTAGCAAGTTCGATAAAACCATTTATTGCCTCAACACTAACAGGATATCGAGCCATAGGTGGCCCGCCAGGAACTGGCGGATTGAGCGGTGTATTAACACTGGGATCGATGGGGCCAAGAGTTGCTTGCTTTGTCATAACCAAAGCATTAGCTCCCAAGCATATTAGTGTCCCTGCACTGTGCGCTTTCGAAGGAATGAGAACCTCGAAGTTATTGCAGAACTGATCAATTAGATTAGCAATGCTCCAAGCAGCAAGTGTTTGACCTCCCCGTGTGTAGAGATAGAGCGAAATCTTGGGAACAACTCCTATCGCATCCATGTGGTCAACAAGCAAGTTTAGAACCTCTGGATGGATTTGAGTCTCTAGCCCCTGACGATCGCCCGTAACATAAACTAGCAGCTTTGAGTTACGCTCTCGTTCAAGTTTCCTATAAAGTTCAAGACGGTCTTGATACATATTGCCCCCTTACCATTAATGCCCCCCATTCTTGACCCTCTTATTTTATTATTTTAGCACAATCTTGAGACATTGGGAAGTCTTCAAAACCATTGGCGGTATTTTATTTTCAATGCACATTTTTGATCGGGACCTGAGATATGTCAGATGGGTATTTTTGTTCCCTCAAGTAAGTTTGCGACAGATATTGAGAGCCTTTTTGGCTTGAATAGAGAGTTATTGGTGAGTCAATCACCAAGTTTGCTCCAAGTGGATGGGAAGGAGCACGTGACTATCTGGCGCCAAACACCAGAAACTGCATCTGGGGCTGCGTGTGTGTGCGGTAGCTTGGCTTACCGTGCGCGGTGAGATTGCGCGATCTACAACACTCTCCTGATATTATGAACAAAAGCCCATAGACTTGCTATAACACCGTCCACCCTGGCCGCCGAGCAAGAAACACAAAAGCCCCGACCCGCACACAGGCCAGGGCTCGACACTAACCAAAAACCAACTCAATCCCCCCCCACCACCCTCGAAGCACCCTCAAAGCGGCGCCGCACGGCGCCCAGGACGCCGCGCTGTTGCTGCGGGACCAGGCCGGTCAGGTAGTAGATCACGCCCTCGGGCAGGTCGCCGGCGACGCCGGCCAGG
>DAOTUB010000252.1:0-3379 GCA_034437455.1 Anaerolineae bacterium | reverse complement strand
CAGGGCGGCTGGATATTGATGTCCGCCCGGTTCGACACCGGCTTTGAGATACTGTGCCGCTTCCACGGAGCGGCGCCGATAGTGGTGGATCAGTGTGTGGAAAAATAAGGTACAACGCACTTGGCAAGTGCGTTGTACCTGAAGGAAAATAGCCAACATGCCACCTATGCTGATGTTTTTCATTCGCCGCCTGCTGGCGATCCCTATCACACTCCTTGTGATCACGGCGGTACTGTACGGCGTAATCATGTTAGCGCCGGCCGAAGCGAGAGCGGAACTCTACATGCCGAAGGGCCAGTCGAACAACCCCAACCTGCGCCCAGAAATCATGCGCCAACAGATCATCGAGAAGCACGGCCTGAACGATCCCTACCCGGTCCAGTACGTCCGCTGGGCCTCCCGCCTGCTCCGGGGCGACTGGGGCTGGAGTCCGGGATTGCGCGGCGACGTCCTGGAGGCGTTAATTGAGCGCACCTCCATGACCGCCGAGCTGACGATTTATTCCATCCTGCTGCTCGTCCCGCTCGGGATAGCGAGCGGCGCGCTCGCGGGGTGGAGACAAAACCGGCTCCCAGACCATGGTTTCCGCCTGGTCGCTTTTATCGGCACGTCTATCCCTCCCTTCATTCTGGGATTGGTGCTGCTCACGATCTTTTACGCGGGGTTGAACTGGTTCCCGCCCGGAAGGGTCAGTATATCCGATAACCTGGTCGTGACCTCCCCCAATTTTAAGCACTTTACCGGACTGCTCACGCTCGACGGGATGCTCAACGGGCGGATCGATATCACCACCAGCGCGTTCCGCCACCTGGTGCTGCCGGCGCTGACCCTGAGCCTGGCCCACTGGGCGACGCTCGGCCGGGTGACGCGCGTCGCGACCATCGAAGAGATCCACAAAGAGTACATCGTCGCCGCCCGCGCGCGCGGCATTCCCCGGCGTTCCGTCGTCTGGATCCACGCGCTGCGCAACGTGATGATCCCGGCCATGAACAGCACCGCTCTCTCGGCGGCCTCGCTGCTCATGGGCGTTTTCGTCGTCGAAGCGATATTCGGGCTTCCCGGCGTCTCGGAATTGATCACCGGCGCGATGCGGAACATGCCAGATACACCGACGGCCATGGGATTCGCCATTTACAGCGTCCTGCTGGTGCTGCCGGTGATGCTCGTTCTGGACGTCCTCCAGGGGTTTGTCGATCCCAGGATCCGGGAAGGGGCCGCCGAATCGTGATCGACTTGCGTCGCATTCAACTCGAGCTGGGCGCCATATTACAAACGATGCAGCGGCGCGAGATCCAGATCACCCTGCTCGCCGGGGCTGTGCTGGGACTCGTCCTGGGACTGGCCATCGGTTGGTGGTGGTGGCCGGTCGAGTGGACCAACTCCACGCCGGGCAACCTGCGCTCCGACTTTCGGGACGACTATTTGCTCTGGGTCGCCGAGCGGTACGCGACGACCGACGACGTGGAATGGGCGCGCAGCAAATTGGGCGTCGAGTACTGGGAGGAAGAAAGGCTCGCCGAGGCCGTGGAGCGACTGGCGCAGGAGCGTACCGGGCTGGAGGCGGCTCGTCTGCGGCTCCTGGCGCAGGTGCTGGAAACCACACGGCCCGCTGCCTCTGATTCCAGCGCCGGACAGACGAGTCGCCTGGCGGTGCAGACTGGCCTGGTCGTCTCATTGACGGCAGTGTTTGTGGGAGGCGTGCTCCTGCTCGCCAGGCGTTCGCACAGGCCGCGAGTCGCACCGGAGGCCGCAAGCCGAGAGGCGAGACACGTCAACGGCTCTTCTTCCCCTGAACGAGCTCCGTGGGAAAGCGTCAGTTCGCCGCTGGCCCGGAATATGCGGGGCTTGCGTCGTTTTTTCTTCAATTGGCAAAACTTGCTCGCCCTGGCGATTATGGCGCTCTACGTGTTCGTCGCGCTGGCCACGCCCTGGCTGGCCCCGCCAGACGACCCCGACAATCCAGCGCCGTTCCAGATCGCCGAGGCCGCCGGTCGCACAGCCAGTTCGAGGCGCGTCCCCGTTCCTCCTAATCAGGACCTGCCGCTAGGCACGACGCCAGGAGGCAACGACGTCTTTTACTCGATCATCTGGGGCGCGCGCCCGGCGCTGCGCTTTGGCCTCGTCGTCGCCCTCACCACGGCCTGCCTGGGGACCCTGATAGGCGCCGTCAGTGGCTACGCGGGAGGGTTGCTCAATCGTCTGGTCATGCGCGTCACCGACGCGTTTCTCACCTTTCCGGCCATTGCGGGCGTGTTTCTCTTCCAGCAGGCTCTGTCGTCTGCCACCCCAGAAACTCCACCGGTGCTGCTCGAAAGGGTGCTCTTGGCCCTGAACATGGACCCGCTGACGTTGGCGCTGATCCTGTTCTCGTGGATGCCTTATGCCCGCATCATCAACGCCAACGTGGCCCGGCTGAAGCAGGAGGAATACGCCCTGGCCGCCCGGACGATAGGGGCGACCCACCCACGCATCATCCTGCACCACTTGCTGCCCAACGGCATCGCGCCGGCGATCGTGATGGCTGCCCGAGACGTCGGCGGCATGGTCGTATTAGAAGCGGCCTTTACCTTCATCGGCGTCGGCGGCGGTTCGCCCTGGGGCATGCTCCTGGTATCCGGCCGCCATTGGATCATCGGGCCGGGCGGGAACCCGCTGGCCTACTGGTGGGTGTTCCTGCCTGCTACGTTGGCGCTGATTCTTTTCGGTGTGGGATGGAATTTGCTTGGCGATGGGCTGAACAACGCGCTAGATCCGCGAGGGGCTAACTACCAGACCTGACAATCTGAAAAAAAACAGGCCCTACCTCAATAAAGCTCTGCATCAAGCGCCTTCTCTTGACGAATATTGCAGTCCAGACTGTCCGATCAACAAGGGGTACGCCCACCAAGATGGTACGCGTACCCCTTTGCGCTTTTCCCATCTTTCGTCGTCTTTTACAATGAGCTAGCGCGATCCCTGGAGCCTCGGGTCGAGCACGTCGCGCAAGGCGTCGCCCACCAGGTTCCAGGACAATACAAAGAGCACGAGCGCCACACCGGGGTAGATCACGATGTACCAGTAATCGCCCAACTGGGTCATCCAGTTGCGGGCGAAGGAAAGCAGTTGGCCCCAGTCGGCGTACCCCACCTCGGCCCCGATCCCCAGGAAGCTGAGCGCAGAGAACTGAATCACATAGCTACCGATGCGCATCGAGGCCAACACCAGCGAGGGAAAGATCGCGTTCGGCAGGATGTGGCGAAACATGATGCGTCCGTCTCTCACGCCGATCACTCGCGCGGCCAGCACGTACTCCCGCTGCCGGATCGTCAGGATGTCGCTCCGCAGCAACCGGGCGAATCCCGTCCAGCCAAAGATCATCAGCGCGATCATGGGCGGGAAA
>DAOTUB010000251.1:0-23116 GCA_034437455.1 Anaerolineae bacterium | reverse complement strand
TTTCCCGCCCATGATCGCGCTGATGATCTTTGGCTGGACGGGATTCGCCCGGTTGCTGCGGAGCGACATCCTGACGATCCGGCAGCGGGAGTACGTGCTGGCCGCGCGAGTGATCGGCGTGAGAGACGGGCGCATCATGTTCCGCCACATCCTGCCGAACGCGATCTTTCCCACGCTGGTGTTGGCCTCGATGCGCATCGGCAGCTATGTGATCACCTTCTCTGCGCTCAGCTTCCTGGGGATCGGAGCCGAGGTAGGATACGCCGACTGGGGCCAATTGCTTTCCTTCGCCCGCAACTGGATGACCCAGTTGGGCGATTACTGGTATATCGTGATCTTCCCTGGCGTGGCGCTCGTGCTCTTTGTATTGTCCTGGAACCTGGTGGGCGACGCGTTGCGCGACGTGCTCGACCCGAGGCTCCAGGGATCGCGCTAGTCCGGTAAAAGACGGAAAAAAGGGTATCTTCTCAATAATTCGGGACAATTGTACTGTAGCCGCGCTTTCCATAGCGCGCTAGCCCGGCGAGGTATGGAAACCTCGGCTACATCCCCCGACTTTTTGAGCAGATACGAAAAAGGTATCCCTCCGACCAACAGCAGAACGTATGTTGACATTTGTTGTAGCATAGTGTAAAATTAAGGCAAATCACATCGTTTGCCTTGGGACATAGGGGAGAGACCGCCTGTGGGCGGACACCGAAGGGGCAAGCCAGTGCGGCGGCTGATCGCGCTGGTGAAACTCTCAGGTCGCGGGACCCTATATCTTGGCACCTCTGGAAAGTCCTTCGGGCACCGACGGGGCAACACCCGGCAGATGATCGGGAGGAATCTCTCAGGTTGGCAGACAGGGGACACACAGCCATCGAGTTTGTGTGTTCCTTTTTTTGTTTAGTCTATCACTATCTATAAGGAGGTAACGATGTACAAGAAACTCTTCATTCCTGGGCCTACCCACGTGAGGGACGAGATCCTCGAGGCCCAGGCCGCACCGATGCTTGGCCACCGTTCTCAAGAATATGCTGACCTTCAAGAAACAGTAACCGCCAAGCTCCAAGAACTTCTCTACACCAAGCAGCGAGTCTATCTCTACAGCTCTTCCTCGACCGGCGTGATGGAGGGCACAGTCCGCCAGGCATCCAATAAGCAGGTGCTCAACGCCATCTGTGGAGCCTTTTCAAAGCGCTGGCACCAGATCACCGCCGCCAACGGCGTCCCCTGCGACAAGGTCGAGGTGCCGATGGGCCAGGCTACCACGCCCGAACAGGTAGATGAGGCGCTCTCCAAAGGGGACTATGACGCGCTCACCGTCGTGCTGAACGAGACCTCGACCGGCCTGACGAACCCGGTCAAAGAGATCGCCGCGCTCGTCCGCGAAAAGTATCCCGACGTGCTGATCCTGGTGGACGCCGTCAGCGGCATGGCCGGCATCAAGACCGAGTTCGACGACTGGGGAATCGACGTCTGCCTGGCCGGTGTACAAAAGTGCTTTGCTCTCCCACCAGGATTGACCATCTGTGCAGTGAGCGATCGAGCGCGGGAGCGGGCATCGCTGGTGCCCAACCATGGCTACTACTATTCGTACGGACAGATGGACAAAAAGTATGAAAAACACCAGACCCCGGCCACCCCGGCCATCAGCCTGCTCCAGGCTCTCAACAAGCAAATGGACGACATTCTGGACGAGGGATTGGAAAACCACTGGAACCGGCACAAGGAGATGGCCGCCTTCGTCCAGGACTGGGCGCGCAAGCACTTTGCGCTCTACTCCGATGAAAACTATCTCTCAAACACCGTCACCAACGTCGAGAATACGCGCGGCATCAGCGTGGCCGATCTCAACAAAGAGCTGGGCAAGCGGGGCGCGATGATCTCGAACGGCTACGGCGACCTGAAGGAAAAGTGCTTCCGCATCGCGCACATGGGCGATCTGACCCTGGACGATCTCAAGTGGCTCACAGGACAGATCGAAGATATTTTGGGACTGTAGATTGGTAAATTTGGAAACTGGTAGATTGGCACACCAATCTACCAGTCTACATCACTAAAGGAGATACCAGGATGAAACTGTTAGTCTGTGACCCAACAGACCCCAAGGCCATCGCAGCGATGGAAGAGGCCGGGATCGAAGTAGATATACGAGGCGACATCACGCCAGAGGAACTGGAAAAAGTCATTCCCGATTATGACGCGATGGTCGTCCGCAGCCGCACAAAAGTGCGCGAGCCTCTGATCGACAAGGCGACCAATCTGAAGGTGATCATCCGCGGCGGCGTCGGGCTGGACAACATCGACGTGGAGTATGCCGAATCTAAAGGGATCGAGGTACGCAACACGCCCTCCGCATCCTCCAACTCGGTGGCCGAACTGACCATCGGCTATCTCTTGGCGCTGGCCCGCCCCATTCCCAAAGCCACCGCTTCGATGAAGGAAGGCGAGTGGGAAAAGAAACCGCTCAGCAAAGGCACCGAGCTGGCCGGAAAGACGCTAGGCCTGATCGGCCTGGGACGCATCGGTAAGCTGACAGCGCAGAAGGCGAACGCGCTGGGGATGGAGGTGCTCTTCCACCGCCGCACTCCCACCGAAGTGGATTTCGCCACCCAGGTCTCGCTCGACGAATTGCTCGCCCGCTCGGATTACATCTCGCTCCACGTGCCCCACACGCCAGAAACCCACTACATCGTCGGCGCGGAAGCGTTCGAAAAGATGAAGGACGGCGTGTACATTATCAACTGCGGGCGAGGCGGCACGCTGGATGAGGCAGCGCTGTACGACGCCATCGACAGCGGCAAGGTGGCCGGCGCGGCCCTGGACGTCTACGAGGACGAGAAGGCAGAACGGGGCAAGCGATTCACGGACCTGCTGCAGGTGCTCGGCTCTCCGCACATCGGCGCGGGGACGCTCGAGGCGAAAGCGCGGGTGGGAGACGAAGTCGCACAGATCGCCATCGAGGTCGCCAACCGGTAGCTGTACACAGCAAGGAAATGAATATGGCAACGATTCGACCATTCAGAGGTGTACGCTACAATCCAGAGAAAATCGCTGATCTCTCCACCGTCATCAGTCAACCCTACGACCGAGTGCGGCACGGGCTGCAGGACAAATACTATGCCCAGAGTCCCTACACCATCGTGCGCATCATCAAGGGCAAGGAAAAACCTGGAGACAACGAGGAGAACAACGTCTACACCCGCGCCCGCAACTACTACCAGTCCTGGCTGCAAGAGGACATTTTGATGCGGGAACAATCCCCCGCGCTCTACGTCCTCCACCAGACCACTACCCTTTCCAATGGCAGCAAAAAGACCCGCAAGGGGTTGATCGCGGCGCTGGAGTTGAGCCGATTCGATGAAGGCATCGTCCTGCCCCACGAACGGACCCACTCCGGCCCCAAGGTGGACCGACTCAATCTGATGCGAGCCACGAAGGTCAACTTTGGCCACATCTTTATGCTCTATCCCGGCGGACGGATCAACGAGCTACTGGGAGCGGCCATCGAGAAGCAACCGGGCTTTGAACTGCGCGAGCTGTTCGAGAGCGACGTCGTGCAACAGTTCTGGCCGGTGACTGACCCCCAGGTGATCCAGGCCGTGGTGGAGGAGATGGCGCCCCGGCGCAACCTGATCATCGCCGACGGCCACCACCGCTACGAGACGGCCCTCAACTACCGGGACGAGATGCGGGAAAAATATCCCGACGCTCCTCCCAACGCGGGGTTCAACCACCGCATGGTGACGCTGGTGAGCATGGAGGACCCCGGCCTGGTGATCCTCCCCACCCACCGCCTGATCTACTCCTACGATCAGATGAGCGGACCGGAGGCGCTTGAGAAGGCCAAGGAGCACTTTGAGGTGAACCACGTGGCGGACCAGGCAGCATTGGAGGCTGCCCTGGCCAAAGCCCAGCCCTCCAACCCACGCTTTGGTTTCTACGACGGCAATTACGCCACGCTCACCCTGCGGGACCCGGCGGTGCTCGAGAAGCTGCTGCCGGATCGTTCTCCCGATTGGCGTCTGCTCGACGTCTCGGTGCTGCACGAACTGTTCATCGAGCGCGTGCTGGGTCTTGACAAAGAAGCCGTCGAAGCCAAGACGAACATCGAGTACCTGCGCGATCCGCAGATGGGGTACGACGACGTGGACGAAGGCAAGGCAAACTTTTTGCTGGTGATGAATCCAACGCGGATGGAACAGGTACGAGATTGTACCACCGCCGGCGAAAAGATGCCGCAAAAATCGACCGACTTTTTCCCCAAGGTCATCAGTGGGTTGGTGATGATGCCCATCGGATAAAGGGAAGCGAAGCGGCGCCATTGGTGTAGAAGAACGACTTTAGCGCCGTTCTCATATCTGGAGAGACTACAGTCCCCTGGAAGCTATCCAGGGGGCTGTCTATTCCATCAACTGTCCATCCCGCATTCGTACCACGCGCGCCGCCCTGTCCGCTACCTCTGAATCGTGAGTGACCAGGACACCAGTCCGTCTCTCGACATTGAAACTGAAATGCTCCGGCTTGCATAACAACCTCAAGCCTGTAGCAACGCTCCGCCAACTCCCCCCTGAATAAGACACCTGCGCTCAGCGATCAATTGACTCTTGACGAAGTGCTTGTTTCATGATATACTTACGCACTGTTAGAAAGTAAGTGGTCATTTCCAAGGAGCACATGGTGAGAAAAAGCGCTACAGCCACTCTGATGCGCAGAGTCAATCGCTCAGCCATACTGGAACTCATCCGAGAGCATAGCCCCATCGCACGTTCTCAGATCGCACGACAACTAAACATGAGCCTGCCGACGGTGATGCGCATCGTGGATGATTTAATGGAGGAGGACCTGGTACGAGATTGCGACAGCTACGGCGAGTCCACAGGCGGACGCCCCCCCTCCCTGGTGGAGTTCAACGACAAGGCTTACGCCGCTGTGGGCATCGACCTGGGAGGCACCAAGATGTTTGGCACCGTAGCCGATCTATCGGGCGCCATCCAGCATGAACTCTACATCGCGCACCAAGAAGACGACGGCCCAAGCGAACACCTGGAACGATTGTGCGAGACGATCGGGACGTTGTTAGACGCCTCCCGACCACCTGGGCAACGGATCCGCGGTATCGGCATTGGCGCGCCTGGCGTCACCTTGACTCCAGAGGGAATCATTACCTGGGCCCCCAGCCTGGGATGGCGCGATTTACCGCTCCAGGATATTCTGCGAGATCGTTTCGGCATGCCCGTCTTTGTCGAGAACGACGTTAACCTGGCGGCTCTGGGCGAGTTGGGATTCGGCGCCGGGCGCGGCGTACAAAATCTGGTCTGCATCGCCGTGGGCACGGGGATCGGCGCGGGCATCATCATCGGCGGCGCTCTGTATCGAGGCCACAACCAGGCCGCTGGAGAAGTCTGCTACATGGTGCCGGGGATCAAGTTCCTGGGGCGGCGCTACGATCAATTTGGCGCGCTGGAGAGCCTAGCCTCGGCGAGCGGCGTCGTCGAGCGCGCACACCAGCTCGTGATGCAGGAGGGTTTGTCTATTCCACCGGAGGAGTTGAACGCCGAGAATATCTTTGCCGCCGCGCGTAACGGGGCACCCTGGGCCCAGCAAGTGGTCAGCGAAACAGTCGACTACCTGAGCCTCGCGATTGCCAATATCAGCGCCACGCTCGACCCGGAGGTCATCATCCTGGGCGGCGGGGTGGCGCGCTCGGCCGATCTGCTCATCGAACCGATCTTGCAGCGTATTGAAGGGGTCGTGCCCTTTGTCCCGCGGTTGGTGGCATCGCCCCTGGAACGCCGAGCCGTAGTTATGGGCGCCATTATGCTCGTTCTGAACGTCACGACGGAGTACATCACGATCAAGCAACTCCCGTGGCAACAAACGTAAAACTGATCCAACGTGAGATCAAATTAAGGAGGTTCGCTTACGATACCATTACCAACAGAATAGGTGCATCAACAGTTTATTCAGAGTTACCCTTGAAAGACAAGGGTCAAAAATATCAAAAGGGGGAAAATCGTGGTTAGGAAAAGTCTATCAATTTTACTACTTCTGACGAGCATTCTGTTCGTTGCCTGCGGGCAGAGCACACCTTCACCCACAGAGGCGCCAGCCGCTCCACCCACAGAAGCGCCAGAAGAAAAAGTCAGCGTTGGCTTGGCAGCCGCTTCGGCAGGATGGCCGTGGTATGCCACCTTCATCGAGACGCTGGAAAATCGGGCCGAGCAAGCCGGTTGGGAACTGACCGTGCTGGGCGCTGACGGAGACGTCGCCGCTCAGGTGAACCAGATCCAGGACCTGATCGCCGCGGACGTAGACTATCTGGTCGTTGGTCCGTTGGATGGCAAGGCCGTCGTGCCGGGCGTGAAGGAGGCCCACGAGGCCGGGATCAAGGTCATCATCATCGGCAACGTGATCGATCCCGAGGGTAACGATTACACCACAGCCGTTCGCGTCCCAGACGACTATCAGATGGGCAAGGATAGCGCCGAGTTGATGGTCAAAGCGCTGGACGGCGAGGGCCGAATCTTTGCCATCGAAGGCATGCCCGGCCAGCCAGCCGTCATCGCCCGCCTGGAGGCTTACGACGACGTCTTTGGCGAGACAGACATCGAGGTCGTCGACAGCCAACCCGCCGACTGGGACTCGACCAAAGCGGTCGAAGTGACAGAAGCGCTGCTGACGCGCTACCCCGACATTGACGGGATTCTATCAATGGACGGCAGCATGACGCCTGGCATCGTGCAAGTGGCCAACGAGCGCGGCCTCGACGTCCCGATCGTGGGACTGGGCGGGACAGCCAGCGAGCTGGCCCTGGTCAAGGATGGCTCGGTGTACGGCACCACCTGCATGTCTCCAGGAGCCAATGCGGATGCGGCTGCCGACGCCATCGAGGCGCTGGTCGATGGCAAAAGCGTCGAGCAATTCCAGATCGTTCCCTCGCCCAAGACGACTCAAGAAAACGCCGGGGATTGCCCGGGCGACTGGTAAATCTTTCATCTCCTGTGTATCTTCCCGGAAGCCCATCGCGCTGGAGCTTCCGGGAAGATAGCTTACTACCTATGGCTGAGAATTTCGTGCTGGCTGCCCAACTATCGACCGGTCACTCCACGCCAGACGCGCTGGGAAAGGAGCGGGTGCTGCGCGTGTTGCAGCAGGCTTTGGACGTCGCGCCCCTGGACATACTCGTCATCGGCTGGGAGGAAATTCCCGAGCTGTACCACACACTGACGGCCAGGGAAACACGACGCACGAACGAAACCTATCTATGGTACCCACTGCTCTCCGATTACCCGGGCCTGAAGGTCGATCACCTCGTCCTCAACTACAAGGGAGTGGCAAGCCGGGGTTGGGGCGGCTTTACGGAAGGCGGCGAGATGAGTGAAACCTTTCGCTTCGTCTGTCCAAACAACCCAGAGGCGCGAGAAACCACCTTCTCCCACCTGGAGCGGCTACTGACGACGTATGACTTTGACGGCGTATTCCTGGACAAGTTTCGTTTCCCCTCTCCGGCCAACGGTCTGGAGGAGATGCTCTCCTGCTTTTGCACACATTGTCAGCGAGCCGCCAGTGAACAAGGGCTTGATCTGACTCGGGTAAGAAAAGTTCTCGAAAACCCAATCCCATCCAACAGCTCGACACCCCACCCTACCCCCCTGCCGGGAGCGCAGTGGTTAACAGATCTGCTGGCGAATCACCCTATACTCCAAAGATTTATCCGCTTTCGGTCCGCCTCAATCACCAAACTGGTCGCCGCCGTCCACACCCTGACCCAGCGCCTGGGCAAGAAACTCGCCCTCGACGTATTCTCTCCCGGGCTGGCGCCGCTCGTCGGTCAAGATTATCCCTCGATAGCGCAGTATGGAGTATGGACCAAGCCGATGATCTACCGCTTTGCCAAAGGGCCGGCCGGTTTACGCCTCGAATTGCCATCGCTGGGAGTTGCTCTCGAACGATTTTTGGAGTATGATTCAAACCAGGCATTGTCGTGGGCGCAGCGGCGCGTGCCTGGCCTGATCGACACCACCTTCGCACGCATTGATAGCGAAGGAGTACCGCTCGGCCTGATCGCCGACGAAACGCGCCAGGCTGTAGAGTTGATGGCGCCCACGCCGATCTATTTGGGCCTCGAGACTGTGTCAATGCCCGGAGTGATTCACATCACACCCAAACACATCGAGGAGATCGTCGAGGTGGGTCGCGCCGCCGGCATAACGGGCGTGGTTCTATCGTGGGATCTGATACACACGCCCATCGAGAATCTACGACCCTTGGGGGCCATTGTATGATGACAGACAGAACACCGTTACTCCAAATGCGGGGCATCTCAAAGACCTTTCCCGGCGTGCGCGCGCTCGACGCGGTGGATTTCGAGCTGCACGCGGGTGAGATCCACGCCCTGGTGGGTGAAAATGGCGCCGGTAAATCCACCTTGATCAAAATCCTGAGCGGCGCGCTGCCTGCCAGCAAGGGACGCATTGTCCTGCGCGGCAACGAGACGGTTTTGCACACCCCGCGCGAGGCGATTGACCAGGGGATCGCGACCATCAACCAGGAATTGATGCTGATTCCCCAGTTGAGCATCGCCGAGAACATTTTGCTAGGCCGTCTGCCGCACAAGCGTCTGGGCCTGATTGACCGAGAGGCGATGCGGAGCTATGCTCGCCAGGCGTTGTCTATGCTGGGGCTTGAGCTAGATCCAGACACGCCCGTTGGGGCGCTCAGCGTGGCCGAGCAACAGGCCACGGAAATCGCCAAAGCGCTTTCGAGGCAGGCCGACATCATCATCATGGACGAGCCGACCTCCGCCCTGGCGGGACGGGAGATCGACAACTTATTGGACTACATTGAGCGGCTGCGCTCGCAGGGCAAGGCCGTCATCTTGATCACCCACAAGCTGGAAGAGGCGTTCCGCGTGGCAGATCGCATCACGGTGCTGCGAGACGGCCATCACATTGGTACCGTGATGGCCGCAGAGACCTCGCCCGATCAGGTGGTCAACATGATGGTGGGCCGCAGCGTCGAGAGCGTGTTTGTCAAGGAACAATCCAAGATCGGCGAACCGATCCTCGAGGTGCGCAACCTCACGCGGCAGGGCAAATTCACCGACGTCTCGTTCACACTGCGGCGCGGCGAGGTACTGGGCTTCTCGGGCCTGGTGGGAGCGGGCCGCACCGAGGTGGTCCGCGCGATATTCGGGGCCGATCCGATTGACTGGGGAGAAATATGGATCGAGGGAAAGCGCGTCGACGCCCTCACGCTGGCACAAAGGATCGAGGCCGGCCTCGGCCTGGTGCCGGAGGATCGCAAGCGGCACGGCCTGGTGCTGGGCATGACGGTGAGCGATAACCTCACCCTGGCCGTGCTGAACAAGTTAGCCCAATGGGGCTGGCGCAGACGCGCCCAGGAGCGCCATGTCGCCGCCGACCTGGTCTCGGAGATGTCGATCAAGACGCCCTCGCTCAGCACCGAAGTGATCACCCTGAGCGGTGGCAATCAGCAAAAGGTGGTCATCGGCAAGTGGCTGGCGACCCAGTCGCACATCCTGGTGCTGGACGAGCCAACCCGGGGCATTGACATCGGCGCCAAGGCCGAAGTGCACGCCCTGATCCAGCGCCTGGCTCAAGAGGGGGTCGCCATTCTGCTCGTCTCGTCCGAGCTGATCGAGGTGATGAACGTCAGCGACCGCATCCTGGTCATGCACGAAGGGCGCGTCACGGGCGAGTTCCCCTACGGCCAGGCCACCGAGGAACAGATCATGGCCTGCGCCACCGGGCAGGCCACGAATGGAATATAGTAAAGAAGACAGGTACACCATGTCAGATACTCGAAACGCTCAAACAAACATCAGGCGCGCAACCCTGGCCGATTTCCTGCGGGAGAACATGATCTGGGCCGTGCTGCTGGCGGCGGTGATCGTGACCTCGATTGTCTCGCCCGTGTTTCTGACGCCGGTGAACATTATGAGCATCCTGCGCCAGCGCTCGATCTGGGGCATCATGGCGATTGGCATGACGTTCGCCCTCATCGGCGGCTCGTTCGACCTATCGGTGGGCACGACGATGGGGCTGGCGGGCGTGATCGTGATCAAATCCAACCCGTCCGACGCCGGCAGCGCCGTCCTGGCTATCGCCGCCGCGCTGGCGGCGGGCCTGATCGTCGGCGTGGTCAACGGCATCCTGGTGGGCAAGTTCCAGACCAACTCGGTCGTCACCACCATCGGAACTTTGTTCACTATCTGGGGCATCACGCTCATCTACACCAAGGCGCAACACGTCTGGGCTCCGGATATGTTCCCGCCGCTCAAAGCGCTGGGGACCGGCAGCATCGGCCCCATCCCCCTGCCGGTTTTCATGTTCGCCTTCATCGCCGTGTTGGGACACCTCGTGTTCAGCAGAACCAGCTTTGGCCGCTACCTGTACGCCACGGGCGGCAACAGCGACGGCGCCCGCCTATCTGGGATCGATACCGAGCGCGTACAATTGATCTCTTACATCCTCTCCGGGCTGGCCGCCGCCATCGCCGGAATCGTGATGGCGGCGCGCGTCCAGGACGTCGACCCATCCTTTGGGTACGGCACCGAGTTCGAAGCGCTGACGGCGGTCATCTTGGGCGGAACCAGCCTGTTTGGCGGACGAGGGAGCGCGTTGGGCACCGTGGCCGGGGTGTTGCTACTGGGCGTGCTCGCCAACGCGATGACGTTGCTGGGTATCTCGATTTATTTTCAGCTCATGATCAAGGGGATTATTCTCATCGCGGCAGTGGCGGCGGACGTGATGGTTCGCAAGCAAAGAGGCTAACGTTATGCTCGACAAGATATTCGCCAAGCTCCTGAAATACAACGTGCTGTTGGTGTTGCTCATCCTGTGCGTCGGCGCATCCCTGTTCACCGAGGAATTTCTGACGCCTCGCAATCTTCAAAACGTCCTCTTGCAAGTCGCCACCGACGGCATCATCGCCATCGGTATGACGTTCGTCATCATCACCGCCGGGGTGGATTTTTCGGTGGGGCGAGTCCTGGCGCTGGCCAGCGTGGTCGCCATCGGCTTGCAACCACACGTCGGCTCGCTGGGGGCCAGCGGATTGGCCCTGCTGGCCGGCCTGGCCATCGGTGTTTTGAATGGCTTGCTGGTGACCAAGGTGGGCATCATCCCCTTTATCAGCACGCTCGGCATGCAGGTCTTTGTGTATGGGCTGGCGCTCGGCGTCACGAATACCCGACCTATCAGCGGCATCGATCCAGCCTTTGCGGACCTGGCGACCACGCCGGTGTTTGGCCTTCCCCTGGCCGCGGTGGTGTTCCTGGTCATGGTGGGCGTCTGCCATTACGTATTGAGTTACACTCACTTCGGTCGGGGGTTCTACGCGGTGGGAGGGAACACGGAAGCGAGCTGGTTATCAGGTATCAAGGTCAACGCTTACCTGATCGCGGCCTACACCTTTACGGCTTTTACCGCCGCCCTCAGCGGCGTGCTGTTGGCCTCTCGCATCAACACCGGCTCCCCCATCATCGGAGAAGACACCCCGCTGATCGTCATTGCCGCCGTATTGATGGGCGGCTGCAGCATGACGGGCGGCTCAGGAACCATATTGGGAACCCTGCAAGGCGTCCTGGTGCTCGGCGTCCTGAACAACGGGATGAACCTGCTGGGCGTTCCAGATTTCTACCAGACGATCATCACCGGCGCTTTGCTGGTGCTCGTCATGTTGATCGACCGTTATTCCGTGTCCCGCGCAGCCAGAGCGTACCAACGACAAAGCATCGCCCTGGCAATGTGGCCCCGAATGAATTCGCGGCCTGATACTGATACGGAAAACACGTTAAAAACGTGTTGACCACCAATTAGCCGGGCAATTCATTGCTCGGCGCTTTCTCAGTCTTCTCGCATAAACTTTTCGTAAGCGCCCTGCCATATTACCGGCTTGCGGGTCATCTGCCTGACCCGGACGTCGGAAAAGTGAGGGATCAACCCAACCAGAACAGCCGGTAGTTGCTCCCACTCGCCTTTGTAGATGACGGCGCTCAGCTCATCGGCGAGAGGTTCCAGCCATTGCCACTCGCGGCTAAAGCGCTCGGCCTTCATCCAATAATCGCGCTTCTCCCAGGCCGCGACGGTCTGGTCGACCGTGTCGGCGATGCCGTGCAGGCAAAAGACGATCAGCGCGGCCAGGTCCTTGGCCTCGTCGTCCACTTGCGGCTTTTGACTGAGGCGGCGCAGCGCCTCGGCGATAGTGCGGCGATGTTGATTGCGAATCTTGCCCGGCCTCCTGGTAGCGATGATTCGGCTCATTTACTCCTTCCATCTCACGTATAGGACGCACGCCTCCGGCGGCAGCTTGACCTGGTAATACGAGGAGGGCATACGGCCCACCTCATCAAGCCCGGACTTTTGCAAGGCGCGTCGTTCTGCTTTATTCTCCACAAACGTATAGGCGAACACGCTATGAGTCTCCCGCCGCCGCAAAAGAAACTCCAGCGCCAATGCCTGAACGGCTGTGCCGTATCCCTTGCCCCGTTCCGCAGGATCGGCGACCAGGATATTCAACTCCCAGTCAATCTTTTCAGGATCGGAGTGAAAGCCCCACGCTCGGTAGTAGAACCTGCCCAGGGGCTTGTGCCCTACCGCCTCTCTGATGAGAAAGTACCAGCGATCCGCCGCGTGAAGACACTGATCGCGCAACTCCTCAGCAGGTATCGGAGGAACTCTTTTGTATGGCCCTTGAGCGACGGGATCGAGGGTCCACTTTATGAGGAGCGCGACGTTCTCCTCGCTAGCCGGTTCCAGAATGACGACATCGTTCTGCAACGGACATCCCAACTCCTGCCCGTGTTCCAAGACAGCCTCTAGGGTTCGTATACCTTCGGGTTGGCACAGTACGGCAGCCGTTCCCCTTGCAACCCCGCCAGCAGATTCTCTGCCGCCATCGTCGCCATCCGATCCCGCGCCGTGACGGTGGCGCTGGCGATGTGGGGGACGACGATACAGTTGGACAGAGTCGCCAGGGGGTGAACGGCGGGCAGCGGCTCCGGATCGGTCACGTCGAGCGCCGCTCTCGCGATCCACCCTTCCCGCAACGCCTGCACCAGCGCGTCGGTGTCCACCACCGGGCCACGGGCGGCGTTGACGAGGATGGCCGTCGGCTTCATCCGTCGCAACGCCTGCTCGTCGATGAGATGGTACGTTTCGGGAATCAGCAGGCAGTGGAGGCTGACAAAGTCGGACTGAGCCAGCAGGTCGTCCAGTGAAGCGTACTCCACCCCCAGCTCCGCCTCCAGGTCGGGCTTGCGCACCGGGTCGTGATAAAGAATCCGCATCGCAAAGCCGCGGGCACGGCGAGTGACCGCCGCCCCGATGCGGCCCAACCCCACGATCCCCAGCGTCGCCCCCCAGACGTCCGCCCCCAGGAGGCCCATTGGCTCCCAGGTGCGCCACTCCCCGGCCCGCACCTTATCGATCCCCTCGGGGATGCGCCGAGCGGCCGTCATCAGCAGCGCAAAGGCCATATCGGCCGTGGCCTCGGTCAGCACGCCGGGGGTGTGGCCGACGGGGATGCCCCGCGCGGTGGCCGCCTCCAGGTCGACGTTATCGACGCCCACGGCCATCTGGCTGATGACGCGCAGATTTTTCCCCGCAGCGACCATCTCGGCGTCAATCGGATCGGTCAGCAAACAGAGCAAGCCGTCGCAGTCCGCCGCCTCCCGCAGGATGACGTCTCTCGGCGGCGGCAATTCCTCTTCCCAGAGGCGCACGTCGCACGCCTCTCGCACCATCTGCAAACCCACCTCTGGAATGAGGCGAGTGACATAGACTCGTGGTTTTGCGCTCACGTTACCTCCTTTGCAGTCCGGCCTCGAAAGACGCCGAACACCAGCAGTACATTGATCAAGTTGACGCCGCCCATCACCAGGCACATCAGATTAAAGCCCAGGCGTTCCGTCAAGATGCCGCCCAACGCCTGCCCGCCCACCGTGCCCAGGTTGATGAACATCATAAAGATGGCAAACATCGAGGCGGCGATGCGCGGATCGCTAAAGTCCATCGCCACGGCGGCATAGACCGACGTGTAGTAGCCATAGGCCAGGCCGAAGAGAAACGCAGAGACGGCCACCATCGCCACGCCGCCGCCCAGCGCCAATCCCAGGCTGCCCAAGCTGGTGAGCGCGATGGCGACCCACAAACTCTGCTTGTGGCCGATGCGGTCGGTGAGCCAGGCGTTCGAGAGCGCGCCAATGATCCGCCCCACCATCGCCAGCGCGATGAGCAGCCCGACGTTGCCGATGGACACCTTCATCACGTCCCGGAGATGGTCGCTCAAGAAAGTGTAGGTTCCATCAATCGCCAGGGAATAGACCAGGCCCATCACGGCCAACATCAACACCGCGCCCTTCCCAAAGGCTTTGAAGGCACCCCACTGGAACGGTTGGCGGAGCACCCGATCGGGGTCCTCCTTCACCCGCTGAACCAGCGGCAGAGGCAGCAAGGCAAGAAAGCTCACGATATAGAACACCGCCTGCCATCCCAGCGCCTCGACGATCCACCCGCCCACCAGGAGCATGGCGAGAATGCCCGCTGCCCGTCCCCCAACCATGACGCCCTGGACAACACCGCGCTCATCCCAGGGAGTGATGTCTAGCGCCAGACCGTCGGTGCAGGTATCGTACAGCGCCATGCTGATGGAGGCGACGAGCGCGAGCGCCGCGAAACCTCCCAGGTTTCCCGCCGGTGAAACACTCGCCAGCGCCAGCATCGCCATACTTTGAAGCGTCAGGCCGATCAGGATGTACGGCTTGCGGTGTCCCAGGCCGAACAGGTTCACCCCATCGCTGAGCATCCCCAGGAAAATCTTGAGCACGAACGGCACGGCCAGCACGGCCTGAAAGATGCCGACGTCCGCCTCGCCGTACCCAAACTCTCCCAGGTAGAGAATGTTGAACGTCAAAAAGTAGCTCATCATCGCGCCCTGAGCAAAGTAGAGACTGCCGAACAACGCCAGACGAAAGTTTCGACCGGTGGACATTATCTTCCCTCCCAAATACTACCACGAGATTTCGCTATCTCCGTCACCCTGAGCGGAGCGCAGCGGAGTCGAAGGGTCTCCACGCTCAACAACGTGAGATTCTGTCGGACGCAAAGCGTCCGCGTCCACATCCACTCCGCTGCGCTCCGTTCCGCTCGGAATGACGGGTACCTCAAAGTCTCGTTACAATACCGATCTCTAGTCCTCTCCTCCCAACTTCATCCGCGGTTCTTCACGCTCAGGAAACCGGGTCAGCACGGTCGCCTCAATGGGCAAAGCCACTTTCTTGCCCTTCAACAGCGCCTCTTCGAGCGACTTGCCCCTCAGGGCGAAAATGGCGATGGGGGTCTCGGGGATGTTGTACCGTTTCTCGACAATCGCCAACCCTAGCAGGTATCCCTCGCTGTCGATGGAGCAACTGGTGATCTGGCCGATCTGCTTCCCCTTCTTGTTGACCACCGGGTCGCCCGTGTGCGGCATCCGCTCGCCCTTCTGGTTGACGCGAAAGCGGATCACCTCTCGCTTGCGGCCTTGTTCCTGCGCCAGCAGCACGTCCCGCCCGACGAAGAACGGCTTGTGGTACTTGACGTAGCCGGGGAAGCCCGCCTCGACGGGAGAGATGTTGAACGGCCCGGCAAGCTCGTGACCGTAGAGCGGCAAGCCCGCCTCGGTGCGTGTCGAGTCGCGCGCCGCCAGCCCGGTCGGCTGTACGCCAAAGGGTTCTCCCGCCTCCAGGATCGCCTCCCACAGCCTGGGCGCGTCGTCGGGATGGACCATGATCTCGTACCCCACGTCCTCGCCGCAGTAGCCGGTGCGGGCGATGACCAGCGGCATACCGCGCAACTCGCACTCGATCAGGTCGGTGCGGCGGACGCGAGCCAGGGCGGCCTTCAGTTCAGGATCGTCAGTCAGCGCCTGCAACGTCGGCAGAGACGCGGGTCCCTGCAAGGCGATATCCCGTTTCTGCCGCTCGCCCGAGGCCGGGTCCTTCAGATTGCGCAGGATGGCCGGCGCTTCCACCTGTATCCACGGGCGTTCTCGGTCGATGACGACGCGGCGTTCGTTCACCGCGTTCAGCCAGTCCCAGTCCTTCTCCTCGTTGGAGGCGTTGACCACCAGCAGGTAGAGGTCGGGCCGGCGGCGGTAGACGATAAAGTCGTCGATGACGTTCGCGTCCGGGTCGAGCAGGTAGCCGTAGGCCGACTGGCCGTCCTCCAGCCAGGCGACGTAGTTGGAAAAGACCGTATCGAGAAAAGCCGTGGCGTGGGGGCCTTCGACCTCAAAGACGCCCATGTGCGCCACGTCGAAGAGGCCCGCCGCCTCCCGCACCGCCTGGTGCTCCTCGCTTACCGAGGTGTACCAGACCGGCATCTCCCATCCGGCGAAGGGAACCATCTTGGCCCCCATCGCCCTGTGGACCTCGCAGAGCGGAGTGCGCTTAAGCTCCGCCTCCGGCTCCTCCCAGCGCCACTCTTCCTTGTCGGCCTGCGGCGCAAACTCGGACAGGTAGGATTGCCCGACAAAATACGGCTTGGTCAGATCGAATCGATCCGGGTGGCTCTCGAACAACTCGGCAGCAGTGGCATCTTGCGCCGCCGCTCTCCCACCCTGCCCCTCCACTTCTTCGACCAACACCGGCCCCTGCACCTTGCGGAAAACATCTCCCTCATCGAAGAGAGTGTACCCATCGCCCAGGCCACGCAGCCAAGAGGTGACGCGGGCCGCATTCTCCGGCGTGGGCGTGACGAGGAAGCGATCTCGTCCCCACTCGTCCTGTTCCTCCCGTTCCACTGTCACCTCGTCCATCAATTTGCCATGCCGGTCGAGCATATACGTGGTGATGGATTCGCCCGGCGCAAGTCCGAGCACATTGGATGTGACCACCTCGTTCACGTGCTGTCGCGCCCGCCAACCCATGACGCGCAAGGCGATGGGTTTAGGAGCGGGATTTTCAGGGAGGAAAGTATAGTGTGGGTAACCGCTGCGCTCGTATTCAAAGTCGATGCCCGCCTTCTCGGCCAGCGCCGCCGCGCCGTGTCGCACCTCCTCCAGAATGTCCAGATCGATCTTGCCCCTCGGCAGCGTGCCGGCGAGGCCGTTGTAGGCAAAGGGCTTGATGTTGGTGAGGATGCGATGGAGCAGACCGGCGATGGTGTCCATATCCGCCTCGTCCAGCCCGCGCTGCGTGATCCAGGGCGTGCCCAGGCGGACGCCCGTCGCCAACGGGGTCTCCTCGTCGCCGGGGATGGTGTTCTTGTTCGCCACCAGTCCCGCCAAGTCGAGGACACGGACGGCCGGCTCGCCCCAGACCGGGTAGCCCCCCCTCTGTCCCCCCCATGGGGGGGGAGGATTGGTGGGGATGGACTTGAGGTCAATCAGCAAGAGATGGGTGTCTGTGCCGCCATACGCCAGGCCCAGGCCGCGCTTTGTCAGTCCCTCCGCGAGAGCTTGGGCGTTCGCCACGATCTGATGTTGCAACCGATGGAACTCGTCCGTCTGAGCAATGCGGAAAGCGACCGACAGCGCCGCGAACTTGTTGACGTGCGGGCCGCCCTGCTCGCCGGGGAATACCGCCATATCGATCTCCCCGGCCAGCTCCTCGTCGGTGGTCAGGATCACCGCGCCTCTGGGACCGCACATGGTCTTGTGAGTGGTGAAGGTGGTCACGTGGGCGATGCCGACCGGGTTGGGATAAGCCCCGGAAGCGGCCATTCCGGCGGTGTGGGCGATGTCGGCCATCAGGTACGCCCCCACCTCGTCGGCGATGGAACGGAAAGCGTCCCAGTCCGGGGCCCAGGAGTAGGAGGTGTATCCGGCGACGATCACCTTCGGGCGGTGCTCTCGCGCCAGATCGCGGATGGCGTCATAGTCCAATCGCTCCGTCTGCGGGTCCACGCTGTAGGAAGCCACGCGATAGCGCTGGCCCGAGATGTTAAACTCGGAACCGTGGGACAGGTGCCCGCCCTGGAAGAGATCGAGTCCCATCAACGTATCCCCCGGCTCCATCAAGGCCCAGTAGACGGCCAGGTTCGCCGCCGCGCCCGAGAGCGGTTGGACGTTGACGTGGATGTGTTCGGGGCGGATCGAGCCGTGGGCAAACGCCTCGGCGCAGCGCCGCTGGGCCAGGCACTCGACGAAATGGACGTAATCAACCCCTTTGTAAAAGCGCCGGTCGGCGTAACGACGGTAGTAGGCCAACTGCCAGGCTACGTCGTGGAGCCTCTCCTCGGGGTCGCGCGTCATCCGCGTCGGGGGATACCCCTCGGCGTAGACATTCTGGAAGCGGGAGCCAAGCGCCTGGAGGACGGCCTTAGAAGCGGTGGATTCGGAAGGGATAAAGATGAGCTTGCGAGCCTGGCGCTCCTCCTCCCGGCGGATGAGTTCGGCCACAAAGGGTGCGACCTGGTCTAGATCGCCGCGGAGTAAAAAGTCTGATTTGAGATCAGTTGCAGAAGACATCGGATTTGAACTCCTTTGCTCGATAGTTTCGCTTGCTGGGGCAAGCGCTCTTGCTGACACGAGCGGTATTTTAGCACCAGAGGGAGGAAAGGGCAAACCTCTCGCGCGGGCAGCATTATACTCGATTCTGGTGGATTGCGAAAGACGAGGTTTTCCCTGGGGATATCCAAGTTGCACAAGAACCACTTATGAATTACAATACCCCTTATGGCTGAACAGATTTTGATGTCGGAACTTGCGTTTCCGAAAACCCCGGCGCTCCTCGCCAGAGAGCCTTACCCCATTCACAGAGATCATGCAGTTCGCCGGCTGAGTAGGAGCGGAGCGACGTATACTTCGACAAGCTCAGTACGGCGTCGAAGCCAAGAATGGGTCTTGCAAGCGCCGCTCGCCCTGGTTTCGATACGGCCCTTCGGGCCTACTCAACCGACGGGCTCGCTATTGACTGCGCAACTTTTATCATTCAATAAAGGCCTATGATAAAACCAGCAAACCACAACAATTTTGATCCAGAAAACAATTTCAATCAGACGAAAAAGCGCGTCGGGTACACGCCGCGAAAAGAGACGCCGCCGGAGGTCTATCATCAATTGGGCTTTATGTCTGGCCTGGAGGTCCACCAGCAGCTCAAGACCGAAAAGAAACTCTTTTGCCGCTGCCCGGCTGGCATCTACCAGAAAGACGGTCAATTCGACGCCGAGCTGGTCCGCCACATGCGGCCCACCCTGAGCGAATTGGGCGAATACGATGGCACGGCGCTGATGGAGTTCAAGACGAAAAAGGTCATCGTCTACCGCATCGCCAACGTGACCACCTGCACCTACGACGTGGACGACACGCCGCCCTTCAAGCTCAACGCCGAAGCGCTGGAGATCGCGCTCGAGATCGCGCTGCTGCTCCAGACGAACATCGTCGGCGAGCTGCACATCACGCGCAAGCAATACCTGGATGGCAGCATCCCCACCGGGTTCCAGCGCACGGCCATCGTCGGCATCGAGGGGCAGATCCCGCTGAAACACAAGACCGTGCGCGTCATCCAGCTCAGCGTCGAGGAGGACTCGTGCCGCGAGGTCTCGGACATCCGGCACACGCGCATCTACACGACGGACCGGCTGGGCATCCCACTGGTCGAGACCGTCACCTACCCGGATATGAAAACGCCCGACGAAGTGGCTGAGGCCGCGCACTATATTCGCTTTCTCACCCGCAGCACGGGCAAGGTGCGCACGGGCATCGGCGCCGCGCGCGAGGACGTCAACGTCAGCATACGCGGGGGGACGCGGGTGGAGATCAAGGGTGTGGCTCACATCAGCCTGATTCCCGAGCTGACGCACAACGAGGCCTTTCGTCAGAAAAGCTTTTTGGACATCCGCGACGAACTCTTGGCGCGAATGCCGGATTGGCAGGATTGGAAAATCGCGCACACCACCATCGACCACGATCTTTTGGACTCGGTATCTCGTCAAGTCTACGAGGCGAAACGAAGGGGACAGCGCCTCGTCGCCGTCAACCTACCTGGATTCCGCTCCATCCTCTCCTTCTTCACTCAACCGGGGCGGATGTTTGCCGACGAGATCAGCGACCGGCTGAAGGTGATCGCCTGCATCGAAAAGCCGAACATGACCCACTCGGAGGAATTCCGACCCGACAGGCTGGCGAGCGATTTCGACTCGAGCCGCAACGCGCTGGACGCCGGGGAAGAGGACGCCCAGATTCTCTTCTGGGGGCCAGAGGAAGACATCCCCACCGCCATCGAGACGATCGAGGAGCGCTGCCGCCTCGCCTTTGTCGGCGTGCCGAACGAGACGCGCAAATCTTTCCCCGACGGCACGACGGTGTTCGAGCGCGTGCTGCCCGGCCCCGACCGGATGTACCCAGACACCGACTCGGCCCCCATCCCGATCAGCCAGGAGTTCATCGACCGCGTTCGGAGCCAACTCCCCACCGGGGTCGACGAGCGCATGGCGCAACTGACGGCCTGGGACGTCCCCAGCGACGGGTTCCACTTTCTCCTCAAGCACAACCTGGTTCCCTTGATGGAACGGATCGCGGCGGATTTTGACGCCGACCCCAAATTCGTTGGCACGCTGCTGGCCCACCGGCTCAAGCACCTGCAGGGCCAACTGCAACCGGCCTCACCCTTCGACTTTGAGAGGATTTACGAGCTGTTCGCCTTTGCGAGGGAACAGAATCTCGAACGCGAAATTCTCTACGAGATGCTGCCAGAGGTGTACGAACATCCGAATATGGATCTGGAATCGGTGCTGATCAGCATCAACTTTGCCCGCCACGACCGCGACGAGATTTTCTCGCTCATCCCCCTCCTGCACGAGAAATTCGCCCAGATCAACACCTCGAAAAATCCTGACGCCGGCCTGCGCTGGATGATGAAAGAGCTGCGCAAGATGGCGACGGGGAATATCCCGCTGCCCGAACTTGCAGCCGCTGTCTGCGAGTACGCAGGCCGCAAAGGAGGCGACCGATGAGCGACCTCTTCAAGGGCTACAAGGGCCGGGCGCTGCACGTGCTGAAGAGCTTTAACGTCCGCGTCTGGAGCGAGACCAAGATCAAGACCACCCGCGGCGACTTTCAGGGAATTCTGCTGCCGCGCTCCGAAACGGACGACGACCGCCACATCGTCCTCAAGCTGGCCAACGGCTACAACATCGGGATCGCGGTCGACAACATCCAGGATATGGAGGAATACGGCTACAAGGAAGCCCACTACAAGATCCCCGAGCAAGAGTTCCCCACCTCGAAGGAGAAGCGGGACGTCAAGATGCTGGGAACCGGGGGCACGATCGCCTCGCGCCTCGACTACCGCACCGGCGCGGTGATCCCGGCTTTCTCGCCCGGCGAGCTTTACGGGGCGGTACCCGAGCTGGCCGACATCTGCAACCTGACGACCGAAAAGCTCTTTGCCGTCTTTTCCGAGAATATGGGGCCGACCCAGTACAAGGTGTTGGCTCAGGCTATCGGCGAGGAGATCAAAAAGGGGATCGACGGCATCGTCATCGGACACGGGACCGACACGATGCATCACACAGCGGCGGCCCTCTCCTTCATGGTGCAGCACTCGCCTATCCCTATCGTCATGGTGGGATCGCAGCGCTCCTCTGACCGGCCCTCATCGGACGCCGCCCTCAACCTGATCCACGCCACCACGACCGCCGCCGAGTCGGACATCGCCGAGGTGATGGTCTGCATGTTCGGCCCCACGTCCGACGAGTACGGCCTGCTGCATCGGGGAACCCGGGTGCGCAAGATGCACTCCTCCTACCGCTCCACCTTTCGCACCATCGGCGACATTCCCCTGGCGATGGTCAGCCGGGACAAGATCACGCCCCTGCGCCAGGATTACAATCGTCGCCGCAACGACCGCGACGTGACCATCGTCCCCGTCTTTGAGGAACGAGTGTCGCTCCTCTACTATTATCCCAACATGCACCCGGACATCATTGAGGCGATGATCGACTTGGACTATAAAGGGATCGTGATTGCGGGCACCGGCCTGGGCCACGTGAACAAGCCGCTCTATCCGACGATCAAGCGAGCCATTGAGAAGGGGATCGCCATCTATATGACGGTGCAGACGCTCTGGGGATACGTGCACATGTTCGTCTACGACACGGGCCGCGACCTGATGAGCCTGGGGATCGTGCCGACGGAAAATATGCTGCCCGAAGTCGCTTACATCAAGCTCGGCTGGGCGATGGGCCAGACGTCGGACCTGGACGAGGTCAAAGAGATCATGCTCACCCCCGTCTGCGACGAGATCACCGAACGGGAGCCTTACAACGGCTATCTCATCTACCAGGGAGGCATCCCCGAGGTAGAAGAGTTTATCAAACAGTTCCACAAATAGGCAAGCATCCCATCGTCTGCACCAAACCCGACGACTAGCACAGCGAGCATCCGCCGGTTGAGTAGACCTTCAGGTCGTATCGAAACCAAGGATGCGAGCGGCCTTGCAGGCAACCCGCTTGGTTTCGATACGGCTCTCCGCTACGCTCCGAGCCTACTCAACCGGCGCTAATAAGTCTGCTGCGACCGCTACTCTCCGCCGGTTGCCCCCAGTGCTTCGAGGGCCGATTTGGCCGCCTTGCCCACGGCCTCGATCATCTTGGTGCGGTTGGCCATCGCCTGCTCCACGATGGATTGGTGCAGATCCCACACCCCTCTGTCAATCGCGCCGTTGGCGTCCACGGGCGCCCAGACGGTGGTATCACCGTCGAACGAAACGCCGGTGTACGCGCGCAACGATGCCTTGCCCTCGGTCACAATCTCGGCAAAGTCGGCCTGTCCCTTGACAAAGGTCTCAGCCTGGTCGGCGGGCGTGGTGAAGGTACGCACTTCCAGCTCAGAGACGTCCTCGATAAAGCTTTCTACCTTCGTTCCCAGATCACGGGCGAACTTTTTCACTGCCTCGTTCAGATCTGCCATTGCTAAAAACCTCCTTCGAGAATAATTCTGTAGGGCGGCTTTGCTAGCCGCTGCAAGGGCGGATAACAAATCCGCCCTACAAGTGGGTATAATTCAGAACTCTGGGGGACAGGTTTCTTTTTTCTCCAGACTGTATCTTTTCAATAAAACGGGGCTATGTAGCCGAGGTTTCCATACCTCGCGGGCCTGCGCGCTATGGAAAGCGCGGCTA
>DAOTUB010000250.1:0-4992 GCA_034437455.1 Anaerolineae bacterium | reverse complement strand
CGGAACAAATTCACAACCGCTTGACCGACGTAGCGAATTGAAAAGAGCACGCTAGCCTGGTGCTTCTGGTCGATAATGACACTCGATTTTACATAAACTAGCGATTCAACCTCATAATTGGAATTGCTGTTGAATTATACTCGTTCCCTGAGTATCCCCAGCGTATTGCACGGAGCGAGTGATCGACATCGCTCGCGTAACCGTCGAGCGCAATCGGGGCAAACGCTTCACCGACGAGTATCAACTGGTCAATCATGTCCTCGTAAACCACCGGCGCGTCGTTTTCAGGCATGACTGTGAACATGACCTCTGCGGTATCGCACAGGCCACCCGGATCGCAGGCCTCGAATCGAACCATCTCCGAGTCGTTCCAATCTTTATCAGGGATTCTGACCAATACCCCCCGATCCACGTCATCAACCTCCAGCTCGATGCTTCCCGAATGGCTCCAGGTGATCTCGTCGTCCGAGTTGTCCGCGTCGCTCACGCAATCCGCAAAAAATATCCGGGTGAACCCTTCGCCCTCAACGATGATCTGATCGGCGACACCAGAAATCACTGGAGGAACGTTTTCGGGTTCGGCTTTTCCACAACCGGCGAGCAAAACCAGTACGGCTACCATCACAAAGGTTGTTTTCACACTCTCGCCCCCTTGGTCATCAATCGATCTCGTGCAGGCACCAGCGGGCCGCGTTCTGCATCAGGTCCCAATCCGAGCCTTGATCGTCAAAGCGGTCAAAGTAATCGACGCCGTCGCGGTCGTCGTCTTCCTCCCATTCGGGATGCGGGCCAGTGAGGAACACCCGACCTCGACCATATTCCGAGGCGACCAATGCAGGCTCACCCCCGATCTGATACCGACCGATGATGGCTACCTCGGCATCGGCGTTCGGCTTGAAGAACGGACCATTGTAGTAGAGTATCTGAAGCGATTCCTGCATGCCATTGGTGATGGTGTGAGGTTCCAAGTTGACCTGGCACATGCCGTGCTCCGGGTCGGTGTAGATGTCGGGGATAGGCCCTTCGACCGTCCCCGGGAACAGGGCCAGCGCCTCTCCATCTTCCACCTGTCCTTTCCAGATAGGCTGCTCTGCGGCGAATATAGCCCCGGCACAGGTACCGATGAAACAACCGCCAGATTCGACAAACTGCCGAATCTTGTCCTTCCCTTCCGCCGAGATGTCCTCCTTGAAGGGATCGCTGGAGCCGCCGGGAAAGTAGAGCAAATCGAAACGGGCAATCTCCTCCTCGTTGACGGTAGCGGCGAAAATCTGCTCGACGGTATACCCCATCCACTCGAACATCCGGGTCGCAGCAGTGACACACGGTTCGGCGGCGCCCTTGTCCGCGTAAAGCCCCACTGTAACCATTGAGGTGTTTTGAGCGAAAGTTATGCCCGGTCCCTCTCCCACCTCTCTCGATGGGACCACACACCGAAATCCCGTGTACGAGTAGATCCGATTCGCGGCCATCCCGTGCCGGGCCGCACTGCGAGAGATGGAGCGCGTGCCGTCCGCCGCGTCGCCGCGCAACGTGTGTGACGTTCCAGAAGAGGGGCCGGTGGGATTCACCTGTCTCTCGGAAGAGTACGCTCCAAACCGATCCGCCATCCACTCCCACACGTTCCCCGCCAGGTCGAACGCGCTGCACCAGCTCGCGCCGGTGGGATAGCTCCCCACCGGCGCGGTGTCGGCGTAGCCGTCATCGAATACTTCCTCGGCCCAATCGTATCCGCAGTTGACATCGCACGAGTTCAGCTTCGTCCCATCATACTCGTCTCCCCAGGGGAATCGCCGCCTCTCTGGCCCGCGCGCGGCGTACTCCCATTCCGCTTCCGTGGGCAATCGTCCTCCCACCCAGGCGCAATATGCATCCGCCTGATGCCAGTCCACGTTGACGACCGGATAGTCATCGTAGGCGCTGTCGCCATAGTACGCGCTACGGGTGTCCGAACCGGTATCGCGTGGCGGATCACAAGCCCCTGCTTCCACACACTGCTGGTACTGTCCATTGGTCACTTCGGTTTGGTCGATCCAGAAACTATCCAGTTCCACAGTGTGCACCGGCTGCTCGACCTCGAACCACGCCCGCTCACAGTCACTGTAGTACGTGTTGCACATGCCCAGCGCGGCGTCCACCTCAGCGTCGCTGCTGCCCATCTGGAACTCACTCCCAGGCACGTAGACCATCTCCATCCCATCTGTAGGGCGAATCCAGATATCGCCCCAAGTCGATGATCCGGGCGACGACGCAACTGTGGCCACAGGCCGCCAGGCCGGAAATTCGTCTGCGGACCAGTTGTCGGTCAACTGTTGCAGGTTACCGCCGTCTGCATCCATCAGATAGATTTCCCCATCGCCACCACGCCAGGAAGCAAACGCAATCCGTGCGCCATCCGGCGACCAGGCGGGGCAGTTTTCGCCAGCGCGGGTGTTCGATAATTTTTGCAAGTCGCTGCCGTCCGCGTCCATCACATAGAGGCCCCGGAAGCCTTCGTGGTCAGAGCCAAAAGCGATTTGCGCGCCATCCGGCGACCAGGCCGGTTCGAAAACTCTAAAGTCCAGCAGTCGCCGCTCGTTGCTGCCGTCGGCGTTAATCACATACGTACCATCATCGCCCTCGGTGCGGGAAAAAACAATCTGCGTGCCATCGGGCGACCAGGCGGGAAAATCCTCGTGGCCGGGGGTATTTGTCAGGCGCTGCAGATTGGTACCATCGGCGTCGATGACATAGATCTCAAAGTTGCCATCACGCCGCGAGGGGAAAGCGATCTTTGTGCTATCCGGCGACCACTCGGGCCAGATGTCGTTGGCGTTATGCTGCGTCAGTTGCCGCACGTTGCCGCCGTCGGCGTCCATCACGTAAATGTCGGGGTTGCCGCTGCGAGTGGAACAAAAGGCGATCTGGTCGCCGTCGGGCGACCAGGTGGGCCAGCCGTCGTAGGCGAGATCGTTCGTGAGCCGTCGTTGGTCACTGCCGTCAGCGTTCATCACGTAGATGTCTCCCTCGCCATCCCGCTCGGAGGTGAAGGCGATCACTCCGCCACCGCTGCCGCTGAGGGATGGCGACGGGGCAGCGGCCGGCGTTCCGCCGGTAGGCTCTGGCGCGTCGGTTGGCGGGACAGGTGTAGACGTAGCTGAGGGTGTGGCCGAGAACGTAGCCAGAGTAGTCGTTGCTGTGGGTGGAATTGGCGTCGCCGTAGGCTGGTCGCCGGCGCAACCGGCGATCAAGATTACCAGTATTGTCAAAGTCATCGTTCTGGTGCAGTGCTTGAACATTCTGAATCTCCCATCATCATCTCTCAACTAGGGCTGGCAAAAGGGAATGATCTTGTCCGCTTCCCTGAGCGCAGCATCCCAGGTGAACTCTCGATTGTCGCTGGCATAGTAGTACGTCGTGCCGTTGGGCATCAACACGACGACAATGCCGCTGTAGCCCTGCATCTCTGTGATCCAGAATTCACAGTCAAAGGCGTATCGGTTTGCCCAGAACGCATTGTTGTATTTTCCCCAGGGAGTGTCCACCCCACGGTCGTCTGGAGCGCGCTGTAGGGCTGCGGCTAACACGTCTGGATGCAAGAGTTGCTGGCCGTCCAAAGCGCCGCCATCCACGTTCAAGAGGGTGGCGATTTTGGCAATGTCATCCGGGATCCACCAGAGGCCATACTCGCCATACGGTTGCCCCTGCCAATTATCGTCTTTGGTGCGCAGGGTGGAGAACACGCCCGGCCCCATCTTGAGCGGTTTGTAGACCTCATCCACGACGAACTGGAAGATGTCGGCCTCTGGCCCCTCCTGGGTTTGGAGGTAGTTGTGCATGGCGCGGGTGACGATGAAGGTGTCAAAGGTGCGGTAGACCCATTGGACGCCGGGCGGCGCGCTGTTGGGCCAATTGAAAGCGGCAGCGATCTTTTCGGCATAGTAATCTTCGTTCCAGAAAGGGTCGGTATCCCACTGCTCTTCGTCCACCATAATTCCTGGCGAGCGATAATTGCCGGTAGCCATGTCGAGGACGTGGTCGAAGGTGACCGTGCTCCAGTCGCCGGGGCTGGCGGCGGCCTCGGGGACGTAATCTTTGACGAGCAAGCTGGGCGCCTTGGGGTCATATTTCTGCGCCAGACGCATCAGGGCCACGCTGGCAAAGGCGGATTTGGCCGTGGAGTAGGAGGGCGCTCGCATCGATTCACAGTAAGGATAGACTCCATACCGGGTCTGGCAACCGCCCACGTAGTTGACGCCATCGACGACAAAGCCGAACCAGGTCATGTTCTCGGAGGTGACTCCATCTCCAAAGGCGGTGATGTCCACGCCGGGATAATCCTCGGGTAGCGTCTCGATCGGTTTGGTGGGAAAACGGTCGGCCAATTCCTGGGCGAAGGACGCTTTGATCGCGGCGGCATCGCTCACCGGGCCGGGATGGTAACTTGCATCCAGCAAGCCCCACAGATCGGCGCTGAATTCGATGGCGGTCTCTTGCGTGATCTGGTACCAGACCCTTGAGACGCTTTCGTCGTTGAACAAGAAGGTCATCGTCCCGTTGAGGATCGCGTTCGATCCTTTCCAGGAGAGCGCGAAGGGGAAAGAGGCACGGGAATAGTCCCGATCCCCCTTTGCCTGCCAGACTCGACCTGGCCCGAGGATATAGTTCCAGTAGGGATGGTCGGTGACGATCAGGCCGCGCTGCACGGGAATGAGATAGCCCTCGCTTTGCACAAATTCAAAGTCGAATTCGGGGAGGTGAGATTCCTCCGGTTCCACGTTGGGATCGCCCCGGAGCACGACCATCTCGCCGACGCTGTCTGTGCCGTGCAGTTCCAGCCGACCTTCAAAAACGTGCTCGGGAGGCGCAGCATCTTTAGGAATAGTGGCTCTTTAGGATTTCGCATGGGAGGGCCACATATGGGGGTACTCCGGCTGGGCGAATTGGCGATAGCCCTCAAGGTCAAGGTAAAGGCGTTGGAATAGAGTCGCGACCCGAAGGATGCCATAACAG
>DAOTUB010000249.1:0-6166 GCA_034437455.1 Anaerolineae bacterium | reverse complement strand
AACAAACGATCCAGTAGTTCGGTGCGTCACACACGAGCGATCCAACGAGACCGCACGAAACGTCCCATCTCTGCTCCAACAGACGAGCAAATGGCAGCACGCCTGACTGAAATCGTATATCCAGCAACCTTGGGACAGCTGAATTACTATCATCAGCTAGGACTTCGTTCACGGACATTGACATTACCGGTAATGGTCGCATTGATGTTGAGCATGATCTGGCGCCAGATAAGTGGTGTCTGCGAGATGGCGCGTATTGTGCATACCGAATTGATATTATGGGTACCGCTGCTAAAGGTCAGCCAACAAGCGTTGTCGGAACGTCTCACCACCTTACCGTCAGAGCTGTTTCTACGCATTCTAGAGACCATTTTGCCCCAGCTGCAGGCTCGTTGGAGCGAACGGCAGCGGCCTATACCACCTGAAGTGGAGTGGGCGCAGGATCATTACAGTCAAGTCCTCGTTGTGGACGGATCTACACTGGATGCCCTACTCCGTAAGCTAGGCTTGTTACGTGACTTGCCCAAACATCTATTGGCGGGACGTATGACGGCTTTGCTGGACCTGTGTTCCCGCCTTCCGTTCAAGATCTGGTACGAGGAAGACGCCCAGGCCCACGATCAGCGCTTTTGGCCTCAGATTCTGTCCGCCCTCAACAAGGATGCCTTACTGATTTTCGATCTAGGATACACCAACTTCAAGCAATTCTTACGCCTCACAGTTGACTTGGATGTCACATTCATCACGCGGGCCAAGTCCAATCTGGCGTATAGTGTCGCGCAAGTGCTACGTCGGAGCGCCGCCGTGCACGAATCCTTGGTATGGATTGGTAAAGGCGAAACCCGTCAACAGGTTCGTCTAATAGAAGTGCTCTATCACAGCAAATGGTATCGCTATCTGACCAATGAATTGGATTCAAAGCGCCTGCCTTCTGAATACGTGGTGGCCCTCTATTGGCAACGCTGGCGCATTGAAGATGCGTACGCCATCGTCAAGCGCTTGCTCGGTCTAGCTTACTTTTACTGCGGTGCGCAAAACGCTGTCCAGATGCAATTATGGGCTACCTGGCTGCTTTACGGTGTATTGGTTGATCTGACCGACGCCGTAGCAGAGACCCTCAACCATCCTTTCGCGGCCATCTCGATGGAAATGGTTTACCGCAGTTTGTACTTCTTCGCTCAAGCTTACCATCGCGGTGAAGCCACCGATATCGTCGCTTACATCGCCACTAACGCCAAGTTGTTTGGCATTGTTAAACGCAAGAGAAATAGCAATAAATCAAACCCGCTCTCTGAATTGTCGCGCTTGACAAATCTGTCAGACCCTTAACTTGTGACTAATGCTTTTAGTCCTTCAATTTTACTATTTGACGCAGAAGATCATAGTTTGAGAGGATATTGTCTTCGTCAGGAGTTGATTCGGTTGGATCTTGAACTTGCTTTACTTGAGGCCGAGGATAATATTGAGTCTTTAGCTTTTGAAGTTTATGGTTTAGAAAGATCTACTCTGGGATTTGCTTCAGTGTATTCTCAAATTGGGTTGCATCCTTGGCAATATCCACTTTCTCAGGAATTTGAAGCTTTCAATAAAATCTCTGACGAACTTTCTCAAATGATTTTGTTGGCTTATGATGGAGATTCAGATATTACTCTGTCCCTGGATGATGACATGACGCCCTCTCTTGGAAATGACGAATACGATTTTGATGCGGAAGACAATCAACAACCTGTTGCACAAGATACACAGATAGGGCAGATAGCGCGACAGCTATCACTCCACCCCAAGTATATCCACATGGCAATTCGTGACGCTTTATTGAGGCAAGACGTTGTACCGGCTCATCAGAAAGATGCGCTTGATGATTGTTTTTCTTGCATACTGTTGCGCCTGCTGGGCCACCGCTGGCCCAAGCAGATCGAGGCCGGGGAGCCGGTTCCGGCCTGGGCGGACGCCGACGGGATCATTCCCTTGACCGGGGACACGGACGAGCCTACGCTGCTGGACCGGGTGCGGGAGCGGATCCCGGCCGAGTTTGAGGGCGGCGATGGGTTGGCGATCGAGCGCGAGTTCGCCGAGATCATGGGCCGGTCGCTGGAGACCTGGCTCACGACTAAATTTTTCAGCCACCACACCCGCCAGTTCAAAAAGCGCCCCATCGCCTGGCAGATCCAGAGCGGACGCTTTACGACCCGCCAGACGCCCGCCTTTGCCTGCCTGGTCTACTATCACAAGCTGGACGGGGCCACGTTGACCACCCTCCAATCGCAGTACGTGCGCCCCCTGCGCCAGCGCTACGAGACCGAGCTGCGGGGGATCGAATCGCTGCCGGCGGACGCGCGCAGCGCGCGGCAGGACGCCCGCCGGCTGGAGCTGCAGGAGGCCATCCGGGAGCTGGAAGATTTTGACGCGGCGCTGGGGCAGGTGGCGACCGAGGGCTTTGCCAGCCAGGCGTTGGCCAAGATCGTGGCCCAGGAGCCGCTGGACCGCTGGTGCGCCATCGATGGGGCCAAGCCGCCGCCGCAGGATCGAGAGGCGCTGTTGCGCCAGGAAAAGGGCTATATCCCCGACATCAATGACGGCGTGCGGGTGAACATTGCGCCGTTGCAAAAGGCGGGGTTGCTGGCGGACAAGGTGCTGTCGAAAAAGGATATGGGCAAGGCCATCGCCGACCGGGCGGCGTGGCGCGCCGACGAGCGGCGCTGGTGCCGCGAGGGCAAGCTGCCCCGGCCGGGGTGGTGGGAGTGAGACAAGTGGATGCTTTGGTCATTCGAGACATTTTGATCAAACGCGGGGAAGAGTTGCTGGCACAGCCTTTCAAGCCGGTGCCCTTTACGGCTAATCCAGATGCCGATGCGCTTCTGAACGATCTCGACCACTACCCGCACGCTTTTGTTTTTGCTTGCCTGATGAACCGGCAATGGAAAGCAGAGAAGTGTTGGTCAGCACCTTTTCGCTTCCAAGAAAGATTGGGTTCTTTCGAGTTCGACGCGTTGGCCGCTTTGTCGCGTGAAGAGGTGGTTTCCCTCTTTGTCCGGCATCCGCCTTTACACAGGATGAAGGAAAAGATGGCCGAAATCTTTTATCTGGCCGTTCACAAGGTTAAAGAGCAGTACTCGGGTGACGCCTCTCGCATTTGGCGAGGCGAACCAGGTAGTGCCACCATCGTTCGGCGGTTCTTGGAATTCAAGGGGGCAGGACCCAAGATCGCTACCGTAGCCGCCAACTTTCTTGTACGTGATTTCAAGGTTCCGGTCAGGGACAAGTACTCGATTGACCTCTCGGTTGACGTTCAAGTGTGTCGCACCTTTGAGCGATTAGGACTCGTTCGCCAAGGTGCGTCGAAAGACGAGTTAATCTATGTCGCCCGCGAGTTGAACCCGGCCTATCCAGGGGTGTTTGATTTGCCTGCGTGGGAGATTGGCCGGAACTGGTGCCGTCCGAAATCGCCCGAGTGCGCGGAATGTTATATGCGGGTGGAATGCCCCTCTGCACAGGAGATGATAGTATGAGTATTTATCCATCGTACATACCGCCTTTCGAACGTAGGAAGAAAGGGCGGCGAGCGGAACTTCTTGTGTATGACTGCCTGGCCAAGCTCGGCAGCAAGTGGACGATCCTCTATCACAGGTCAATCAAGCGCGAGACCAACTATGGAATCTCTGATCGTGAGGCTGACTTTATCATAGCCCATCCCGATCTGGGTGTCCTGGTGCTTGAGGTAAAGGGAGGGGGGATAGTTCGTGAGGCAGGTGATTGGTGCACGATACCGTTGAAAGAATTGCGCAAGCCTCCTGAACAGAGATGGAGCGCCAAGCTGAAGCAAAGTCCATACGATCAGGCAACCGACACTGCCAAGCATTTCGAAAGAAAACTTGATAAAATCCTCTATGACAAAAATTTACCCCGCAGAACCTTTGCGATAAACGTGGCGGTCTGCTTCCCAGACGTTGAGATTTCTGCTGACTTTTTTCTGGGCATGGAAGCGCCACGCTCGATAACTATTGACAGAAATGGGTTGGACGATATCCAACAGCGTCTTTATGATATTTTCCAAGTTTACCGCAAGGGAAGTGCCAAGAAGCCAGGGGAAGCGGGAATCAAAGTTCTCGTTGATTTCCTTGCACCCACGTGGGAAATCGACACCTCTATTGCATATCAGTTTGAGGATGCAGAGAAACATCGAAAAGAACTAACCGATGAACAGTTCGATTGGCTTTATTTTTGTTTGGAGGACAATCCACGTTCACTTGTCTCAGGTTGTGCCGGGTCCGGGAAGACAGTTCTGGCCACTCTTGCAGCGCAAAAGTTGGCCGATGAGGGCAAATCGGTCTTGCTCGTTTGCTACAACCGTAATCTAGGCAATTTTCTCGCGACTCGAAGCGGACAACACAGCCGCATCTTGCCTGGTACTTTCCACCAGCTCTGTTATGAACTAGCCGCTGGTGTTCTAGACGTTGATCTGCCATCTTGGTCTGAAGAATTGAGCGCAGATGAGGAATCGTTCTTTTGGGAACAGGCCCCAGATGCATTACTGATGGCCGCAATCGAGGATGACATACGATTTGACGCCATTATCGTTGACGAAGGCCAGGATTTTCGCCCAAAGGCGTTGGAGGCTCTGGAGCAACTCTTGAGGGATCAACGGAGCCACTTTCACATATTCTACGACGACAATCAACGCATATACACCCGCAAAAGAATCCCTTTTGATTGGCCTATCTTCCCACTGACCAAGAACTTGCGGAATACGGATCCCATTCACAAGCAAGTGATCAAATACTACTATAATCCCGCTCGTAATCGGTCTAGTGGTGTTCCAGGCCCAGAGCCGCTGTTAATCGACGTGCAATCACACGACGGTGAAGCGGATGCGGTTCGTTATGCTTTAGAGACGCTTGAAGCAGAAGGTGTACCTCCAGAATGGATCGTCATCTTGACACCCCGTTCGCAGGAGAACAGTGCCTGGCGCCCTAAAGAAACCAGGTGGGGCAAGTACTCACCGGTGTGGGGACTTCAGAAGACTTTTGGGAAGCAGATCAACTGCTGTACGATTCACGGTTTCAAAGGACTCGAAAGACCAGTTGTCGTGTTGACAGAGTTAGATCATCTGCACCCGGATCAGTGTGACCTCTTGCTGTACGTAGCTCTTTCACGGGCCAAGACACATCTCGTCGTAGTTGGAAACCTGCCGGAATGATAAAGTCGGGAGGATGGAGAAATGACTGAACCTCAAGTTGGGATCTATAGGATAACTCGATATCCTGACCACGACAAGATCATGTTTCAGGCAAATGACGCCGCCGTGGATCTGTTTCGCAAAACGTTTCCTCTACAAGTCAGAGAAGCTAAGCGAGGATACGAAGGTGGTTATTACACTTGGTTGCGATTCGAAGCCCGTGAGGGTCTCTATGGACATGTTAATCGTTTCTTTCGAAAGCACTACACTCCCCCTGAAATCAGGCTAAGTCTGTTCGCTGGCACACGGCCACTTTCTAGTACATGGCCTGCGCGTATATGGATTGGAAAAGTCGTTGATGGCATCAAGTCGTATTTCTCTGATTTTGTCATTGAAGAAGAGAGGGATGGGTGGGTGGCAGTCTATCAACGTGCGCCTATTCTCGCACAGACAGGAGTGGCTGTCTATCGAGGAGTCCGCTTTAGGGTGGAAATGGATGACGAACTTTGCCCGATTCTCTTCTGTGACGTTAAACACAAATTCCACCTCGATGATCAACCGGCAAGCTTGAAGGACATTGCCCGTCGCCTGGGTCACGATGAGGCATTGATGAAGCAAATCAAAGGCCAGACGACGCGAAGCACGGACGCTCATTTCAACACGTATCGCTGGTTTGTGCAGAGGATCGACGCACTACCTGGCTGTGAAGATATGAGATTTGAACCCGATCCGCTGGCAGCAAGCGACTTGGGATACGAAACGTGGTTTTGGCTCCACGATACAGATACTCAGGTTGAGATAGGGAATGGTATACACACCAATCTATCACAAGTACTCCTGTCCGATGGAGGAGGCTTTTATTATCAACCGGAAGACATTCACATGGACTGTTTAGAGCCCCGTTTTGGGGCTAACCATCTCCAAAAAGTCGATTCCGCTTTTCTAGCTCAGTCAGCGGATGGAGCGGTTCCTCATCAGCAATCCGGAACT
>DAOTUB010000248.1:0-6247 GCA_034437455.1 Anaerolineae bacterium | reverse complement strand
ACGCTTACTCTCCACCACGGGCCAAAAAGGTCTGGTCAAACGCATCATCCAACGTGAAGGGGCTTGGGAACTGATTCCTCGCCCTAGCTCGCTCCGCGATACAGTTGATGCCTTGTCGAACGTTGACCCAAACGACTTTGCCCAAGAGCGGCAACGAGTGCGTCAGCATCGTGCCCGGTTCAGACTTCATACCCGTTCCGCAAAACGATCTCGCAAACAACTTGAGCAACTCGAGCAGCGATGGAAAGCGCTGCCATCGATAGACAGTTCATAGCGAGTTATGCGGTACTGCCAAACTTCACTTACTTGGCCCTGCCGGCGGTGGTAGACATCCTCCAAACCAAAAAACACCTCGATCACTAACGGCTAATTGTTCACATTCTTCTAATTCTCTCCGACAGATAACAACTTCCCAAACGTACTCGCCCAGAACACCGGGCAAAAACTGGTACGTATAGTTCAAGTCCTTAGTCCAAACAATGGCGTGCGGCGTCTCAGTGCCCATCCTGACTGTAAACCACTCATCAGTACCCAGGGTCCCCGACCAGCTCCACTTCAACGTCACATGACAACCCATGCTTTCTACCCCCTCCAAGACAGGTGCAGCATAGACTAATTGTGTCGCTGGCACCACTGTAATTCTCAGTGGAATGGGCGTTTGTGTTGGCGACGCCGTTAGATAAAGATTTGCAGCCTCTCGCAATTCCGGAGGGGATTTTTCATTTGTAAGCACCCTTTTGAACTCGACTTCTGCCTTTTCTCTCTCCTCCAATTTTAAATAAGTCAGCCCCAATACGAAGTGAGTCTTGGCCAAATTAACTTCCAAATTAGGCGCAGCTTCAACGGCCCGCTTGAGCTGAAGCTCTGCCTCATAATAATCACCTTGCGCATAAGCCAAAATAGCCAAACCATAATAGGCACGATAGGATGTTGGGTCCAATCGACGTGCCTCTTGGAAAGCCTCATACGCAATATCAAAATCACCGGTCATATAATGATAATTCCCCAAACCTATCTGAGCGCGCACCGAATCTGGATTGTGCGTCAATGCCTTCTGATAATCTTCGTATGCCTGCGCCTCATCCCCCAATGCCGCGTAGGCCCGCCCACGGGTGGCGTAAAAGATAGAGAGGGTATACGCTATATCCTTGCGCCTCGGATCATCAATTTTGAGCTGCTCTAGCTCCTGCGTGGTGCCCTTGATTGAGAGATCGAGCATCCTGGTCGCTTGTTCATAGTTGCCGGACGCGCCCTCGCTCATGTAGACCATAGCTAGAATAAAGGTCGAGACGCCTGTCACCCGCGCTGAGAGCTGTTGGCTCAACTCTAGCGTTTCCAATCCGCTGATGCGCACGCCAAAGAGCAAGGGATCTACGGCGATCAGTTGCTGATCGCTGCGCAACAAGGTAAAAGCCGGCACAAAGGCGCTACCCTGGGTCTGGACATCGGTTGGCAAATAGCCCCACACTACCAGGCGCGCACCGTGCTGTTCGGCAATATATATAGCTTCTTCATCATTTCGCACCGGTCCGACGCGCCGTACAGTGATGCGGCTTGACATATTCTCCTGCCCGATCTGTCGCACCAGGTCCTCGTACGCGGTTTGCACCAGGTCCGCGCCCTCCTCGCACGGCTCCCGGCGAGTCGCACCCCGCACAAAGTCAGCGACGAGGATGCCAAATTGTGCGTCGTCGAACGGTTCAGGTGTGTGCGTCGGAGTAAAAGAGGACGGGGGAGCAAAGGTCGGCGTCGCACTAGGTAGCGCTGTAATACTTGGCAGCACTGTAGAGGTGCCATCCTTCACCTCTGCAACCGGTACAGCAGTCGGCGTAGGTGCGAGTATATCCGGGCGCATAAAAAAATAGAGTGTCGCAGAGATTCCCACAATAAGTATGATCAGAACACCCAAGGTCCACCAAAGCAAATGAGACGACGCTAGGCGGCCTCGCTCGACCGGCCTGAGCGGCGCTTGTTTTACCGCTTCTAATTGCTCGCGCAGGTCAGGCCGGCTCCTCTCCAGGTGGGCGATGAGGTCACCCAGCCGGTCACGTCGTCGCAAAAACGCGACCAGCTCGCGGCTCTTGGCCCGCTTTTCCCGACCTGGCAACGCGTCATAGTCGATGTCCAGATCGTAACACAGCGTGCGAATTTCCTCTCCACTAAAGCGCTCGACCAGAAGCTTGCCCAGTTTGCTGGTCCTAGAAGCCACTCTCAGCCCCCTTATAACACTCTGGCGTCAGGCACCGACGAATTGGCGACGTCACAGACCGACGCCGTAAACTCGAACAGCCGTGAAATGACAGTTTCCCCAGTCACTCGGAAGCGTTGCAATCTGTGGAGTGAACGGTAGCGGATAGCACAGGCTGCCGTGCAAGCGAAAGCAAGGAGTATAGGCAACAAAGGCCACCTCTTATTGCCCCTATTATACCCCCAAGCTCCCAGGCTTACCAATGAGATCAAGCTTCTCATTTCCCTCGCATCGGCGCATCTCTGACCGTTGCAAAGCGTTCGTCGTACCCTTCCCTGGCGTCCGGGCTGTACGAGGCTCGCAGATGATCCAGCAAGTCGGGCACGTTGACGAACAGAGCGCCGACTGCGATTTGGGCATTGGCTATGGCTACGGCCAAGTGGGTCTTGCCACAGCCATAGGGGCCGGTGAGGACCAGCCAGCCGTCGGGGTCCTCGGCAAACTCGCGGGCTGCCTGCAGCGCCTGGGCCAGACTTTGCTCCTGGTCGGGCGTGAGATTGCCCCGACCTTCCGGGTCAAATCCCTCAAGCGTTTTGTCCTGCAAGCCATCAAGGTTGCTGCAGCTTCGGAGCTGCCGAGCGTGGTGGGCCGCCAGTTCGGCCTGGCGACACTCGCAAGGAAATAGCCTTCCAAAGTCGAGATGACTAGTCGGCAATTCGTAACGAATAAATCCTAGTCCCTTGCAGATAGGGCACATCTTTTCCTCTTAATTCAGAGTCTGACACATTTTTGTCCTCGATGTTGTTGCCTCGTTATCTTGAGTCTTTTCGCGGACGCTAGTAGATTTCTCGATCAAAATCGAACATCTGACGCGGATGTTGGATTCTCGGTCAGCGTAAAGCGCATAGTCTCGCCCTCTATATAACGAAAATTAAAAAGGTTTTTCTCCAAAAACAAAACCCCTTTGCTGATCCTGGTCACCGGACTTGTCTTGAGATGGCATATCAGTACCTCCCGCCTCGTCAACTATCTCACGCTAGAATTTGCCAGGATCGGACGCGGATACTGAACTTGTTGACCTCAACTGACATCCTCCCCCCGCCTCCAGGCAGGGGCTTCCGAGCCGAAGAATTGGTGAGAAACCGGGGTCAATTTTGAGCGAGTTTGAAGAAAAAGGAGCCTCAAATACGTTACATGGATGAGAGGTCATACAGTTATGAACAAAAGTCTATGGAATAGAGGCAAAAGTATACGAACAGCGGGCCTGACCTGGCCCACTCGTGTGGACGGGCCGGGCACACGGGCAGCGCTGTTCTTCCAAGGCTGCTCGATCCACTGCGTAGGATGCCAGAACAAGCATCTGTGGCCGTCGGACGGGGGACAGGTAGTAACGGTCCCAAGCCTGGTGCGCCAACTGCTCGACACTGGCCTGCCGCTGACCATCACCGGTGGAGAGCCGTTCGACCAGGCTGATGGGCTGGCGAACCTGCTCCGGCTAGTGCGCGCCGCCGGGCGGCACATCATCGTGTACAGCGGCTATACCCTGGCGCAGCTTTTGAGCAGAGATGAGGCAGCGGTCCGAGAGGCATTGGAATTGGCCGATGTGCTGGTGGACGGCCCCTACGTCCCGTTCCTGGACCATCCAGAGATGCAGTACCGGGGTTCGTCTAATCAGCGTCCCATCGACCTACCGGCGACCCTGCGAACCGGAAAAGTCGTCACCATGGACTGGGACACGCCGGAAGTATTGATTACGCCCACCGGAGATTTGCTGGGTGCAGCGGGGGTCATCGCTCCGTTCAGTCACCTGGGCGAGGCAGAGGATGCCCGCCGTTGTGGAAAGTTTGAGGGATGAGCATGATTGGACAAATTGATGTTTTAGAAAAAACTGACGCGCCTGTTGAGGATGCATCCATCCAGGAGCGAAAGGTTCAACTGGCGGATGCGATAGGCGTCACCGCCGAACGCATGGGAAGCGTCGCACTGGACATCCAGCGTATGCGCGAGCTCGGTGTCCTGGTGGACATCGACATCTGCGGGCTGTCGCTGCTTTCTATCCTGGTGAGCTGGGCCGAACTGGGCGTGCCCACCGGTGACGTGCGCCGTAAGCGCTTGCGACGCGGGCGCAAAGACCTGTTCCCAGAGCACGCGAAAAAGTTCCGCAGCCTGGAAACCCGCCTTCGGGCCTCGCTGGAAAAGCATTCCTTCATCCTGGAGGGCTTTCGGCCCTACCGCTGGGTCCCCTTTACCGCTTACGAGAGCTGGAAAGAAGCGTGGGGCCAACTACAAGCCGAATGGAAGGCAGTCCTCGACGATCTTTTGGATCATTATGACGAAATGGTCCAAGAAGAAGCCTCGGTCGCGGCGCAGATAGCGGCCGAAGCGTGGGACGCGTTGGTGGCCCGGTACAAAGCCAGGCACAGCGACAAAGAGGAACCGGTCATCGTCATCGGGGAGCGTGAGTTCTCCGAACAGGTGCCGGCCGAGTTTGTGCGCTATGTGCAGAGACGTGCCCTCGACCAACTCCCCACAAAAGAGGCACTGCGAAACGGCCTCTATGTCGATTACCGCACTGCCCTGGTGCTCGACGGTGCGGACCTGGAAGCCGAACGGCTTTGCCAAGAACAACTCAAGACCGCCTGGCAGCAAGAGCAAATCAAACAGGCCCAAGCCCGCGCAGAACAGCAAGCTATCCAGCAACAGATGTGGGCGGAAGAACGCAAGGCCAGGCTGGAAGTAGAAGCCCACGAAAAAAAGCTGCAAGCGATGCACCAGGCGGAACTGGCGCACGCCCGCCAGCAGTTGCAAGGGATCGTCTCTCCCTTCAAAGAGACGTTTGACCAGCTACGGGCACAGATGTACGCGGACACGAGCGAAATCGCCGCGTCCATCCAAAAGCACGGCTACCTTCATGGCAAAGTGGCCGAGCGGGCGCGGAACCTGTTCGACACGTTCAGCCTGCTCAACGCCCACGGCGACAACGAATTGGAAGCCGCGCTGAAGGAACTGCGGCAGTCCCTGAACAAACGTCCGGCGGAGGAGGGTCAAAAGGCAACCTACGACCTGGCCGCGATACAAACGCAACTCAGGGCCATCGAGGATATGACGCACAAAGCCGCCCGGCAGGTCGCGGAAAGAGCAGCGGCTCCCACACGGGCGCGGGCGCTGGAACTTTAGGAGGACGCAATGAATACAGCGAGAGACAAAGACGAAATGCGCCCGCTCAAGTCACCACCTTGGTGGAACGAACCGTGGCCCTGGGACGCCGATCCCTCTGGTCCTCCGCTGACCTGGTGGGACCACATCGCGGTCTGTGCCTCCGGCGGCAAGGATAGCCAGTCAACGCTGTTGTGGCTGTCCGAGCGGGACGACTTTGACCCCAGGCGGGTCTGGGTCGTCCACAACGACACCGGCCAGGAGCATCGCGGCTCCCTCGACCTGGTGCGCGGAGCGATGGAGGCCGCAAGCGTTCCCGTCGAGCACATAAAGATCACCCAACCCTACCTGGGCCGCGGACTGTTGGACGTGGTATTGATGCGGCGCCGGTGGCCGGGTATGGCGCCGTCCACGCGGCCCTGCTCTGAAAGGCTAAAGCGGACGCCTACGGACAAGTGGCTGCGCCGACTGGGCGACCACGACCGTATTTTGATGCTTACAGGGATCCGCGCCGAAGAGTCGTACACCCGGCGCCACATGCCCGCCTGGTCAATCCGGCGCGGGATCACGTCGTCTTCAGAGAATCCAAGGAAAAGGCGCCTGGGCGTCCATTGGCGGCCCATCCTGGACTGGCGGACGCAGGATGTCTTTGCCCACATCGAGCGGCATGGACAAGAACCACTGTGGTGCTACGACGCGGGCGCTGTCCGCTCGCAGATCGGGGCGCTGGACGGCGACGCGGTCAATGTCGCTTACCCGCGGGCCTCGTGTGCGTTCTGTGTCTATCTGCGGCCGGAAGAGTTAGCGCTGTCCTTCGTCCTCTATCCAGCCCTGGCCTGCCTGGCGACCAAGGTGGAGGTCTATGTCGATCATCTTTGGCGCCAGGATTTCGCCCTGGCCGAG
>DAOTUB010000247.1:0-26961 GCA_034437455.1 Anaerolineae bacterium | reverse complement strand
GATCTCGGATTTCTCCATGACGTTGATCTGGTCGTAAATCTGGCGCAGCCCTGCCGTGTCGGTGGCCCGGAAATAGAACGCTCCCGTCGCGTCGGCGATGCGCTGGAGCGTCTCTTCGTCGATCTCGCTTTCGATCATCTTTGTCGTCCGGCCAAAGAGAGAATCGACCGGAAAAGGCACCTGACCGGGCCGACCCATCCCGATGGTATAGACCTTGATGTCCAACGCGGCGGCGGTTTGCGCGGCGGTCAGAGGGTCGATCTGACCGGCGTTGTTGACGCCGTCGGTGAGCAGGATGATGACGCGGCTCTTGGCGTCGCTCTCCTGGAGCATCGCCGCGGCCTGCGCCAATCCCATCCCGATGGCGGTGCCGTCTTCCAGCCCCAGGTCGGGCGCGAGGGCCGTCTCTGCGAGCAAGCGGCGCAACACAGCATAATCGAAGGTGGGCGGGCATTGGCTGAACGCCTCGCGGGCAAAGACGACCAATCCAACCCGGTCGTAGCGTCGCTCCCTGACAAACTCGTTGATCACCTGCTTGGCGGCCTCCAACCGGTTCTCCGGCTCAAAGTCGAGCGCGGCCATGCTGCCGGAAATATCCAGGGCCAGCACGATGTCCACGCCCTTGCCGCGGATGATCTCCCGCTCGCGACTGGTCTGGGGCCGGGCTATCGCCACGATCAGCAATGCCAGCGCGAGCAAGCGCAGCGCCACCGGCAGCCAGCGCAGTCTCACTCGCCAGGACATCGGTAGATCGTGCACCAGGCGCAGGTCAGAGTATTGCAGCGTGCCCGGACGCTCTCGCCGCCACAGCCACGCGGCCAGAGCGGGAACGAGGAGCAGAGTCAGCAGGATCCAGGGATGGGCGAATCGTAACATATCTATTGCGTGACAGGTTCTTCTGTTTCGTCGATTGCTGTGCGGTCGGGTTTGGTGATGTCGACGAGGCGGCGGGCCTGGATGACGGCATCGCGGGCGCGTTCGACCGACGGAGCGAGTTTGGCGAACTTGACCAGATCGGCTTCCTCCAACAAGGCGCGCAGCGATGGGAGCATCTCGCCGCCCAATCGCGCTTTGCGCAGGGCAAATATCAGCTCGCCGGTGGTGCGATCCATCGCCGGGATGAAATAAATGCCCTCCAGGTAGGTCCGCACGCAGTCGGTCACTAACGTATAATGGCGCTTGAACTCGCTTTGCGCGGGCAGGTCGAGTGCAACGACGCGCTCCAATTCTTCGTAGGCGATCTCCTCAGGAAAACGGTCATCCACTGGCTCCATTTCCTCTGAGCCAGTGGTGCGGCGTTGGCGTAACCACGGCAGCAGCCGTTGGATCGCGAGGAACAGCAGCATGGCGACAAGTACAGCCGCCAGCAGCCAGGGCCATATCGGCGGCCTGGGGAGCGATGCCTGCGGCTTCAGATCGTGTTTTTCTATGCGACCATCCTGGTCGCCCTCCTCAGTCAGCACGCTGGCGACGGTGATGGTGAGGGGCGACACGGGCACCTCGACGACACTGTCGGCTTCTCGATAGTGAACGGCGAACGGCGGAGTTTCGTGCTCGCCCGGCGACCATAGAACGATGGTGACCTCGCGGACGACGGTGACGTGACCGTCGGCGTCCTGAGTAGGCTCCAGCAATTCCTGCTCCCGCACCTCGAACGGTCCCCACTGCGCGGGCAGTTCCGGCACGGTGACGTCCAAGTCAGCGGGATAGGTGACGCGCAGCCGCAACGGGATCGGATCGCCCACCGTCCAACCACCCTCTGGCGGTGCATCCGTCTCCCAGGAGGCGGTGATCGGTTCCTGCGCTTGCGATTGGAAAGTAACAAGTGCGAGCAGCAGATAGACGATTGGTACGACTGTTGCCAGCTTCCTAACCTTTACCATCGTTTCCGTCATTCGTCGTTCGTCATCCGTCTTTTTCTACCGCCTCCAGCGCCGGGCGCGGGCCTGGAAAAAAGCCAGGAGCGGCTCGACGTAATCCTCGCCCACGGTCACGGCGATCTGATCCACCTGGGCGCGGGTGAAGGCGGCGTCGCGAGCCGTGTGGCGGGCGGCGGCTTGCGCGGCAAATGCCTCGCGCCAATTCGGGTCGCCGCTGTCGACCCACAGACGAGTGCCTTTCTCGGCGTCCTCCAGCGCCACCAGCCCCGCGTTGGGCCAGGTCGTCTCGCGTGGATCGGTGATCGAGACGGCGACCAGGTCGTGGCGGCGGTTAGTGACCAGGAGCGCTCGCTCGTAGGCTTTGATGGCGTCGGCCTGATCGTAATCCAGCAAAAAGTCCGAGATGAGAAAGATGATGGCCCGCCGCTTGAGCGTGCGGTTGAGGCGATCCAATGCCAGCGTGACGTCGGTGCCGCGCCTGGCCGGCTCGAACGCCAGCAGGTCGCGGATGAGCCGCAGGACGTGCCGCCGCCCCTTGCGCGGGGGGATGTGCAGCTCGACCTGATCCGTAAAGGCGAGTAAGCCTACTTTGTCGTTGTTCGTGATCGCCGAAAAGGCCAGCACTGCTCCCAACTCGGCGGCCAGGGCACGCTTGAACCGCTCGGCGGTGCCGAAAAGCCCCGACGCGCTGGCGTCAAAGGCCAGCATCACCGTCAACTCGCGCTCCTCGACGTACCGCTTGACAAAGGGCTTGCCCATGCGCGCGGTCACGTTCCAATCGATCGAGCGCACCTCGTCGCCGGGCTGGTATTCGCGCACTTCATCGAACTCCATCCCGCGTCCCTTGAAAATTGCCTGGTACTCGCCAGCAAAACTGTCGTTCACCAGGTGGCGGGTGTGGATCTCGATGCGGCGGATGGTACGGATCAGGTCGGACGAAAGCATAGTAGCTACGGGACCTCGATCTCGTCTAAAACTCGTCGCACGATGTCGGCAGAGGTGATCTCTTCGGCCTCTGCTTCATACGTGACGATGACGCGATGCTGGAATACGTCGGTTGCCACTTGCTTGACGTCCTCCGGGGTCACGTAACCTCGGCCCTGCAAAAAGGCGTGGGCTTTGGCGGCGGCGACCAGGTAGATCGTGGCGCGGGGCGACGCGCCGTAGGCGATCAACTGGCGCAGGTCGTCCAGGCTGTGGCTCTCTGGCTCGCGGGTGGCGAACACCAGGTCGAGCACGTACTCCTGGACCTTGGGGTCGACGTAGATGGTGCGCACCACCTCGCGGGCGTGCAAAATCTGCGCCGGGCTGACCACAGGGCGCACCGGCGCGAGCGGCTCGCCCGTCATCCGCTGCAAGATGAAGCGCTCCTCGTCGCGGTCCGGGTAGGTGATCACTACCTTGAGCATGAAGCGATCCACCTGCGCCTCGGGCAAGGGATACGTCCCCTCCTGCTCGATGGGGTTCTGCGTCGCCAGGACGAGAAAAGGCTCCGCGAGGAGAAAGGTCGTCTCGCCGATGGTCACCTGGCGCTCCTGCATCGCCTCGAGCAGCGCGCTCTGCACCTTGGCCGGGGCGCGGTTGATCTCGTCGGCCAGGATCAGGTTGGCAAAGATCGGCCCCTGGCGCGGCGTGAACTCGCCGCTGCGCGGATTATAGATCTGCGTGCCGATCAGGTCGGCGGGCAGCAGATCGGGCGTGAACTGGAGCCGCTGAAAGCGGGCCTGGATCGCCTCCGAGAGCGTCTTGACGGCCAGCGTCTTTGCCAGTCCCGGCACGCCCTCGATGAGGATGTGCCCGTCGGCCAGCAGCCCGATCAGCAGCCGTTGGATCAGCCGCTCCTGTCCCACGATTACCTTGGCGATCTCGGCCAGCAAATCCTGGACAAAGACGGCTTCTTGTCGTACCTGTTCGTTGATCTCTTGAATTGTGCGTTTCATTCTGCTCCTTCTTTGCGCGCTGTAGCCGCGCTTTCCATAGCGCGCCGCCTTTGCGAGGTATGGAAACCTCGGCTACGTTGGTTCGTTTGGTATTTTACAAATTCTCCACCGCCTCACTGGGCATCCAGCCCTGGAGGTCTCCGGAGAGGGCGATGCGCACCCAACCATTGCGCTGCTCGAGCACGCGAATCTCGGCCCCGGCGTGCAGCGAAAACTCGGTGAGATAATCCTCACCGGGGCCGCTGCGAACCTCCACGCTCGGCGCCACGACGATGGAGGGAGCCTTGCTCCGCGCCTCCGATACGCGGACGCCGACGGAGAGCATTCCCACGGCCAGCAGTACAGCCATCACCGCAATACCATAGAGCAAGCCCTGGCGGCCACGCGGCCAGAGGATCGCTGTCACGATCAGCGCGCACAATACCATCCAGAGTCCCAACGTGATGGCGGCGGCCTCGTCCAACGTCGTCCACTCCACCAGCACGCGGTGCACAAAATCGACCAATGTGCCGCCGTCGCTCTCCAACCGGTCGACGGTCTGGGCGCGGGCGAGTTCCAGATTCGCCGCCACGTCTGGATCGCGGGGCAGCAGCCGCTGCGCCCGCCGGTAGTTGAGGATCGCCCGACCCAGATCGCCCGCCTTGAAGTAGGCGTTGCCCAGGTTGTAGTAGAGCGTCCCATCCTCCACGCCAGCGTCCACCAGCGCCTGGTACGCGGCGACAGCCTCGACGAACTGCCCTGCCTCGTACAGCCGGTTCGCCTCCGCCACCTGCGCGCCTGAGGTCGTCTGGGGCGTGCAGGCGGAGAGTCCTATCAACAAAAGTAGTAGAATAGTCAGTCGTTTTCGCATCATCTTTGTTCGGCGTGTCGCGTATTTCGTTTACGAACCACGCAATACGAACACGCTTTACTTGTATCGTCTCAATATCTTTGGGTATCGCCGTATCAAGTGGCCATTTAAGCCTGAACAACGTAGCGAGCATCCGCCGGTTGAGTAGACCTTCAGGTCGTATCGAAACCAAGGATGCGAGCGACTCTACAGGTAACTCGCTTGGTTTCGATACAGCCCTCCGCTACGCTCCGAGCTTACTCAACCGGCGCTGAATTTGCTGCGCCCCAAATCATTGAAAAGATACTTCTACCTTATCCGTTCCTCCAACTCGATGATAATCTCTTCCGATTCTTGCACCAGCTCGCTCACGTCCCGCCCCGCAGCGGTGGGGGCGAAACGGCCCGAGTCGGCCCAATCAAGGCAGGCTAACAGGCGGCTTGTCTCTTCATCCGGAACCGAGCATTCGTTCAGCGTCCGCTGGATCGTGTCGCGGGTCAGGCCCGCCGCAGGGAGGTTGCACTTGTCGCCCAGGTACGCGGTGAGGGCGCGGGCGACGGCGGCGTAGGCTGCGTCTTGGTCCGTCTCGACAAGCTTGCGCGCCTCCGATAATCGCTGGCGGGCCAGTCGTCGGGCGCGCTGGGCGCGGGCGTAGGCGACGTCGTGCTCCAGGTAGCGGCGGCGGCGATCCCACAGCCAGGTGCCGACCACGGCCAATAGCGGTACCCCCCAGCCCACCCAGTAGAGCGGCTGCGCCAGCAAGGGCGTGCGGTCGGTCGCCAGCGCGGGCGGCGCGGGCTTGATGTGCCGGATATCGCTCGCCAGCACGACCACGTCCTGCTTGCCGACCACGACGGGGCCGGGGGCCTGCGCCTCGCCCGGCTCGACGCGGACCGACAGTGGTTCTGTCTCGACGCGGCGATACGCCCCCTCCGCCGGGTCGAAAAAACTCAGGCCAAAGGACGGGATGGTCAGTTCGCCATCGGTCCTCGGCACGAGCGGGCGCTCGAACAGCTTTTCACCCTGGATGACGTCGCCCTCCTGGCCCACGTTCGTCGTGACCTGGGGGTCGTAGACGCGCCAGCCTGCCAGCATCTCCTCCGCGCCCTCGGTGGGGTCGGGGAGCACGTCGACGTTGCCCGAGCCGGTCACGCGCACGAAAAGCGTCACCGGCTCGTTGACGCGGCTCTCGGTCGGGGCTACCCAGGTCTCGATCTCGAACTGCCCCACGCTCCCGGCGAAATCCTCCGGCGCTCCTTCGGGCAGTAGGCGCACGTCCACGCTGACGGAGTTCGTCTGCAACTCGACGCCCTGGTTGAACATGTCGCCGGGGATGGTCAACGTCGAAGGCGCGAGGGTTGTCTCGCCCGGCACGGTGGGGAACAACGCCCGGCGCACCTCGGTGACCAGGTACTCGCGTCCTTCGACGTGCTGGTAGTATTGGTTGTTGGGCGTCAGGTCATAGTGCAAAAAGCCGACAAAGTCCGGCCAATTCAAGCTCGGCTGGTTGAACACGCTGATCGCCTGGTAGAAGCGGAAGCGGTAAATGATCTGCTGGCCGACTACCGGCGCTGGGTTGTCCACGTCCGCCTCGACGTAGAGGTTCTGCCCGGCCAGCTCGGTGGGGGCGGTGGTGTCGGCGGGAGCTTCTGTGTCGGGCTGCTGCGCCTGGGGCGCGGAACCCAGCGTCACCTCGACGGCGACCGGTTCGCTCTGGTAGGTCTGCCCGCCGATCTGGATGGCGATGGCGGGGATGGTCAGCGCGCCTACCTTCGTCGGCTGGAGGCGGTACGTGAAGACGACCTGCGACGACATCTTGCCGTTGACGATGCTGAACTGGCTCGACTGGCTGGAGCCGACGACGGCAAAGCCATCCAGCGGGGGAAGCTGCGGCTGGTCGACACCGCGAAAGCTCCCGGCGAGCGTCAACTGCAAGGTCAGCAGGTCATCCGTGCTGATCGTGTTTCGGTCCACCGACGCGGTAAAGGTGACGTCGTCTTGCGCAAGGGCGGGGCTAACGGAGGCCAGGAGCGACCCAAGCACACAGGCTAGCGTTAGGAAACATAATGCGTATTGCGTATTGCGTAACTTGTTCATTTCTATTTACTGGTTACTCTCAGCCCCGTCATTCCGAGCGAGCGTAGCGAGTCGAGGAATCTCCATTTGCAATGGCAAACGCGACTCCGACGAGAGATTCCGTCGGACGTGCAGCGTCCGCTCTCCCTTTGGTCGCTCGGAATGACGAATCAGGGGAGCCTGAGTAATAACTTTACCAGTCCTGGTCTGGCGCTGGGCCGGGCGACTGGTGGATCTCCTGTAGCCGTTCCTGCAAGGTCTGGCTGTCGTCAAGCAGGGCTTGCAAGAGTTGGAGCGCCTGTTCTTCCGTCATACCCTCCTCCTGAGGCGCGCTTGAGGGCTGCGGCGTTGGTTGTTCGTTCTCGTCGCTCTCTTGCTCTGAAGACGAGGCGGACTCACCTTCGGGCGTCGGCGTCGTTTCGCCTTGCTCGCTCTGTTCCTGTTCCTGCTGTTCTTGTTCTTGCTGCTCCTGCTCTTGTTCCTGTTGCTGCTGCTGTTCCTCCAATTTTTGCAGAGCCAACTCCAGGTTGTGCTTCGCGTCGAGGTCGTCCGGTTGGAGCCGCAGCGATTCCTGGTACGCTTCGATGGCCTGGGGCCACTGTTCGGCGTCGAAAAAAGCGTTGCCCAGGTTGTACCACGCCTGCGCCGCCAGCGCCGGGTCCGCGGTCTTGAGTGCCTGCTCCGTCTGCGCCAACGCGGCGTCGATCTGGCTCATGCGGTTGTAGGCGTTCGCCGCGTTGTAATAAGGCTCCGCGACGTCCGGCTCGTCCACCTGGGCCAGCCGGTACTCGACGCTGGCGTCCTCGTAGGCGCTCTTGGCAAAGTGCTCGTTCCCCGCCTCGTTGTGACGAACCGCCGGAGATGCGCAGGCAGACAGGGCGAGCAAGAGTAAAGCGTAAAACGTGATGCGTGATGCGTGATGCGTGTCCATTTTTCTATTTATTGTCTGGCGGCGCATGCTTCATCCTATGGCGTGGAACTCTTTGCTGTATAACCATACTCACGGTCGCCAAGCCGGGGCATAATTGTCGGCGGAATCATTTGTGATCTTGGTTTGTGCTGTGCCATCCGCATTCATCACATATATTTGGTTGCGCAAGCCCCGTTTCGATACGAATGCGATTCGTGTGCCATCTGGTGACCAGGCAGGTTGGTTATCATCAGCTCGATTTCGCGTAAGATTGATCTGCACTGTTCCATCAATGTCCATAGCATAGATTTCTTTGTTGCCATCACGCTCCGAGACAAAGGCAATCTTCTTACCATCGGGTGACCAAGTTGGAAATGAATCATCTGCTGGATTCTTGGTAAGGTTGATCGGATTAGACCCGTCAGCATTCATAACATAGACTTCATCGTTTCCGTCACGATCTGTAGTGAAAGTTATCTTCTGACCATCTGGCGACCAGGCTGGAGTCAGGTTCTTTGAGCGTTCTAACGTGATGGGATTCTCCTTTGAGCCATCTGCACTTATAGCAAAGAGCTGCCTGTATCCCCGTCGAGTGGTGGCGAAGATGATTACTGTCCCGTCTGGCGACCAGGAGGGTTGTGTGTCATCACCCCCACTTTGGTTTAATTGTCTCGGCTCTGAACCGTCAGCATTCATCACACAGATTTCTGTTCCTGACCAATTACGTGTTGGTTCACTGAAGTAGCAGTTGAAGGCAAGACGTTCCCCATCAGGCGACCAAGCAGGGGCAAAATAGCTGTCAGCAAAATCGTCAGTCAGTTTTGCCTGCTCTGATCCATCGCTGTTTATCAAGCAGATATTGACTTTATCGTCATGTTTACAGGCATAAGCGATTTGTTCGTCACTGTCGCCAATTGAAAGCGTAGTAGGTGATTCTGGCTGCAAGATGGTACAGGATTGCAGAAGGAGAACCACAAAGATCAACAGGTTGCGTAGTTTGCCCATCGTTTTGTTCTACTCTTCCGCCGCCCAATCCGAGTTAGGTAGCACTGTCCGATTCCAAACTAGTACTTCTATAATGTACGCGAGTGTGGCTATTGTCTAATCTCCGCTCTCTGTTTTTCTGTCGCTGATGAGCAGATCAGCAGTCAGCACCAAGAGCGCCGCGCCTGCAAACCACTCGAACCGTTCCACGCCCTGCGTCTCGAATTGTTCCTCTCCCTCGCCCGTCTCCAGCGCGGCGATGTTCTCGACGATGGCATCCACCTCCTCGCCCGCGGCGCTGGCGCGAAAATAGAGCCCGCCCGTCTCTCCGGCGATCTGCTGGAGCGTGATCTCGTCCAGGCGCGAGAGCACCATCTCGCCCTGTCCGTTCTTTTTGTAGCCCGTCAGGTTCCCCGCGTCGTCGCGGATGGGGATCGGCTCGCCCTGTGGCGAGCCAAAGCCGATGGCGTGGATGATGACGTTCTGCCCGGCGGCTTCCTGCGCCATGGCCAGCGCGTCCCCCTCGTGCCCCTCGCCGTCGGTGAGGAGCAGGATGACGCGGCTGGAGGCGCGCTCTTCGGGAAAGCCATCCAACGCCACGCGGATCGCCCTCGCCAACGCCGTGCCGGGCCGCGAGATCGACCCCGGCCCCACGCCGTCCAGAAACGAGCGCGCCGTGTAAAAATCGGCGGTCAAGGGGAACTGGACAAAGGCCGCGCCTGAGAAAATCACAAGTCCTACGTCGTTCCCACCCAGGCGATCCATCAGTTCCTCGATGGTCAGCTTGGCCCGCGCCAACCGGTTCAGCTTGATGTCCTCGGCCAGCATGCTCGAGGAGACGTCGAGCGCCACCATCACATCGACGCCCTCCTGGACGTTGACCATCACCTGGGTTCCCCAGAGCGGGCGGGCCAGCGCTGTGACGAGGAGGGCGAGCGCCGCGAACCAGAGCGCCGTCTTCCAGCGCCGCTTGCGCTGGCTCACGCTGGCGCTGAGCGTGGCGGTGAGAGATGGTACGCCTAGCCGGGCCAGGGTTGCCCTTCGCTGCGATCCGGTCCAGGCCAAAAAGATCGCTGCCAGGGGTATCAATCCCAATAGGTATAGATAATGTGGTTTAGCAAAATCCATTTTGATTGATGCAACGGATGACAACAGATAAACGGATGATGGGTTCTTGTTGTTGTTGGCATAATAATTGCAGTGAAGAAATATCCGCTCATCAGCTTTTCATCCGTTGCCCTGATAAACAAATCAGCCAGCGTCAATTATACATGCCTAGCAAAGTGTGGCAAGTCAAGCATCAGTCTCCCACACCAGGCCCAAGTTGACAATGCCTTCCTCCCTATGGTATACTTTGCCACGCTATGGTCATCCAAAAACTGATGGGCTGGATCAACCCGCAGCACCTGGTTCATCTGGCGTTCCGCTTCAGGCCAGCCAGCGAATATATCATCTTCCAAGAGCAACGGCTGACCCGACGCCAGGTATTCGCCCGCGTCAAGGCGCTGGCGGCGGGGTTACAGGCTTTGGGCGTCCAGAAGGGCGACCGGGTGGCGATTCTGTTGCCCGGCTGTCCCGAAGCGGTGTATACGGTCTTTCTCCCATCGGTGATGGGCAACATCAACGTGCCGCTGAATCCCCTTCTGGGAGAGCACGAACTGCGCCACATCCTGGCCGATTGTGGGGCAAAGGTGGTGATCACCACGCGGAACTGGTACGGCCAGGATCACCCGGCGACGTTGGCCCGCCTGCTCCCCGACTTGCCTGATTTGCGCCACGTCATCGTCCGCGATGCAACCGATGGGGATGGAGAGACATTTCTGCCTTTGAAAGATGTGATGTCGCTGGATGTGCCTTTGTGTCCAGCCAAAGTCTCTGCCGACGACACCGTCCTGATCTCCTATACCTCCGGCACGACGGGCTGGCCCAAAGGGGTGGTGCACACCCAGAGCCGGTACTGGGGGATCGCGGTCCGGGCGGTCAACCCGCGCCTGAATATGCGTCTGCTGCGTTGCCTGCTGCTGCCTTTTCCGCCCTATCATTATGCTGGTCTGCTCGGCATCGTCGCTACGCTGCTGGCTGGCGGCCGAGTGATTTTGATGGAGCGCTTCGATCCGCAACAGATGCTAGAATACATCCAGACGGAAAAAGTCTCGCAAATCGCCGGTTCACCGACCATGTACCAATGGCTGCTGCGGATGCCAGGGCAAGAACAATACGACCTCTCTTCGGTACAGCGGATTACTCTTTCTACCGAGTCTTGCCCCCTCGACCTGGCCCAGGCGCTCCACGAGCGGATGGGGTGTCATCTGGAGAACATGTACGGCACGACCGAGAGCATGGTGATTAGCTGGACTGGCTCGGACGATTCGTGGGAGCGGGTGGGCGCGACCGTGGGCCAGCCCGTGCCCGGCGCCCGGGTGCAGATCGTGGACGACGAGCGACGGCCATTGCCGGTGGGCGAGCGGGGCGAGATCGCCGTCCGAACGTCACAGATGATGACGGGCTATTATGGCGAACGTGAACTGACCGCCGAGGTTTTGGACGGAGAGGGTTGGTTCTATACGGGCGACGTCGGAACCATGGACGAGGATGGTTACCTCTCGCTGGTGGATCGCAAGAAGGATCTGATCATTCGTGGGGGAGAGAACGTCTACCCGGCAGAGATCGAACAGTATCTAAAAAGCCATCCGCTGATCCGACAGGCCGGGGTGATCGGCGTCCCCAGCAAAGCGGGCAGCGAGGCGGTCTGGGCCTATCTGGAGCCGCAGCCCGGTGCAACGCTGACGGTCAAAGAGGTGTTGAACTTTTGTCGGGGGCAGATCGCGCCTTTCAAGATTCCCGCCCATATCCGTTTTGAGGAGCGGTTGCCCACGACCGCCACCGGCAAGGTGCAAAAGTTCAAGCTGCGCGAGATGGCAGCGGAGGAGGCAATCCCGGATGGCTCGACCTGAATCGCTCTCTTTTGAAGCCTTCCAGGCGATGTTGGCCGATCTGCTGAACGTGGACGTGGTGCAGCTTGTGCCAGAGGCTTACTTTATCACCGATCTGGGTGTGGACTCGATGCGCATGCTCCAGGTGCTGTTGCGCCTGGAAGAGATGGGCATCGAACTGTCGCTCGAATTAGCCTGGCGGATTCAGACAGTGGACGACGCCTATCGCTATTATCAGCAGCAGATGGTTGGGTGAGAAGCATGGGAAGAATCGAGATTCGAGATTTTGATGGGAACCTCGAGGCGCTCTCGGCTATGTCGCGCGACTCGTGGCTCGAGGAATACGGTCAAGACACCTGGCCCGATCTATACCAGCCGAAGCTGACCCGTCATTTCTTTGCCGACGTCCCGGATCCACGTTTCCTGATCGGCGCTTACGACGGCGCCGAACTGGTTGCTTTTGTCGCCAACTTGCCGAGAAACTACCGGTTCAACGGCGAGATTTACAAGGGAGTTGCTTCCTGCATGATGGTCGCCCGCAAGGAATATCGGGGCGCCGCCGTATACCTGATTGCCGAATGTCTCCGCCGCAACCAAGAATTCGGCGCCGACTTTGCCCTGATGACCCTGGAGAAAAAGCACCGCTCGTGGCTCATGTTTGAAGAATATCTCAAGCCCCGCAGCCGTATCAAAGTGATAAAGAAACTGCACACGATCGTCCACCCCGTTGATTTTGAGAGCATTGTGGAGAGCGAAAACCTGAAATGGCATGAGGCGACTGCGATCAGGCTTTTCGGCGCGCACCGCCCCATTATGGCTCCCTCGGTTTCCGGCGCGGTGCGGTCTTACGGCGATGCGGACCTGATCGAAATACTCGCTTTGATCGGGCGCTATTCCAACCCCAATAGCCTGATCCGCATTTTTGATGCCGAGTCATTGGCCCGCCGGCTTGATACCGAGGACGTCACCTCTACGGTGGTTTACGAGCGAGACGGTGCTGTCGAGGGGTTTATCAACTTTACTATCTACGATATGGTCTGTAAGCGGGGAACTCGCCGCTGGGCCTGGCTCGATTTCCTGTATTGGGAAGGACTGAACGGTAGAGAGAAAAAGGCGCTGCTGGCCGGTTTATGGAAAGCCAGTCGAGATCAGGGCTGTGTTGGCATATTGGAATGGAGCAAGAACTATTACGCCAAAGGACCGCTTTTCCGCTCCCGTTTTTTCCCCTACCCTCGTTTTCTCGAACTGAATGCCTGGATCTTGAATCCCGCTCTCTCGTTGCGAGGAGTTGATAACGTTTTTGAACAAGTAATCTAGGGGATAGCTACGATCATCACCATCGACAAACTCTCCAAGCAATACCATCCACCTGACGGGCCGCTGGCCGTTGACGAGATCGATCTCCACATCCAAGAAGGGGAGATTTTCAGTCTGTTAGGGCCAAACGGCGCGGGGAAAACAACCCTGCTCTCCATCCTCTGTGGGCTTTTTCCTCCCACCAGCGGAGACGCCATCATCGCCGGGCACAGCGTCGTGCAGAATCCCCTGGCCGTAAAGCGAATCATCGGCGTCGTCCCAGAGGAGATTGCGCTCTATCCCCAGCTTTCTGGACGCCAAAATCTGCGGTATTTTGGCCTGCTTTACGATCTCGATGGGCAGAGGCTCGTCCAGGCCATAGACGATGTGCTGGCCGTGATCGGACTGACGGACCGCGCGGATGACAAGGCAGCTCATTATTCCAGCGGTATGAAGCGGCGGCTGAACGTGGGGGTGGGGCTGCTACACAAGCCGCGCATCCTTTTCGTGGACGAGCCAACCGTGGGGCTTGATCCGGAAGGCCGGCGGCGCATTTTGGATCTGGTGTTGCGGCTCAAGCAGGAATATGGCGCTACGGTGATTTACACCACCCACTATATGGAAGAGGCGCAAGAGATCAGCGATCGAGTCGGCATTATTCACCAGGGCAAGATCGTCGCCCTGGGCGCGCCTGATGAACTGATCCAAACGCTCCACGCAGAAGACACGTTGCGATTGCACGTCGGAGCGTCAGAGGTACCGACCGCCGTGGTGGAGGCTTTGAAGCAGGTGAGGGGAGTCAGCCAGGTTTCGGTGGACGTAGATGCCATCACCATATCTCTGCTGCACGCGGCCGACGTATTGTCAGAGATTCTGCGTATCGTGGAACAGATGGGCATAAGCATCCACTCACTGACGGTCCAGCAACCGAACCTGGAATCTGTTTTCTCGCGCTTGACGGGACAACGGCTCGCGGACACATAATGAAAAAACTCGTCGTGATCGTTGGGAAAGAATTAATCGTAGGATTCACAAACCCGTCCGCGCTGCTCCTGGCCATTGTCATGCCGCTGGCGATGGCGGCGCTGGTAGAGTTGGCTTTTGGGGGGCTCGTCCTGGGCCGCGGCATCCCAGACACAAACATCCCAGTTGGGATCGTCAACCTGGATCGAGGGGGGCATTGGGGAAACTTTGGCGAGATGTTTGTGCAGGGCGTCTTGGGAATAAAGGCATCCGCCTCCCACAGCGTGTTTGACGTGCGCGAGATCGAGGATGAAACTCAGGCGCGGCGTATGGTGGAGAGGGAGCAGCTCGTCGCCGCGCTGGTTATCCCACCCAATTTCTCAGAGGCGTTGGCAACCGAGAGCGCCGCCATTGGAATGTACATCAACGATAGGTACATATTCAGGGGAGCAGCGTTCAAGAGCCTTGCAGAGACCCTCGCGAACGTGATCTCGACCGGAGAAGTCACGGTACGCGCGACTGTCAAAGGTCTCGTCCAGAACCCCCGCACCAGGGTGCAACTGGAGGCCGGGGTGTTCAGCGAGGCGCTCGCGGATCTCGCGCTCACCGCCGCGAGACTAGAATCAAATCCTATACAAGTGCAGCGGCTTGACCCCGTTGGTCAATCCATACAACTCGAGTTGAAGCGTTATTTTGCGGCCGCCATTGCGATTCTGTTTACGGGTTTCTGGGGCCTGATAGGCAGCGCATCCCTCTTGCGAGAAAAAGCAGGCTGGACCTTGCAGCGGATGTATATCACGCCTACTCATCCAGGCATCATTCTGGCTGGCAAGACCCTGGGAACGTACCTGGGTAGTTTGATCCAAATGCTCGCGCTCGTTGGGGGCATGGCGGCGATGGAGTGGATCGGGGGAGAGTTTCCAGGCCCAAAGATCGACCTGCCAGGTCTCGCCACGCTTATACTCGCCGTGTTGGTGTCTGGGACGGGTCTTGGGGTCATGATTGCTGGATTCGCAACAACGTACACTCAAGCAGCGAACTATGGCAGGGCCATTCTCCTGTTGATGGGGCTGGTCGGTGGGTTCTTTTTCCCGGTTGAACTGTTTCCTGAACCGTTGCAGGCGCTGAGTCGTATCACCTACCACTACTGGGCTATGGACGGGTACGTGAAACTGGCCCTCGGAGGGCGCGCGATCAGCATCTTGCCGCACGTTTTCATTCTGGTGGGGATGGGATGCTCTTTTTTCATCGTTGGAGGCTGGTTTCTCAGACGACGAATCGGGTTTTCCTGAGGAGTACACGGTGTCATCTGCATCTATGCGTCGCTGGCAACCGTGGGCCAATAGCCTGGCTGGTCTTCCGGCAGACCGATGGTGGAGGTTGCTCAAAGAAAACCAATTTGCGGTAGACCCGGCTTTTTACCATCGAGCTGCTTTTCATACGCTATCCAGCCTGGGGATCACGTTATACGCCCAGCGGGAAGAGCATTTGTATGGAGCGGCCATAGAAAAAACCAGGCTCGTAGGAGCGCCGATCTTTATTGTGGGGCATCATCGCAGCGGAACGACCCATCTTCATAACCTGCTAGGGCTGGACCAGGCGCAATTTGCCTATCCCAACACCTATCAGGTGGGCTTTCCTTTCTGTTTCTTGTCCAGCGAAGATGTACTGGCCAGGATGTTGGCTCCCCTATTGCCCAGGCGGCGTCCTATGGACAACGTGGCGGTGGACTTTGAACAACCCCAGGAGGACGAGTTTGCCTTGAGTTTAATTAGCTTTTGCTCGCCTTATCTCTGGTTCGTATTTCCAAACCATTACGAGCGGTATGCTCCCTATCTCACCTTTAACGATGTTTCATCAACGGTCATTGATCGCTGGCAAACCGCTCTGATTTGGTTTACCAAAAAACTCTCGTACAAGTATCAGCGGAGGCTCGTCTTCAAATCGCCTTTTCATACCGCCCGTATCCGGTTGATCCTCGATGTCTTTCCCGATGCCTGCTTTATCCATATCTATCGGAACCCTTATGCCGTCTTTCAGTCTTTCCGGCGCATGACCGAGACGCTTCCCTGGCTGATGTGCCTTCAAAACCCTGGCGCCGCTTTTACCGATGACCGCCTGATTGAAATGTATACGGTTGTATATGATAATTTCTTTCGAGACCAGGCAGCTATTCCAAACGATCAGTTCCACCAGGTTCAATTTGAAACCTTGGAACAAGATCCCATCGGAGAAATTCGCTTGATCTATGAAAAGTTCGGCTTCCACGGATTTGAAGCCGTCGAACCCGAATTGAGACGTTACCTGAATCGCATTGCGGGCTATCGAAAAAACACCTTTCCTGAAATCTCAGCGCCGTTGAAAAAGAGGCTGGCCCGAGCATGGCAAAGGAGTTTTGAGAGTTGGGGCTATCCTGTAGAGGGTGGTCGTTGAGGTCAATATGCGCAAGGTATGGATCATTGCTCGGCACGAGCTTCAAATAGCGATTCAGAACAAAGGGTATTGGTTCCTTCTGCTGGCGCTTCCAGCGCTCACCATCTACCTGGCTGGCTTGGGCACCCAAGGGATTGCCCGCGCTATCCCGACTGTGATTCGCATCGACGTCTTGGACAGAGAAAATAGCGCGGCCTCCCAAGCCTTTGTCGCCGCTCTGGCAGAAGCGAACGAGACCTTGCTTGTATGTCCGGCGTACAACGATCCCTCGGACCCATGCGCCTTGGAGGGGGCTTCTTTGTCCACCAAGTTGGCTCAAGAACGCCTGGCGGACGAAATAACCTTTGCCATTATTACCATTCCCCAAGGATTTGCTGCGGCGCTCGAAGCGGGAGACGAGGCGGCGCTGACCTTCCAGCCGAGCGCGGCTTTGGTCGCTCCAGAGATGGCATTCGCGACGGTGCAGAACGTCGTGACTCGCATGGGTGGGCCAATCGCCGCCGCGCAGTTGAGCACACAAATGGCCGAGTCGCTGGGACTCGAAACCGGACCCGCGTTCTACGCGGCGCGGTATGCAGACGCTGAAGCGTCCTGGGGGCCGCCGCTGCCCGTTCAGGTGACGGTGCAAATGACCCAGCCAAGCGCGGGCGTGAATATGGGGTTCCAGTTGATGGAGAACGGTTTCAAACTCTCTGCCACCAGCATCGCTGCGATGTTTGTGATGATCAGCATCCTGGGGATGACACAATCTATGGCTGAAGAACGCATGATGGGGGTGCTGGGACGTGTGGGGATGATGCCTGTGGAGGAGACCCAATTGCTGGGCGGCAAATTGCTAGCGACTTTTGTGATGGGGTCTCTTCAGTTTGGGGTGCTGCTTGTCTTTGGGAACGTGCTCGGAGTTGATTTTGGGGACGCCCCCTGGGCCGCGTTCCTGGCGGCGATGGCGTATGTGCTGGCCGTCGCCGCCATGGCGCTGGCTATCGGAGCTTTGGCTCGCACCCCCAGCCAGGCCAGCGCTATGGCTACGTTCACGTGGTTGGTGCTCGTGCCTCTAGGGGGTGGATGGTGGCCGCTCATCTTTGTCCCAGAGTGGATGCAAAGGCTGGGTCACCTTTCACCGGTCGCCTGGTGTCTGGACGCCCTGAATGCCCTCGTGTTCTATCAAGGGACGTTCGCCGATGTGCTCCAATCCGTGGGTGTACTGTTGCTGTTTGGGGTAGGGTTTTTCGTCTTTGGAGTAAAGAAATTCACCTTTGACCACTCTAAAGAGGTAGACGCCAGCCAGGGGGCGCCCTACTTTGGAACCTGGAGGAAGATGTAAGGAGTTATCACCGTGGACAGTAAAAAACGCCCATCCCCTGGTCGCCGTTATGACATAGATTGGCTGCGTGTGCTCACCGTCTTGCTGCTTTTTCCAGTCCACGTGGCTGTGGTCTTTAGTCCCTTGCCTTTCTATCATATTCGGAACAGCCCGGTTTCTTATTGGATGCTCTTTTTCCTGGCGATCGTCGAGCCGTGGATCATGCCAATTTTCTTCGTGCTGGCCGGATGGGCGTCGTACTATTCACTGCGGTTCAGAGGTCCAAGACACTTTTTGAAGGAGCGAGTCCTAAAGATCCTCATCCCTTTGATCGTGGGTTGCGTGCTGTTCGGACCGCCGATCAAATACCTCGAACTACAAAGCGGTTTCGATGGCTCTCCCCTGGACCTTTGCTTGCGTACAGACCCTACACATCGTTTCGGACCCTGCATTCCCTTGGATAACAGTGTCTCGCCGCCGTTTGAAGAAAGTTTTTTCGAGTTCTGGCCGACTTTTTTTACCCAACTCGACCGCTTCACATGGTCACACCTCTGGTTCATCGCCTACCTCTTTATCCTCAGTTCGATCTATCTCCCTCTATTCTTGTGGCTGATGAAAATTCGCCATAACGTCGCACGAGTAAACGCGGCCTGGGTCTATTTGCCTATGGTCCCTTTGCTCTTGATCGAAATCTTTTTGAGACCGCGTTGGCCCGGCTATCAAAACCTCTATAACGACTGGGCGAACATGGCTTGCTACAGCACGTACCTGATTGCGGGATTCCTGCTGGCCAGGCATCCCGCCCTCGAGAATGCCCTGCGCCGAGAGTGGAAACGCGCCCTCGTGATTGGTCTCCTGGGCGTGGCGCTGCGGGTGCCTTCGGCGACCGGCGTTATCATTTCACCCGTATTGTCGTACGTGAGCCTGGTCGTTGGGGGCTGGGGGATGATCATCGGGTTGCTTGGGTTTGCGCGCAGTCGTTTCACTTATACCAATGCCTTGCTGAAATACCTCAAGGAGGCCGCCTATCCAGTCTATATTCTCCACCAAGCGGCGGTCGTGTGCATTGGTTACGGGATTGTTCAACTTCAGGCAGGGATCACGCTCAAGTATGCACTTTTGCTCGCGTCCGCATTTGCCGTTACGCTGGCCGCTTACGAGTTCATCGTAAAACGCCTTCCTGTACTTCGATGGGCATTCGGAATGAATCCTCGACCCAGAAGAGAGGGCCGGAACAAACGAGCGCCATAGATGTGGGTGTGAGAAATCACAAATTGACACGGGCTATATAGAATGCTATAATCAAATGCGATCATAGATTGGGTATAAAGCAGTCCATAAAGGAGAAAATGCTATGTCTAATCGTCCACGCTTATTCACTCTTCCAAGTTTGCTCTTGGTTGCGGCGCTACTTGCTACCTGTTCACCTCTCAGGAATATTCCTGCTTCCGTTCCGGCGCTTGACGCCGGTCAGCAACCAGGTGTACTCGCGAGCAAACGCTCGGCAGCATTCGTACCGAACCCTGAACTGACGAATCCTGTGTTTCTTTTCCGCACCTTGGGTTCAGTCGGCACGCTGTTTTTCGGACGTCACGAGGTCGCATTTCCACTCCCTTCGCCTGACGATGTGGCAACGTGGTTCAGCGGTCTGTCAGAAGCAGGCCCATCTGATCTTGCGACGTCTGCGGAGCCTGCTACTCTGCGCCTCCAGTTCGTTGGGGGAAACCCCGACACCCACGTGGTGGGCGAAGAACAACTGCCTGGAATTGTCAACTACTTTATCGGGAACGATCCGACCAAGTGGCATACCAACATCCCCACTTATGGCAGCATCGTTTACGAGCGACTCTATCCAGGAATCGACCTGATCTATAGCGGCGGCGAGGATTTTCTGAAAGGGACCTTTGTCGTCGCCCCTGGCGCGAACCCCGACGACATTCGCTGGCGCTACGACGGGGCGTCGAGGGTAGAGTTGAGCCAAGGCGAATTGCTGATCCACGTGGCCGAGGACGACAAAGCGGCCTCGCTCATCGAGCGCGAGCCGGTCGCCTGGCAAACGGTTGCGGGCAAACGAAATCCCGTGGATGCTCGTTACGTCGTTCGCGGCGATGGCAGTATTGGCTTTGCACTGGGGAGATACGACACCGCTCAACCTCTGATCATCGACCCCACGTTGGACTATAGCACCTATTTCGGAGGCAGCGGCTTTGATGGCAGCGGCGGCATCGCCGTGGATTGCAACGATCACGTCTACATTGCGGGCGCCACCGACTCGCCCAACTTTCCTCCACCGGATCCCACCCCTCTGGCTGGCGACCTGGACCTTTTCGTAACCAAGCTAGATCGTTCCAAGACGGGGGCTGAACAACTGATCTATACGACCTACGTTGGAGGAGCAGATCGAGAAAGCGTCCTCGGGATCGAGGTGGACTGTAGCGGAAGAGCTTACGTCGTAGGCTATACGGGGTCAGATGACCTTCCGACAACAGCCAACGCATTCCAACCCGATTTTAGCGCGGACGTTGACGGCATGGTGGTGCAGTTGGACGCTGCTGGCGCTATCCATTACGTCAGTTATCTGGGAGGAACAAACTTTGAAGAGTTGGTCCAGATAGCTGTCGGAGAGAATGGCTTGATGCACGTGGTGGGCTTTACCGGTTCGACCGACTTTCCAACCACTGATGATGCTTTTCAACAAGCCAAAGTCGGGGCGGTAGGAGAGTTTGACGCCCTCATGGCTGTGTTGGATCCTTCGAAATCTGGCGCCGCCTCGCTCGTCTATTCCACCTACTATGGAGGCGCTGAGGCTGACGAGGGATATGCTATAGACGTATCATCGGATGGCATCATCTATTTTGCAGGCCACAGTGCGTCAGATGATCTGGTACTTGAGAATTCTATACAAGATTACCAGGGTGGGGGTTGGTCGGGAGACGCCTTCCTGGTCAAACTTGATTCATCACAATCTGGCAACGATCAACTGCTTTTCGCCACCTATCTTGGAGGTACTGGAGGCGAGATCAGCGGCGGCATTGCCGTGGACAGTTCTGGGGACGTTGTTTGGGGCGGTCTCACGGCGTCGGCGAATTTTACCACGACCGCAATCAGTCCACCTTATGGCGGCGGAGATGATTGGGGGGATGCTTTTCTGGTAAAAGTGGATACCACGACTCCCAGCCTGATTTACAGTAGATTCGTTGGCGGCAGCGGCGACGATGCGATCCGGCACGTCGTTGTGGACGGCTCGGGCAATGCCTATGTGACAGGCGGCACAGGCTCGGATAATTTTCCAACGGTAAATCCCATTCAGGATACCTACCAAGGTGGAGTGGCTTCAGTGGTAGAATTGAGTTGGTATGGTCCTGGTGACGCGATAGTAGCAAAGTTCGATCCCACGGGCGCGATGACTTTTGGCACCTATCTGAGCGGCGCCGGCGTTGAGACGGGTATGGGGATCGTTCTGGATACGTTGGGGAATGTATACGTGGCAGGTGGAACAGAATCAGCCAATCTTGTAACGGTAGACCCCTTCCAGGATGCGAGTGCAGGGGGCTTTGACGTCTTTATCGCGCAGATTGGCGGACTTGCTCCCGCCACCATCGCTGTGACCAAGACAGCGAGCGTGGACACGGCCAACGTGGGCCAAACCATCACCTACACCTACCGGGTCACGAACACCAGCGGCGTTACGCTCAGTATGGTCAGCGCCGTCGATGACCGGCTGGGAGCCGTCGCTCTGGACAGTACCAACTTGGCGCCGGGGACTGGCACGGGTGGCACGCTGACCTACATAGTAGTAGAAGGCGACCTGCCCGGCCCGCTGACCAACACCGTCACCGTCACCGGAACCCCGCCGGTGGGCGACGACGTGATCGATACGGCGGACGAGTCGGTGGCCCTGACCAGTAACCCCTCCATCACCGTGACCAAGACAGCGAGCGCAAGTTCGGTGGAGGTGGGCGAGGTGATCACCTATACGTACTGGGTGACAAACACGGGCGACGTGACGCTCAACTCGGTGGCGGCCCATGACGACGAACTGGGACCGGTCACACTTGGCGCGACGTCATTAGCGCCGAATGCAGGAACCAGCGGTGCGCTGACCTATGTGGTGGTTGAGGGCGACCTGCCTGGCCCGCTGGCGAACACGGTCACTGTCACCGGCACGCCATCGGTGGGCGACGACGTGACTGCGACGGCAGACGAATCAGTGACCCTGACCAGCAGCCCCGTCATCGCTGTGACCAAGCTGGCAAACGCGAGTTCGGCAAAGGTGGGGGAGACGATCACCTACACGTATCAGGTGACAAATATCGGAAACGTGACACTCGACTCGGTGGCGGCCTACGACGACAAGCTGGGACCGGTGACGCTTGGCGCGACGACGTTAGCGCCAGACGCAGAGACCGGCGGTACACTGACCTATGTAGTGATCGAGGATGATCTGCCTGGCCCGCTGACGAACAACGTCACTGTCACCGGTACGCCGCCAGTGGGTGACGACGTGACCGAGACAGCGGACGAATCGGTGACTCTGATCAGCGGCGCCTCCATCACTGTGACCAAGAGAGCGAACGTGGACTCGGCAGAGGTGGGCGAGTCGATCAACTACACCTATTGGGTGACGAACACGGGCGACGTGACGCTCAATTCGGTGGAGGCTCGCGACGACAAGCTGGGGCCGGTCACGCTCGGCGCGACGACGCTCGCGCCTGGCGCGGGGACCAGCGGCGCGCTGGCCCACGTGGTGGCCGAGGATGACCTGCCCAGCCCGCTGGAGAACACGGTCACCGTCACCGGCACTCCGTCCGTGGGCGATCCTGCGATCGACACGGCAGACGAGTCGGTAGATCTGACCAGCAGCCCCTCCATCGTCGTGACCAAGATAGCGGACGTGAGTTCGGCGGAGGTGGGCGAGAGGATTGTCTACACCTATTGGGTTACGAACACAGGTAATGTGACGCTCAACTCGGTGGCGGCCCACGACGACAAGCTGGGCGCAGTCACGCTCAGCGCAACGACGCTCGCGCCGGACGAGGGAACCAATGGCACGCTGGCCTACACCGTGGTCGAGGGCGACCTGCCTGGTCCGTTGGCGAATACCGTCACCGCTACCGGTGCTCCGCCAGTAGGCGTCGATGTGCAAGATACGGCGGATGAATCGGTCGCCTTGACCAGCAGCCCCGCCATCACCGTGACCAAGATAGCGAATGCAAGCTCGGCGGCGGTGGGCGAGATGATCACCTATACCTACTGGGTGACGAACACGGGCAATGTGATGCTCGGTTCGATAGCGGCCTACGACGACAAGCTGGGCGCGGTCACGCTCGGCGCGACGACACTGACGCCAGATGCGGGAACCAGCGGCACGCTGGCCTACGTGGTGGTTGAGGGCGACTTGCCTGGTCCATTGGCGAATACAGTCACCGTTACGGGTACTCCGCCGGTGGGCGATGATGTGGTCGCCACGGCAGACGAATCGGTAGCCCTGACCAGCAGCTCTGCCATCACCGTAACCAAGACAGCGAATGTGAATTCGGCGAGGGTGGGCAAGACGATCACCTATACCTATCGGGTGACGAACACGGGCAACGTGATGCTCGACTCGGTGATGGCCTACGATGACAGGTTGGGCCTGGTTGAGCTTGGCGCGACGTCGCTACTGCCAGGTGTGGGAGCCAGCGGTACGTTGACCTACACCGTCATTGAGGGTGATATGCCTGGCCCGCTGACGAACACCGTCACCGTCACTGGCACTCCGACGCTGGGTTTGCCTGTAACGGCCAAAGCTGGCTTTGTGCTGACGTTGGGTGAGCCGTGGGAAATCATCTACCTGCCGCTTGTCTTGAGTTCAGTCGAAGGACTGGCGGTGAAAGGCCCCACAGTGAGATGGGTAAAGGTTCATCGTCCATTCTAGCAAAGTATAACAAGGGGCTAGTCAATCCACAACTAGCCCCTTGTTGGGTGACTAGGTGTAACGCAGGATATCAGCGACTGCTCCAACCGTATGGATGTTCTGTGAGCAACTGAAAAAGCAAAGGAGGAAACCGATGAAAATTGACCGAATCGAACTATTTCACGTCGCAATTCCACTGCCCAAACCGTTCTACCCGTCGTGGATTCCCGGCTATCCCCAGACCGTGAACCGCTTCACTCTGTTGCGGGTGACGACCGACGACGGCGTGAAGGGATTGGCGGCAGGCATGGCTTTCGAGCGCGAGCGGGAGGGGTTGGGCGGATTGATTGGCCCCTATCTCATCGGCCTCGACCCCACCGACACCGCCACTGTCCGCCAGCGGCTGCGCGAGGTCAGTTACCTGGGCTGGCGCAATTACTGGATGGAGGCGGCATTTTGGGACATCCGGGGCCAGGTCGAGGGCAAGCCGGTCTGGGCCTTACTGGGCGGGAAGGAGGGCGGGCGCACAGAGGTGTACGCCTCCACCGGCGAGGTCCATCCGCCCGAACAGCGGGCCGAAGAGGTGCTCCGGTTGCGCGAGATGGGCTTCAAGACCGTCAAGCTGCGGGTGCACAGCGCTGACCTGGCCGAGGACGTGGCCCAGGTCGAGGCCGTGCGGAAGGCCGTGGGCGACAGCATGGCCATCGGCGTCGACGCGAACCAGGGCTGGCCGGTCTCGCTGATCGAGGAGACGCCGATCTGGACGCTGGAGCGGGCGACCGAATTTGCCCGCGCCTGCGCCGAGCTGGATGTGGGCTGGCTCGAGGAGCCGCTCGACATGTACGCCTACGACGAGCTGGCCGAGCTGCGCCGCCGCTCCGACGTGCCCATTGCCGGGGGCGAATTGAACGGCGGCTGGCAGGAGTTCAAGGTGATGCTCGAAAAGGGTAGCCTCGACGTCTACCAGCCCGACGCGACGATGGGCGGCGGCATCGGCGACGCAATGAAGGTGCTCGACGCCTGCCGCGAGCGGGGCCTGGCCTACACGCCGCACACCTGGACGAACGGCCTGGGGTTCCTGATCAACCTCCACGTTCACGCCGCCGGGCCGCGCGATCATCCCATCGAATACCCCTACGAACCGCCGGGCTGGGTGTCCGAAGCGCGGGATGGCATCCTGGCCGAGCCGATCCGCGTGGCGGACGACGGCACCGTCGCCATCCCCGACGTGCCAGGGCTGGGCATTGAGCTGGATCAGGAGAAACTGGCCCGGTATGGCGAAAAGTATTTCGAGATCACTTCGCGGGGGGTCGCGATGAAGACCATTCGCCAGAAGGGACTCTTCACCGCGCTGCGTCTGGCTCGCAAACGAATGCAGTAGTAGAACAGTGGGCAGATGACTAATACCCTCACCATCAAGAACGTTCGCGCTGCGATGCAGGGACCGCTGCCTGGCATCGAGGCGTGGCTCACGATGGCTCCGCAGCCGCGCCCGTTCCAACCGCCTCCTGGCGCCGCTGAATCTCGGCAGGCGAGTGTGTTGTTGATCCTGTATCCCATCCACAGCGCGCTTCACCTGGCGCTGACCGTGCGCACGCCCGACCTGAACCACCACAGCGGGCAGATCTCGCTGCCCGGAGGCGGATGGGAGGAGGGAGATGGCTCGCTCCAGGAGACGGCGCTGCGCGAGGCGCGGGAGGAGGTCGGGATTGTCACGGAGGGATTGGAGATGCTCGGCTCTCTCACACCCCTCTACGTACCGCCGAGCAACAATCTCGTGCATCCTTTCGTCGCCTACACATCCCAACGCCCTGTCTTCCATCCCGATCCCAAAGAGGTAGCCGAGTTGTTGGACGTTCCTCTGTCGCTGCTGCTGGACCTGGCGACGCGGCGCGAGGAGGATTGGATCTGGCGCGGCGCGCCCCTGCACGTCCCCTTCTACGCTGTGGGCGAGTACAAGGTCTGGGGCGCTACCGCCATCGTCCTGGCCGAGTTCTTGGCGTTGCTCGTGGCCCGCGCCGGAGCGGGCTTTCAACGACGGTAGGGACGCCGTCGTCGAGGTGATGGTCGAGCGCAACTATCCGCTTTCGGGCAGCCCTGCCGTGGGCTGGTGGGACGTGCCGGCGCCGACGTATCTGGCGGAGCAGCGGGCGCGGTATGAACGGGAGCGGGCGGAGGAGCGGTGAAGCGTCAAATAGACTCGCCGGGAGCTAAACCTCCCGGCTCAAAGCGGAACCCTGCTCCGCAGGCTCAACACACTAGCCTGCGGAGCAGGGTTGAGCTATCAGCCCGGCGGTTTTAGCGCCGGGCGGTCCCGCCCGATCAAATCAGGAGTGCACAATGCCGTACTGGCGACTGTACTATCATTTTGTCTGGACAACCAAGAATCGTCTGCCGCTGATCACGCCGGAAGTGGAAAAGGAGTTGTTTGGCTATCTGATCGGCAAGGCACACAAGCTAAAGTCCATCGTTCATGCCGTGGGCGGCGTTGAAGACCACGTACACCTGGCGGCCTCTGTGCCTCCCTCGGTCGCTCTCTCTGATTTCGTAGCGCGCCTCAAAGGCAGTAGCTCGCATCATCTGAACGAAATTCTCAAGGATGCCTTTGCTTGGCAGAGAGGATACGGCGTGGTCTCATTTGGCGAGAAGCAGTTGCCGTGGGTGGTGGGATACGTGAAAACTCAGAAGCAGCATCACGTTGAACGCACCGCTGTCGCCAAGTTGGAAGAGATCAATGTGGATAGCGACGGTCCGGATCCGACGGTGATTTGGAGTCTTTAGCAGACACCCGCCGGGAGCTAAAACCTCCCGGCTAAAAGCAGAACCCTGCTCACTTCGACAAGCTCAGTGCAAGCCGCAGGCTCGATGCCCCAGCCCGCGCAGCGGGGTTGAGCTTTTAGCACGGCGGTTCTAGCGCCGTGCGATTCCACGCCGTGCCACCCACTAGCCGCGAGCTAAACCTCCCGGCTCAAAGCAAAACCCTGCTCACACTTCGACAAGCTCAGTGCAAGCCGCAGGCTCGATGCCCCAGCCCGCGCAGCGGGGTTGAGCTTTTAGCACGGCGGATCCGCGCCGTGCGATTCCCCGCCGTGCGACCGCTTGCTGCTTTCTGCCAATGGGAGTATAATCCGTCTCGTTGCTCAATGGTTGACTCTTCGAGAACAGGAACAATGATCTCACACACAACCAATCACAACGCCACAACACCGCCTCCTTTCCAGGAGGGCTTAATCTCCCCCCCAAAATAATCGCCCGCTCCAACGGAAACCAACTGCATACATTCGCTTTTACCCAGCCCGGAGTTAACTCTGGGCTGTTTCGCTGTACCGCCAGGAGAACCCCGGATGAGGAAACAGACGATGAACGCCAGAGAAAAAATCGTGAATTTCCGGCATGGTTCATATAGCCCATTTTGGGGCGAGAAACATCTTTACAAATTCAGCTAGTCTTTCGGTTATGTCCGACATGTTCAATTTGCCGACTGGCAAACAGTCGATTCACTTCGACAAGCTCAGTAC
>DAOTUB010000246.1:0-14416 GCA_034437455.1 Anaerolineae bacterium | reverse complement strand
TTTTTCTCCAGACTGTATCTTTTCAATAAAACGGGGCTATGTAGCCGAGGTTTCCATACCTCGCGGGCCTGCGCGCTATGGAAAGCGCGGCTACGTCGAAAGCTCCCCAGACTTTTGAATTATACCCATGTGACTTTTGTCGTAGACAGAAGGATGTCTTTCTGTTACAATACAGACCAGAAAGTGTGAACCAGAATATAATCATAGAAAAGGAGCTAAACAAATGAGTGCAGAAGAGACCACGTTGAAGGAAAAAGTAGAACAAACCCTGATGTATATCAGGCCCAGTCTCCAGGCCGATGGGGGAGACGTGGAGTTGGTTGACGTAAGCGACGAGGGTATCGCATCCGTTCGGCTCACCGGAGCTTGCAAGGGATGTCCCATGTCCCAGATGACGCTAAAGATGGGGATTGAGCGCATGCTGCGCCAGCAAATTCCCGAGATCAAGAGCGTAGAATCCGTATAGCGTATTGCGTAAAAATCACTCAATAAGAAATACGAGTGCGGGAGCGTTGATGCCCGAGCGAGGTATCAAGATCAAGGAGGTCAAGCCGATGAAGGTAAGAAAAATCAGGGATAAGGTGCATTGGATGGGTGCCGTTGACTGGGATCGACGGTTGTTCGACTCGCTGATACCGCTTCCCGACGGGACGAGTTACAACGCTTACCTGGTACAGGGGAGCGAGCGCACGGTCTTGCTGGACACCGTCGATCCCACGATGGCGGATGTGCTGATGTTTCAATTGGAGAGCGTGCCGCACATTGACTATGTCGTCGCTCACCACGCGGAACAGGATCACTCCGGGGCGATCCCCTGGGTGCTGGAAAAATATGAGGACGCCCAGGTCATTGCGACTCCCAAAGGAAAGGGCATGCTCGTGGATCTGCTATCCATTCCCGAAGAACGGTTCGTCACCGTCGAGGACGGCGAGACGCTCTCGTTGGGAGACCGGACGCTGGAGTTTATCCACACCCCCTGGGTCCACTGGCCCGAGACGATGGTGACCTATCTGCGCGAGGAACAGATCCTCTTTTCGTGCGATTTCTTTGGCTCGCACCTGGCCACGACCGATCTGTACGTCGCCGAAGAATGGCGCGTCTATGAGGCGGCCAAGCGATATTATGCCGAGATCATGATGCCCTTTCGCAAGATCATCCAAAGGAACCTGGACAAGGTCGAAGTATACGATCTGGGACTCATCGCCCCCAGCCACGGCCCGCTGTACGACCAGCCTCGTTTCATCCTGGACGCCTATCGGGATTGGGTCTCTCCGAAACCCAAGAACGAGGTGATACTGCCGTACATCTCGATGCACGGCAGCACCGGGAAGATGGTCGAGTACCTGGTCAGCGCGTTGGCCGAAAAAGGCGTCCGGGTGCATCAGTTCAACCTGGCCATGACCGACATTGGCAAGCTGGCGATCGCCCTGGTGGACGCCGCCACCATCGTCGTCGGGACGCCCACGGTGCACGTCGGCCCGCATCCCAACGTGGTGTACGCCGCCTATCTGGCGAACGCTCTGCGGCCCAAACTCAAGTTTGCCTCGGTCGTCGGTTCTTATGGCTGGAGCAGCAAGGCGGTCGAGCAGATCGCCGGGCTGATTCCCAATCTGGATGTGGAGATCATCGAGCCGGTCCTGTGCCAGGGCTTTCCCCGAGAGACGGATTTCCAGGCCTTGGAGCGTCTGGCCGCCGCCATCGCCGAAAAGCACGAGGAGCACGACCTGGTTTAGACTCAGGAAGAGGTGTCGCTGATGGTGGAGGTTCATCTGTATGGCAACTTGCGCCGGTACGTGCCCGATTCCCGGCCCGACCGCGAGAGCGTGGCGCGGCTGGAAACGCAGCCGGAGGAGACGGTGAGGACGGCGTTGGAGCGGTTGGGCATCTCGCCCGACGAGGTCTGTCACGTCTTTTTGAACGGGACATTGCTTTCCACCCGCAACTCGATGGCCCCCTGGCTCAGGTACCGGGAAAATCGCGTCGGCCAGGGATTGGACACGCCGGTGCAGGCGGGCGACCGGCTGGGACTGTTCGCCCAGGATATGGGACTGCTGGTGATCTGATGATGTACGATGGGTTCAGCGCGGATTACGATCGCTTTGTGAACTGGTCGGCGCGGCTGGCGGCAGAGCTTCCCTTCATCGAGCGCGAGCTAGAGGCCGTGGGCGCCCGTCTTGTTTTGGACTCGGCCTGTGGCACGGGGATGCACGCCATCGCGCTGGCCCGGCGAGGGTACCAGGTGGTGGGAGCCGACTTGAGCGCGGAGATGATCGAGCGCGCGCGGGCCAACGCCGCCGACGCGAGGGTTGACGTGCGGTTCGAGGCGGCGGGCTTTGGCGAGTTGAGCGCGCAACTGGGGACCGAGTTTGACGCCGTGCTCTGCCTGGGTAACTCATTGCCTCACCTGCTGACCCCCGCCGAGCTGGCGGCGGCGCTGGCCGACTTTGCCGCCTGCCTGCGCCCCGAGGGGTTGCTCCTGATCCAGAACCGCAACTTTGACGCGGTGCTGGCCCGCCGCGAGCGATGGATGGATCCGCAGTCTCATCGGGAAGGGGAGGATGAGTGGATTTTCCTGCGCTTCTACGATTTTGAACCTGATGGCACGCTCACGTTCAACCTGGCGACCCTGCGGCGAGAGAGGGCGGGTCACTGGAGCCAGCAGATCGCGTCGACGCGGCTGTGGCCTCTGCGGCAGGATGAGTTGGCATTGGCGCTGGCAAAGGCGGGCTTTGGAGCTATCGTCGGTTACGGCGATACGAACGGCGCGCCCTTCGATCTAGAGACGAGTGGAAATCTGATCTTGACCGCGAGGAGGTGAGCGATGAGCGAGTACATCAATAACCAGACAAAACGTAAAGAGACCCTCAAGCGAGTGATCCGCCAGTTACACGAGGGCCAGACGGTCGAGGAGGTCAAGGAAGAGTTCGCCGCGTTGTTGCACGACGTGGGCGCGACCGAGATCGCCGAGATCGAGCAAGCCCTGATCGCCGAGGGATTGCCGGAGGCGGAGGTCAAGCGGCTGTGCGACGTGCACGTGGCGGTCTTTCGCGAGTCATTGGAGGCCCAGGCGAAGCCAGGGACGATCCCCTGTCACCCGGTCTATACCTTCCTCGCCGAAAATGGAGCCGCCGGGCGCGTGCTGGACGAACTGGAGGCGGCGCTTGGCGCGTCCGAATGGGAGCAGGCCCGCGCGCAACTCCAAGAACTGCGCGAGTACGAGAGACACTACCTGCGCAAGGAGAACATCCTGTTCCCTTACCTGGAGAAACACAACTTTGTGGGGCCATCGTCGGTGATGTGGGCCATCCACGATGACGTGCGCGCCGGCTGGAAAACGCTCGAAGCGTTGTTGGCCGACGCTCCCGACGAGGACCGCGTTGCCGAGGTCTTTGAGCCGCTCGCTGCCGCCATTCGCGAGATGTTCTACAAAGAGGAACACATCCTGTTTCCCATGGCCCTGGAAAAGTTGAGCGAGGAAGAGTGGATGGCGATCCGCGATCAGGAGGCGGAGGTAGGCTACTGCTACGTGCAACCTGGCCACCAATGGCCGCCCGATGCCGACATTCAGGAGTCCGCGTTGCCGGTCGAGGAGAGAGGGGCGATGGGCGATCTGCTTCATCTGGATACCGGCGCGCTCACGGCAGGGGAGGTCAATCGTCTGCTGACTCACCTGCCTGTTGACGTCACCTACGTGGACGCGGAGGACACGGTGCGCTACTTTTCTCAGGGTCGGGAGCGGATTTTTCCCCGCTCGCCCGCCATCATCGGGCGCAAGGTGCAGCAGTGCCACCCACCCGCCAGCGTCCACCGGGTGCAGCGCATCCTGGACGACTTTCGCGCCGGTCGCCGTGACGAGGCCGAGTTCTGGATTCAGATCCAGGGCAAATTTATCCACATCCGCTATTTTGCCGTCCACGACGGGCAGGGCGAGTACCAGGGGACGTTGGAGGTGAGCCAGGACATCACCCACATCCGCACCTTGGAAGGGGAGCGGCGACTGCTGGACGAAGAATGAAAGAAACCGGGTTTTTCTAAAAAACCCGGTTTCTCTCTCCACAGAGGAGTGAGTACAATGCGAATTCTAGCGATCATCACCGGCGAATACGGCCAGCGGCACGTGGACAATATCCAAGCAACCGCTGCGGTTGCCAGCTGTGGCCCCGATGACTGGCAGATCGAAGTATGGCAGGCTCCGGCGATCCTCCCGCCCATCGTTGATTACCCGGAGGACTATTTGCCGGAATCGCTTCCCTCCACCGACCTGATCCTGGCGTTCGGCGAGCACAAGGGCGTGGCAGAGTTGATCCCCGAGATAGCGAGGATGACGGGCGCGCGAGCCGTCATCGCGCCGGTGGACCGGGAGGAGTGGCTGCCGCGGGGATTGGCCCGCCAACTGCGCGGGTGGCTGGAGGATATGGATGTGGCCTGCGTCACACCCAAGCCCCTCTGCTCGTTGACCGAGACTCACTACAACGTCCGCCGCCATCGGCAGGAATACGACGATCCGCGGATCTCCAAGTTCGCCCGCTACTTTGGTCGGCCCAAGTTTCACATCACCGTGGACCCGGACACACGAACCATCACCGAGGTGGATGTCGTGCGAGACGCTGTCTGCGGCTGCGCCCACCACGTGGCCCAGGGATTGGTGGGCGTCTCGGCCAACGACGCGGGGCAGGAGGCGGGGTTGCTCCATCACCACTACCCCTGCCTGGCCGGGATGGGCAAGGACCCCGACTTTAACGACACGATCATGCACATCTCTGGCAACATCCTCAAGGACGAGGTAGGGGAACAGGTGCGGCCATATCGGGAGATCGCCTACGTGGTGCCCGGCAAATTGAGCGAGGAGTGAGCCGCCGCCTGTGCAAAGGAGGCATAGCGATGGAGACACGAGTTACTGAACCGGTTGGTATCAAAGAGTTCCTTGCCGTTATGTATTGGGAGGCGATTCAAAATATCCCCTTGATCGCCGCGGGGATCGGTGGGTTCTGGTTCTGGGATCGGAATTGGCTGGCCGCTACTGCCTGTATCGTGGGAGGCAGTCTGCTCAGCGCCCTGTCCATGATCTCCACGGAGGGCAAAATCTTTGAGGGCCACCGCGAATCTCTGCGGGCGATCGTGGCCAACATCTTGGTCTTTTCCATCCTGATCGCTCTGTTTGTGGCCTACCTGCACGCGGACTGGAGCAGTTGGCGTACCGATATCGTCGCCGGGCTGATAGCGGGCGCAGCTCTGGGCACAGCGCAGGATATAGCGGCTCAGGAACGAATCGGTGTGGTTCGTCTGTTCGCGCTCGGTGTGTCTTGCCTGGTTTCTCTGATCATTATCCGTTTTGCGGTCGGCACCTGGTCGCCCTGGGTCAGTATTCTGGTCGTCACCGTCTGGTTCACGCTGGCCATGGGCGGATACAAGCTGTGGCGAAGACGGGTGCCACCTCCTCAATAGACCCGGCGACCATCGCCGCTTTGGACTTATCCGCTCATCGCTTCTACCTGCGTGACGACCCGTTTGGCTTTGCGGAGTTTGTCCAATTGATCGTGCCAGAAGCCAGACCCGGCAGCCGCGCCCAGGCCACTTAGGACGATGCCCGGCGAGAGGCCGAGGAGCGTAGCCGTGGCCGTTCCGAGCATACCAGGAAGCCCTAGCGTGGGATCGATATCTCCACTCTCTTGTTCCCGCTCGATGATCATCTCAAAGGAGTACCATTCGACCGTTTGGTCGGCCTCGTGCGGCGGGCGGAAGGTGTTGGCGGCGCCTCCCAGGACCGGTTCGAGCAGTTGGAGAGAATCTACCTGCATGGTGGCGGCCAGGACGATCCCCACAATACCAGAGAGAATGCGCAGCCAGGCGATGCGGCTCTTTTCGTGATCTTTGATCGCCGTATCTTCTTCTAGAATGCGCTTGGCTGCCTCTTCCAGGGTCAGGAGCGGGTCAAATGGCTTGTATTTGCCGAGGTTATCGATCCGCTCGCGGAGCGTGTCGCCATCGGGTAGCTTCCTGCGCAGCCAGGCTATGGAATATTCCAGATAGGCCGGGATGCGACACAGGGTTATGAGGACGCTGCGCAATCTCTGGGGGATCTTTTCCTGTGTTTCGATAGCGTCGCCAACGTTCACCAGGCTGCCGCGCAACCAGCGCCAGAACTTGAGTAGCGGCCCCTGGAGCTTGTTGTTCTGTTCGCGTACAGTGTCGAGCAGCGTGGTGATCGATTGCAGATGGACGGCCAGTTCGGCCACGTTTTCCTCTCTCAGACGAGTGAGCGTGGCCTCTAGCCAGGCTTTTACGTCCACCGCGTCGAGGTCAGGCGCGATCGACTGCAGGCGTTTTTCCAGTTTCGGCCAATGTTTATCCAGCGTGTCGTCGAGGGAGTGGATGGCCAGATCCTTGAGGATGTTCGGCAGTTGCTCGTGCACCGCCCGGCGCACTTTTTCCGCATTGTCCTCGAATTGAGTCGTCACCTCTTTGAGCGTCTCGATCTGCTCGTCGAGTTTTTGCTGTGTTGGAGCATCGACGCCCAGCTCCTCCAGCGTGCCGGGCAGCCATTGTTTCATGTCTTCCAGGGCCTCCGAGGCCGATGTTTTGCGCTTGAGGCCAAAGATGGGGCGGATGGCGTCGATCAGTACCTCGGCACCGATGGCCAGGACCGCCATCATCGCGGCGTAAAGCCCCAGGGTGCCGATGACGCTGCCGATGCCGTCCGTCGCTCCCTCGCCTCCGCCCTGCGCGAGCGGGCCGGCATATGCGACGGCCGGCGTCAGGGCCGCCAGAAATGTCACGAGCAATGTGATGGAAAGTAGGCGTTTCATAGATCTCCTCCTTCATGAATGCATCATGCTATGGCAAATGGATGTGGGGATCTACCGGGCGGCCCAGATAGCGCAGTTCAAAGTGCAGATGCGGTCCGGTAGAATAGCCGGTGCTGCCTGCCCCGCCCAGGAGTTCCTCTTGACGCACCTCCTGCCCAAGCTCGACCACGATCTCGGAAAGATGGGCGTAATAAGAGCGCCAGTCGCCGTGCTCCACGATGACCAGGTTGCCGTATCCCCCGCCCCAGTCGGCAAAGACCACCACGCCGTCGGCCACCGCGACGATGGGATCCCACATGCTGGCCGCGATGTCGAGGCCGATGTGACCAGGGTTGCGGGGGTCGTGAAAGGTCCAGCCAGAGATCGCGCGCCGCGTGGAGGGCCATACAAATTGTACTTGAGATGCAACTGGGGCCGCGGCTGTCGGCTGCTGATACGATGGCGTTCCCGGCGTGACGGGCGCGGGAGCATCTGAAAAAGTCAGCAGAAGAGAATAACGGCCGGGCGATCCTGACGTTGGTGCCACCTGCACGCGGTAGGAGCCGTCGGCTGGCAGGCGCGGCGCGACCAGGTAGGGGGGCAGAAATACGGAACCAGTCTCGCTGGCAAGCACGGTTTCCTCAGGTCCGATCAATTGGACGGTCAATTCGGCCTCCACGCTGGAACCGGAGCCAGGGTGGAGCCACGTTTCGATGGTGACCGAGTGCCCAACGCGGCCTTGAAATTGCCATTCGTCTCCAGCCCCTTCGGCCAACGTTCCTTCTACCGGGTCGCCGGGAGTGAGCTGGATAGCGGCGGCTTGGGTCGGCACTGGGGCCGCCATCTGCGTCGGGCCAGGGGGCGCTGAGGGCGGTTCCAGCAGGTGTTGAGCCAGCGCCACTCCGGCCAGGTAGGCCGCCGCCGCCAGGATAGCCGCCAGAGCCACCCATCTCAGTAGAGAAAGAAGGCCTCTCCCGCCCTCGGTTGATTTCATCTCTGTTCCTTACCGCTGCACGACCTTGCCCTGCATATCTGGCGGTATCTGCTCCCCCATCAGATCGAGCACCGTGGGGGCCACGTCCATCAATTGCAACTCCTCTACGTAGTGCCCCTTGTGATCCTGGCGCGGGTCCCACAGGATAAAGACACCATCCTGATCGTGGTTGGCATCGTCCGGCCCCAGGTCGTTCTCGAAGGTGTAGACATCGGGCAGGCCAAAGGAGCCTATGGACCGCCAGCGCAGGTTGCCAAAGTAGACCATCAGGTCGGGCGGGACGTTGCGTACCTCGCGATATAATTCCTCGGGCTTGAAGACGACCGAACCCATCGGCTTGCCCTCGTGATCGGGGATCGCCTCGATCCGTTCCTTAAGCTCGTCCCGTGCCTTTTCGTAATCGCGGGCGGGGATCTTGCCCTGCGGTTCTCGCCCCTCGACGTTCATAAAGATGCGGGCATAGTAGCCACCGGCTCCCCAGGCGGTGGTCTTTTCCCAGTCCACCTCCACTTTCTCGAAGGGGACGATGCCCTCGTAGCGCGGCTCCTCTTTCAACACCAACAACCCTTCCCGGCGCAGCCACTGGTTGACGGCAAAGCCGCCCTCCATCGACTTGGCCCCGTGGTCAGAGACGACCATCAACATCGTGTCGTCGTCCAGCATCCCCAGTATCTCACCCAGCTCTCGATCCAGGTAGCGGTAATAGTCAGGGATGGCGTTCTCGTAGGGATTGCCCGGCTCGTACTTGGGATGGTCCGAGGCCCAGTACTTCCACATCCCGTGGTGGATGCGGTCCAGCCCGATCTCGACGAACATGAAGAAATCCCACGGCTTTTCTCGGAGGAGATACTTGATGACGGCGAACCGCTTTTCGGTCATCTCCTGGATCTGCCGCAGCAGGTAATCCTTGTCCTCGGTGCGGAACTGGCCCACGTCTACGTCGTAGGGTTGGCCGCCCAGCACCCGGTCGATCTCGTAGCGCAGTTCGTTGGGGTAGGTGTACTGCCGATCGGTGCTGGGGGTGAGGAAACTGCTGATCAGATGCCCCTTGAGCGGCTTGATGGGATACGTCTGCGGCACGCCGACGACGATCGAGTTCTTGTCGGTCTCGCTGAGAATGTCCCAGACCCGCTTCTCGTGGATGGCGTTGGCCGTGGCGATGCTCATGCGGTCGTAGGAGTGATCGGCGCGGTTCCGAAAGCCGTAAAAGCCCAACACGCCGGGATCCTTACTGGAGAGCATCGAGCACCAGGCCGGGACGGTGATGCAGGGGATGGAACTGGAGAGCGGCCCGTAGATGCCCTCATCGATCAGGCGGCTCAGGTTGGGCAGTTGCTCCTTCAGCCCCAGGTTCGTCTCGGCGCTGGTGTGGAACAGCACGGGCGGTGGGGCGCAGTCGAGACCCGCGACAAAGACTTTGCGACGTTTGCGGCGTCTGAATAGCTTTAGCATAAAGTATTTCCTTACAATCCGTGAAACGGGATTCGTGACTCGTGAGTTTTACGTCTCACGTTTCACGCATCACGTATTACTCTGACGTTGCACTCCCTCCAGCAGCACGCGGGCGACCTCGGGGCGGGTGAACTCTGCGGGCAGCATCTCGCCTCGCTCCAGCATCTCGCGCACCTGGGTGCCGCTCAGAAAAAGCCAATCCTCCTTCCCGTGGGGGCAGGTCTTGGCGGAGACGATGGCGCCGCACTTTTTGCAGTAGAAGGCGTGCTCGAACCGGAACGGGACGATGCCGATCTCCTCCGGAGAGAACTGGTCAAAGATGTTCTGGGCATCGTAGGTGCCATAGTACTTGCCCACGCCGGCGTGATCGCGCCCCACGATAAAGTGGGTGCAGCCATAGTTCTTGCGGGCGATGGCGTGAAAGATCGCCTCGCGCGGACCGGCGTAGCGCATGGCGGCGGGAAAGACGCCCAGGAGCACGCGCTCGGCGGGGTAGTAATCGCGCAGGATCGCCTGGTAGGACTCGATGCGCACGTCGGCGGGGATGTCGTCCTTCTTTGTCTCGCCGACCAGCGGGTGGAGGAAGAGGCCATCGACGATCTCCAGCGCCGTCTTTTGGATGTACTCGTGGGCGCGGTGGATGGGATTGCGCGTCTGGAAGCCGACGACGCTGCGCCAGCCTCGCCGGGCGAACATCCGCCGCGTCTGGGCCGGGGTGTGGCGCAGTTCGGGAAACTCGGTCTGGCAGGCTGAGGGCCAGTCCACCAGCCACAGGTTGCCGCCCAGGAGCACCTCGCCCCGCCGGTAGAGCCGGGCCACGCCGGGGTGGGCCTCCTCGGTGGTGCGGTAGACCTCGCGGGCCTCTCGCTCCTTGACCGCCTGGTCGTAGGGGTACTTTTCCGCCACCTCCATCACTGCCAGGACGCGGTTGTTTTCACAGAGTGCTACTTCTCGACCTTCCTTAATACGATCTGCCAGCTCCTTCTCGGCGGACAGGGTGACAGGCACAGACCAGACCAGGCCGTTGGCCAGGCGCATCTCCTCGACACAGCGGTCATAGTTGGCCTTGAGCATAAAGCCGCTGAGGGGGCTGAGGACGCCGCTGGCCAAAAGCTCCAGGTCAGAAAGGCCCATTGGATCTAGCGGGACCTTGACCATTCGTTCGGCCCGCTCTCGCACTGCTTCTCTCACCTCGCCACGCAGCACGCGGTCCACCAGCACGCCGCCGTGGGGTCGTATAACGTCGTAATATGGTTCGCTCAACTTGTTTGCTCCTTGTTCAGTGTGATTTTCCAATAAACGCCGTGGGGATTGTACCACGACGATGGAGTGTGTCAAGAGTTACTCTCACCAACCGGGTTTCTTCGTTCTCACCAGCAATTCCCGTTATGGGAAAAAACGAGAGTTGTAGCCGCGATTTCTATATCGCGAAGGGTGCTTCATGTGGCAAAATGCACGCGCTATGGAAAGCGCGGCTACAAAACGGGAATTACTGCGTTCTCACGACAGATGCCGGATGTAAACCCGGTGGTTCTTGTAAGGCTGGCCGCCAATGTCCTCCAATTCGCGTCGCATCTGCACCGCCGTCTCTGCCACCTGGGTCAGCTCAGCGTGCTCGAAGCCGAACTCGCGGACCGTTTTCTCCATTTCCACTTGCAGCAGCGCGGTGCCGCCGAGTCCCTGGAACTCGGGCAGAATTCCCGCGCCGTTCAACGCGATCCACTTGGTGCGCCGCATCTCCAGCAGCAGGTCAACGATGCCAAAGGGGAAGAGATGTCCTCGTGCCCGCTGCAATGCGGCTGAGACATCGGGAAAGCTCAGGATAAAGCCCACGACCTGTTCCTCGTGGGTGATGATCTTGATCAGTTGGGGATTCGCCACCATCAGCAGTTCATCCAGCACGAACTGAATCTCGCGGTCGGTGAGGGGGTAATATTCCCAGTTCTCCACAAACGTATCGTTGTAGGTCTTTCCAATGCGGTCTGCCCACGCTCGCAGTTCACTCTTTTTGCGGAAGGTGTGGATGATCAGGTTTTTTCGTTTCCGAATGCGCTCGACGATGCGGTGCACCCGTTCTGGAATCTGAAAGGTATCCGCGCTGACGTAGCACGAGACGAAATCGACTTCCTTCTCAAAACCCAGCGCTTCGACCAAGCGAGGGTAGTATTCATAATTGTAGTTCATCATGGTCATCATCTGCCGGTGCTCGAACCCCTCTATCTGGATGCCATAGCCGTCAAAGACACTAAAGCCCTTGGGGCCGACCACCTGATCGAGTCCACGTGCGCGGGACCATTCGAAAACGTGCTCGAAAAGCACCGTCGCTATTTCCTGGTCATCCTCGCATTCAAAGAGGTAGAATTGCGCCTGGCGCTTGTTATGATATTCATTGTAGCGGCGATTTTCCAGGGCGGTGATGCGGCCCACGTCCCGCCCATCCCGCACGGCGATGAAAAAGTCGGCGTCAGAGTGCTCATAAAAGGGATGCTTTTGTCGGTTCAGATGTAGTTTGGCGTCTATCAGCAGGGGGGGAACCCATTGCGGATGGCCGGCGTAGAGCCGGTAAGGGATGTTCACGAATCGCTGCACCTGCGCTTTGGATGTGGTATCCACCTTTTCAACGGTGATCATAGAGCCTCCCTCTTTTCCTTAAATTACCCAGTCTGTGTATTCTACGCCGGTTTCTTCTTTTTGTCCACTGGACAAAGGGCAGGAGATGCGTACAATAGTGAGCGAGGAGGAAATGACAAGTGACCGTTCGTTCTGATGATCCGCACACCCGCGATGGCCGAACGTCCAGCCGGACAATTCTCTGGACGGTCCTGCTCATTCTCGCCACGCTCGTCTGGGGGAATTCTTTCATCGCCATCAAGCACATCGTCGAGTACGTATCTCCGCCGGCCCTGGTCGTTGGTGCGGCCATCCTCATCGGCGGCCTCTGGTTGGTCAACCGGCGCAAAAGATCGTAGGTGGGTGTTAGGAGGCAGTTGATGATAGGACGTAATGGATGAAGGTAGCATGATCGAGATACAAACGCCGGGTCGTGGTACGTACTGTCTGAAACATCTCGTGCTGGACGTCAATGGCACGATTGTGCTAGAGGGAAATCTGGTAGAGGGAGTGGCCCAGCGGCTGATCGAGCTGTGTCGCTCTATCAACGTGCACGTGATCACCGCCGATACCCGCGGGCGACAAGGGGCCATTGACGCGCAGTTGGGGATCGAGGCCGCACGCATCACGCCCGAAAACGAAGCGGCGCAGAAGGCGTCTTTTGTGCGAGAGTTGGGGCGCGAGGGCGTGTGCGCGGTCGGCAACGGTGCGAACGACGCCGGGATGCTGCGCGAGGCGGAGCTGGCCATCGCCGTGCTGGGCGAGGAAGGGCTGGCCGTGGAGACATTGAACGCGGCTGACGTCGTCGTCCCGCACGTCAACAGCGCGCTGGATCTGCTGTTGAACCCCTTGCGGCTCGTGGCGACGCTGCGGCGGTGACGCGCTGACGCGGCTTGGTCACGACTATTCTGCCGCTCGTTTCCCCACAACGATCATCTCTCGATGGCACTCGATGCCATAGGGCACGGGAGGGAGCCGAAGATCGCCGTAGGCCGCGCTGATCTCCAGCCCGGCCTGGGCGAACATCTGGCGCAGTTCGGGCAGCGTGTAGAGCCGGACGCGCTCGTGGTCGTCCCACAGGTGCGTCATGCCCTCGTTGTCGGTGAAGCGGAAAAAGCCGTGGTTGGTGAAGGTGGCCGGATCGAACCAGGCTTCGGTCCAATAGATGCCCTCGGGGGTCTCTCGCCAACTGTGATGATTCTCCAGTTGCCCGGCAAACGTGACCGGGTCCGAAAGCTCCAGCAGCATCCGCCCCTCCGGCTTGAGCGCTCGCGCGATGCCGTCGAGCACCCGCTGGTTCTCCTCATGGCCGAAAAAACCAAAGCTGGTGCTGAGCACGACCAGCGCGTCGAACGCTTCACGGTAGGGCAGCGCGCGCATATCGCCTTCGACGAAGGTGATGTTTTCCAATTCCTTGGCGGCGGCCTGTTCTTTGCAGTAGCGCACCAGGCTGGGGGCGATGTCTAGCCCCACCACCTCAAGCCCGCGCCGCGCCAACCGTCGCGCGTGTACGCCAGAGCCACAGGCCAGGTCGAGCAATCGCTCGCCCGGTTTGAGAGCGAGCACGTGGATGACGAAAGCAACCAGGCGTTCGTCCCAGAGATCGATGCCAGTGATGCCCTGGCGGTGGGTGACGCGAAACTGGTAGGCCCACCAATCCCAACTGTGAGTCACGGTGTTTTTTAGATTCATGGCGGTTTCTCCTTTGCGGGGTGGGCGGGATATGGCGCGACGATGGGTATCGGGTTTGATGCATGGTGTATTGTACTCATTTATTCCATTGTGGCAAGCGGGTTGTGGGTGATGGGCTTAACTTTACCCTTGCATAAACGTTGGCAAGACGCCTGGCGTGATCTTGGACTTTCGCCGCCCCCGTCGGTTCTGGATGTGCTCCTGGCCCGCTATGCAGAACCGCAACGGGCGTACCACACGCTGGATCACATCCGCGAGTGCTTCGAAAACCTCGACGCTGCTCCCGTGACGGCGGAGCGGCCCTCCGAGTTGGCGCTCGCGTTGTGGTTCCACGACGCCATCTACTACACGCGGGCCTCCGACAACGAGGAGCAGAGCGCCGACTGGGCCCGTGCAGTACTGATCCAGGCCTCTGCACCCCGGGACGTCACGGATCGGGTGCGCGCGCTCGTGCTCGTCACCAAGCACAACGTTGAGCCTGCCACCGAGGACGAGCGCCTGCTCCTTGACCTCGACCTCACGATCCTCGGCGCGCCGGAGGAGCGGTTCGACGAGTACGAGGAACAGATTCGGGCCGAATACTCCTGGGTTCCAGAGGAGGATTTTCGCAAGGCCCGCGCCCGAATTCTGCGGGAGTTCATCGCCCGGCCCCGATTATATCGGACGCGCTATTTCCAGGCCCAGCTCGAGGCGAGGGCGCGGGAGAACCTCGCCCGGTCGCTTGCCAGGCTGGCGGCATGACGGGGCGCTGCGTGTGGGTATAATTCAGAACTCTGGGGGACAGGTTTCTTTTTTCTCCAGACTGTATCTTTTCAATAAAACGGGGCTATGTAGCCGAGGTTTCCATACCTCGCGGGCCTGCGCGCTATGGAAAGCGCGGCTA
>DAOTUB010000245.1:0-19067 GCA_034437455.1 Anaerolineae bacterium | reverse complement strand
TTTTTCTCCAGACTGTATCTTTTCAATAAAACGGGGCTATGTAGCCGAGGTTTCCATACCTCGCGGGCCTGCGCGCTATGGAAAGCGCGGCTACGTCGAAAGCTCCCCAGACTTTTGAATTATACCCATTTGCCCCCTGCTGGTTGTTGGCGTATAATAACCATGTCCATGTCAGACTTTGAGCGGTTCGGGATGGAGAACGCCCAATGAACCCCCAAGCGGCCCGTTGCCACAACAGTTTGAAAGTGTCGCGATGAATGTTGAACGCCGTATCCACCGTCTGCGCCGGATCAAATGGAGTGTCCTTGTCCTGCTCACTCTTTTCCTCACAACGGTGGCCGCCTACTACTATCTTGCCCAAGACATCCCCTTTGTCAAGGGTCTGATTTATTGGACGATCGGAGTGCTGGGTGCCGCGGCAATCGTTGAGGTTGGTTTCCGGGTCGTAGAGAGCCTGCATCGCAGTTTCCAGCGCGAGATCACCGAGCGACAACGAGCAGAAGAGACGCTCCGAGAGCGCACACAATTGCTGGAAAGAACTTTTGTCAGCCTGCGCGAAGCGGTCTTTATCGTTGACGCCGGCTCGGAGAAGATCACCGATTGCAATCCCGCCGCGTTGGAGATGTTTGGCTACAGTCGCCAGGAGATGTTGGGCCAGTCGACCACGCTTTTACACGTGGACGAGAGGACGCTGGAAACGTTTAGAGAGCACCTGCACTCTTCCATTGAGGGGAAAGGGTTTCTCTTTCTATCCGATTTCAGGATGAAGCGAAAGGATGGGACCGTCTTTCCTACCGAGCACAACGTGACGCCGCTTGAGGACAAAGACGGGACGCACACCGGCTGGGTCAACGTGGTGCGCGACATCACGGAGCACAAGCAGGCAGAACAAGCCCTGGAAGCGCACACAGAACAACTCCGCATCCTGGCCGCGCGACTGGCGGAGGTCGAAGAGGCGGAACGGCAGCGGATAGCGCGCGAACTGCACGACCAGGTGGGGCAGAACCTGACCGCCCTGGGCATCAACCTGAACATTGTGCGCTCCCAGGTATCCGAGCAAGCGGCGGATCTGGCGCGCTCGCGTCTGGACGATTCGCTGGCGCTGGTGGCAGAGACTACCGAGCGGATCCGCCACGTGATGGCCGATCTGCGGCCGCCGGTGCTGGACGACTATGGGCTGGTGGCCGCATTACGTTGGTATGGAGAACAGCTCGCTCAACGGGCGGGCGTCGCCGTCGTCGTGCGAGACGAGGAACTCGCGCCCCGGCTGAACGCCCAGGCCGAGAGCGCCCTGTTTCGCATCGCGCAGGAGGCGTTGACCAACGTGGTCAAACACGCCCAAGCCACCCAGGTCACTGTGGCGGTGGAGGAAGACGGCAGGACCGTGCGCCTGGTCGTCGCCGACGACGGCATGGGCTTTGAAGTCCCACGCGCAACCGGACCCGGTGAGCGGGCCGGATGGGGATTGTTCACCATGGCCGAACGTGCCGAAGGAGTGGGCGGTCACTTTCACGTCGAATCTCGCCCCGGGCAGGGCACGCTGGTCGTCGTGGAGGTAGAGCGATGAAGCCCAGGGACGACCTTGCGATCACCGTTTTCCTGGCCGACGACCACGCCGTGGTCCGCGACGGATTGCGATTTCTCCTGGAAGCGCAAGACGGTGCGGATAACGAATATCCGATCAAGGTGATCGGCGAGGCGGCCAACGGACGTGACGCGGTACAGCAGGTGGGCCAACGTTGCCCCGACGTCGTTCTTATAGACATCGCCATGCCCGATCTGAACGGCATCGAGGCGACGCGACAGATCGGAAAAATCTGCCCATCCGCCCAGATCATCATTCTCTCCATGCACTCCACGAGCGAGCACGTCTTTCGAGCATTGCAGGCCGGGGCGTGCGGTTATCTGCTAAAAGAATCGGCCGGTATTGAGATAGTCAAAGCTGTCCGTGCCGTCCACGCCGGCCACCGCTACCTGAGCCAGAGGATCTCGGATCAAGTCATTGACGATTACACGCGCCAGCGCGAGGCCATCGAGGTAAAAAGCCCGCTGGCGCGTCTCAGTCCCCGCGAGCGAGAGGTCATGCAACTCGTCGTCGAGGGCCGGTCGAGCGCAGAGATCGCCGACATCCTCTCCCTTTCTCCAAAAACTGTCGAGACCTATCGCAGTCGTCTGATGAAAAAGCTGAACATTGATGACCTCCCCAGTCTCGTCAAGTTCGCCATTCAACACGGATTGACCTCTTTGGAATAATCCCTACATTCGCACGCTGTCAAGGTTTCCCCACACAAAATATCAAGCTTTCCCTACAGACAAGAGACGTCATTTCTGTTAAGATCAAGAACGGCAGCGAAATAGCAGGCCGCCGGATCGCGGTTCTCTATCGTGAGGAGCGTTCTATGTCACCGACTATTTTGATCGTTGAGGATCACCAAGCTGTGCGCAACTCGTTGCGGGACTGGCTGGAGGCAGTGTTTCCCCAATGCGACGTAATGGAGGCCGCCAGCGGCGAGGAAGCGGTCGTCATCTCCCGCGCCCGATCGCCGCGCGTGGTCGTCATGGACATTGGGCTGCCCAAGATGAACGGCATCGAAGCCACACGGCAGATCAAAGCCATCGTACCTACGGCGCAGGTCGTGATATTGACCATCCACGAAGAGGAGGCGTATCGCGCCGACGCGATAACTGCCGGCGCGATTGCCTACATACCCAAGCGCGAGATGCAAACAGAACTCGTGCCCACGCTGGCCGCGTTGTTATCTGAAGGGCAGGATTGTCTATGAATACGCCAACCCCCGCATCTATCTACCGAACCAAGAGGAGTCATCATGAACTCCGTTCACCCTGAAGGACGAAAATGTAGGGCGGTTTTGCTAACCGCCATTGAGTCGGATAGCAAATCCGACCTACAGAGTTATTTTTGGAGGAGGAAGAGATGAGAAAAGTAGGGGCAAAAGAACCTGCTACCCTTCCACAGGGAAAAGGCGAGACCATCCTGCTGGTGGAAGACGCCAAGAGGCTGCGACAAGCGATGCGAGACATCCTCGAGTCGCTGGACTACCACGTACTGATCGCGGCGAACGGACAGGACGCGCTGGAAGTCTATCGGTCGGCGGAGGAGACGCACGCCGAGCGCGGGCAGGGAAGAGTGGAGCTGTTGATCGCGGATCTGGTCATGCCGGTGATGGGAGGCCAGCAGTTGCTCCAGACGTTGAGAGAAGAAACCCCCGATCTAAAAGCGTTGGCCATCACCGGCTATGTAGGGCGAACAGACCCCCAGGAGTTGCAGGAAGCGGGTTTTCTGGACGTCGTCCACAAACCCTTTGACGCAGACTACCTGGCGCGTGTGGTTCGCCGGGCGCTGGATGGAGATTGACCCTGGCGTGAGGCGCAACACGAACGAGTCCCAGATGATGAAACGCAACGCTGGGGCCAGGCATGTTGTAATGAAGGAGGCAGACAATGAGGAAACATAACTCTTGTGCGCTATCTCTCGTCATATTCGCTGGTATTTTACTGTCCACTTGTGGGACAAACCGGCCTTTTGAATGTATGGACGCGCTGGGCTGCGTGGACATCGCGCCGGGCGAACCCATCGAAATCGGGGTATTACAGGCATTGAGCGGCGGCGCGGCCCCCAGCGGCATCGAGCAAGCCCGCGGCATCGAAATTGCCATCGCCAGACGGGGCAATCAGCTCCTCGGACATCCCATCGAGATGCGCGTCGAGGACTCGCTGTGCTCGCCCGAAGGAGGTCTCAACGCGGCCCTGAACGTCGCCACTCGCCCGCAAGTGGTGGCGATTCTTGGTCCCACCTGTTCCGGGGCGGCGGTGACCGGGGCCATGACGATGGCCGAGGCAGGATTGGTGATGATTTCGGCTTCCAACACCGCCCCTTCCTTGACCGGTATAGGAGGAGAACGAGGCAGTCACTGGCAGCCAGGCTACTTTCGGACCAGATGTAGCGACGCGGCATTGGGGCGTTTCGCGGCAGAATTTGCCTTCCAGGAACTTGGCATAACCAAAGTGGCTACTCTCAACGATAACGATCCCTATACCCGGGAGCTGGCGAATATTTTTGGGCGAGCATTTACAGAGTTGGGCGGAGAGGTGGTTCTGAGCGCGGCTATCAACAAAGGGGACGTTGACATGCGCCCTGTGCTGACCGCTGTCGCTGCCTCTGGAGCCGAGTTGCTCTTCTTTCCCATCTTCCAACCCGAAGGAGACTTCATCGTCCGGCAAGCCAAAGAGGTGCCCGGCCTGGAAACCATCACTTTTATGACTGCCAGTTCGTTGCTGTTAGAACCCTTCATCAAAACCATCGGTTCAGATGGCGTGGGCATGTACTTTGCCGGGCCAAGCCTGCCAGAAAACCCGGCCAACGATGAACTGGTCTCTGAATTCAAAACAAGATACGGCGGACTGCCTATCACCGTGGACTATGCCTACGCCTACGATGCAGCCAACTTGCTCTTGGACGCTATCGAAACGGCGGCGGTGCAAGACGCGAACGCGGACGGGACGTTACACATCGGTCGTCAGGCGCTACAGAATGTCCTGTACGCCGCCTCTGGCTTTGAGGGTGTGACGGGCACAATCTCCTGCGATGAGTTTGGCGATTGCGGCGCCTCTGGGTTCACCATTATGCGCCTGGATGATCCATCTGCCGGGCTGGAAGGGCTGAAGGCAAACGTCGTTTGCACCTACAGCCCGAACCAATGAGCTAGGCAAACAAAAGGGGAAGAACGTGCCAAGTTACAAACCTTCTACATGGCCCTTACTTTTGTTTGCTATCGTCCTGCTGTCCGCTTGCCAGCCGGCGAACCCGCCCTTTGAATGCATCGACGCCATCGGCTGCGTGGACATCGCGCCAGGCGACCCGATCAAGCTGGGTGTGCTACAGGCATTGAGCGGCGATATGGCTTACGTCGGCCTCGCGCAAGCCCGGAGTATGGAGCTTGCCATCGCCAGACGAGATAATCAACTGCTCGGTCATCCGATAGCGATACAACTTGAGGATTCGCGATGTCTGCCTGAAGGAGGAACCACCGCCGCTCTCAAAACCGTCGCCGACCCCCAGGTCGTGGCTATCCTCGGTACCACGTGCTCTGGGGCGGCTGCCACTGCGGCAGAGGTCATGTCCAAGGCTGGTTTGGTGATGATCTCCGGGGCGGCCACTGCGCCATCCTTGACCGCGTTGGATGGAGAACGAGGCGCTGACTGGCAACCAGGCTTCTTTCGCACCAGGCCCAACGGTGCGGAGCAGGGACGGGCAGCGGCGACTTTTGCCTTCCAGGAACTGGGCATGACGCGAGCCGCCGCCATCCACGACGGCGACCCCTACACCCAGGGGCTCGCGGAGATATTCGAGCAGGCGTTCGCAGAATTGGGTGGGGAGATCGTTCTGGATGCCATCGTCAATAAGGGGGACAGGGATATGCATCCCGTATTGACCGCAATCGCCAGTGCTGGGGCTGAGTTAGTCTTTTTACCACTTTTACAACCAGAAGGAGGGCGGGTTGTCCGGCAAACCAAAGAAGTGGCTGGCCTGGAGAGCGTTCTCCTCATGGGCAGCGGCGCGTTGCGGGGAGACCCTTTCATCGAATTCGTAGGAGTGGATGGCAGGGGGATGTATTTGGTCGGCCTGATCCCTCCAGAAAATTCGAGCAATGAATCATTTGCCTTCGAGTACGAGTCGATATATGGTGAACCGCCCCTTTCACGTTCCTACGAATATGCCCACGATGCCGTCGTCTTACTCTTCAGCGCGGTAGAAACGACGGCGGTGCAAGACGCAGATGGGACGCTGCACATTGGTCGCCAAGCTCTGCGGGATGCCCTACACGCCGTCTCCGACTTGGAGGGCTTGTCGGGCGCGCTTGCCTGCGACGAGTTCGGTGATTGCAGTGTTGGCACGTTCAACGTCGTTCGTTTGGACGATCCCTCCGGTGGGCTTGAGGGGCTAGAGTCAAACGTCGTATACACGTACACGTCGGGCCGATAGGCTAGGCCCGACGAAACACGCATTGGAGGAGTACGATGAAACAATGGAAAGCTATATCCCAACGGTGGCGAGAACTGAACATTGCCACCAAATTCAGTGTAGCTTTTGGCTTATTGTTGATTCTGATAACGATAGGGGCGACGATCAGCTACGGAACTATGACGACGGTCCGCCGCCAGACAGAAGCGGCCATCTCGACCAGCAGCGAAATCCAATACCTGGTGCTCAAGATGAGCAGCGACCTGGAAAGAGCGCGCCGCCTGGAGCGAGATTTCTTTCTCCGGTATCCCCGGATCGGTTTTTCAGAAGCGCGCCAGGCTTATGCCGAGCCAGCGCGGGAACAGATCGCCCAGGTCGTGGCCCACAGCGCCAAATTGCAGCAACTCATCGCCGAGTCGGACGTGAGCGACGCTTTGCACGAGAGCGACGTCAACCTGAACCTGTATCTCTCGGCGGCCAGCCGTTACGCCGACACGTTCGAGGAAGCCGTCGGGTTAGTCGGCAAGTTAGCCGCAGAGGATACAGGCTTGCAAGCACAACTGGCCCGAAGCTCGGTCTTGCTGTTGGATATATTGCAGGCGACCGCCGATCCGAATCTACTCGCGCTGTATCGTGATATGCAGGTCTTGGAAAAAAATTACTTACTCACGCGCCGGCGCCCGTTCATGCAATCCGCGTTCAACGTCGCCGTTCCCTTGCGCCAGGAGATCGAGCGTTCATCCTTCCTGGGTGAAAACGAGAAAACCCAGGCGCTCATCTATCTCGACGATTATCGGACGGTAGCCGAAGCGATGCTGACGCTCGACGTTGCGATCGGTAGCAAATCGAACGAATTTGACTTACAAGCGGAGGCCCTCGATCCCATCTCGACCGAGTTGATTGCATTGGCCGGTCAAGAAGTGGCACACGCCCACACAAGAGTCATTCGAACGGACCTGCTGGCGACGGGTATACTGGCGGTAACCACGTTCGCGGGATTGGTGCTGGCGAGCGTGATTGCCTACGTGCTCCACAGAAGCATCACGCGCAACGTGGTCAAGTTGACCCAAGCCGCCGGCGAGCTGCAAGCCGGTAACCTGGAAGCGCGTGCGCGGATCAGCAGCGGCGACGAGCTAGGTCAACTGGCCGACAGTTTCAACGCGATGGCCGAGCGCATCCACGGCTTGGTGAACCATCTGGAACAAAAGGTGGCCGAACGCACCGTCGCTCTGAGAGAGACGAACGAGGAACTGGAAAAGACGCTGGTCGAACTGAAGGCTACGCAGAAGCAAGTGATCCAACAAGAACGGCTGGCCGCTATCGGACAGTTGACCGGCGGCATCGCCCACGATTTCAATAATCTCCTGACCTCTATCATCCTCAGTGTCCAGATCTTGCAGGGCAAACCCCATCTGCCTCCCGATCTGTTGCCTGGTCTCGACGCCATCCTGGAGGAATCGCGACGGGCGGCGAAACTGGTGCAACAGATCCTGGACTTTAGCCGCCGCGCGATGATGGACACCAGGCCGATCGATCTCGTCTCCTTTGTCGAAAAAACCTTTGATATTCTAAAACGCACGCTCCCAGAGCACATTCACCTGGTTTTGGAGAGACAAGCCAGAGAATGCGTGGTCGAGGCCGACCCCACGCGCATTCAACAAGTACTGTTGAATCTGGCGACCAACGCCCGCGATGCCATGCCGGAGGGAGGAGAACTGCTCGTCAGTTTATCCCGAATACACGCAAGACAGGGGACAGAACCGCCATTGGAGGAGATGAGGGCCGGGGAGTGGGTCTGTATGGCCGTCTCGGACACGGGCAGCGGCATCGCACCAGAGATACAGCCCCACATCTTTGAACCGTTCTTCACCACCAAGCCTGTGGGTCAAGGGACAGGGCTAGGACTGGCGCAGGTGTACGGCATCGTCCGGCAGCACGAAGGATACGTCGGCCTAGAGACAACAGTGGGAAAAGGAACCACATTTCGCATCTATCTGCCAGCTTACCAAGAGGGAATCGAAAAAGCGGAGAAGGAGAGCATACTCCCACCACAGGGACAAGGGGAGACGATATTGCTGGTAGAGGACGAGGAAAGATTGAAGAAAATAGGGCAAGAGATCTTACATTCGCTGGGTTACCGGGTGTTGGCGGCGACAAACGGACGAGAAGCGCTAAAAGTCTACCAGGCAGCGGAAAGCGTGGATCTGGTCATCACGGATGTGGTCATGCCCGAGATGGGGGGAAAGCGCTTGCTTCAGGAACTGAAAAAGATAACGCCCTACGTCAAAGCCCTGGCTATCACCGGCTACGTGGTGCACAAAGACCTGGAGGAGTTAAAAGCCATCGGTTTTCTGGACGTCGTCCACAAACCCTTCGATGTGGAAACTCTAGCGCAGATCGTTCGCCAGGCGCTTGACGCAGACTGAATGGTTCAAGATTCCGAAGCAACAAAACGCGCTTTACAAATTTAAGGACGCTCGTGTGAGGAGGTAAAGCAATGAGCGAGTCCACGCTAAACAAAGGCATTATCTTGATCGTCGACGATCAAGTGACGAACCTCAAGCTCCTGACCACCATGCTGACCGGACGAGGGTACCGGGTGCGATCGGCCAGCAACGGGCCGATGGCGATAGAAATGACTCGCGAGTTCCTACCCGCTCTGATCCTGCTCGACATCAAAATGCCCGGCATGGATGGCTACCAGGTGTGCGAGTATTTGAAAGCAAACGAGCGAACTCGCGACATCCCCATCATCTTTGCCACCGTCCTGGACGAAACCGAGGACAAGGTCAAAGCCTTCGCCGCCGGAGCTGTGGACTATGTGACCAAGCCTCTTCGGATGCGAGAGGTGCTGGCGCGCGTGGAAACTCACCTGACCCTGCGGGCGGTTCAAAAGCAACTGGAAGAAAAGAACGCCCAACTCGAGCGAGAAATCGCCGAGCGAGCGCAGGCAGAGGAGGCGTTAGGAGAGAGCGAAAAGCAGTTGCGCCAGCAGGAACAACTGGCCGCTATTGGCCGACTGGTGGGAGGCATCGCGCACGATTTCAACAATCTGATGTCCACCATCATCCTCTGCGCGCAGATGTCCCTGACCCGGCGCGATCTGCCCGCCCAGGCAACCGAGGCGTTCGAGACGATCCTCGACGAATCGCGACGGGCGGCGAAGCTAGTGCGACAGATCCAGGGTTTTGGCCATAGCTCGATGATAGAGATGCATCCACTGGATATCGTGCCGGTTGTCAAGGAAACGATCGGCGTCCTGCAACGAACGTTCCCAGAGAACATCCGCATCACCCTGGATGCGCCGGGGTCCGCCCCACTCATCGTAGAGGCCGATCCCGCTCGCATCCAGCAGGCGCTGATAAACCTGGCGCTGAACGCACGGGATGCCATGCCAGAGGGGGGAGAACTGCACCTCGAACTCTTCCGCACATCGGTCCAGCCGGGAGAAGAATGGGTCTGCCTGACGGTGACGGACACCGGAGCAGGGATGACGGAGGAGACAGAAGCGCATCTATTCGAGCCGTTCTTTACCACCAAGCCGGCAGGGGAAGGAACGGGATTGGGATTGGCGCAGGTGTACGGCATCGTAAAACAACACAATGGGCACATCCGTGTCGAAACGGAGCTGGGAGAAGGAACCGTATTTCACATCTACCTGCCAGCCCACGAGGAAGAGGTTGCAGAACCGGAGGAGAAACAGACGGAGAAACCTCTCGCGCCTACACCAGGACGGGAAGAGACGATCTTGCTGGTGGAAGATGCAGAGAGACTGCGAAAAGCGATGCAAGAGATCCTCGAATCGCTGGGCTACCGGGTATTGACCGCGGCGAATGGACAGGATGCCCTGGAGATCTTTCGGTCAACAGAAGGATTGAACCTGGTGATTGCAGATCTGGTGATGCCCACGATGGGAGGGAAACAGTTGATCCAGGCGTTAAAGAAAGCCAGTCCTGGCTTAAAGGCGCTGGCCATCACCGGCTATATGATGGAGACGAACTTGCAAGAACTGAAGCAAGTGGGTTTTCTGGACGTCGTTCCCAAACCGTTCGACGCGGAGCGCCTGGCAAAGACGATCCGTCGCATCCTGGATGCGGACTAGTCACGGTTCCCGCCAATCTGGCACCTGCGCGCGGTGGTGCCAGCACCACCACGACCCTGCCCATCAGCAATTCCCCCCATTTTGCAACAATCACTTGACAAGCCTTGCCATTGTCACTTTTCCAGGTTACAATAGATTCCTCGACTGTAGTGAAAGGAATGAACAGACGATGAACACCAACCTTGATCAACTATGCATCAACACGCTTCGCACACTGGCGATGGCCGGTGTGGAGAGAGCGAACTCCGGTCATCCGGGCATGCCGATGGGGATGGCGGACGCGGCTTATGTACTGTGGGCCCGTTTTCTCAAACACGACCCGGCCGACCCGGATTGGCCCGATCGCGACCGGTTCGTGCTTTCGGCTGGGCACGGCTCGATGTTGCTCTACGGCCTGCTTCACCTCACCGGCTATGATCTGCCTTTGGAGGAGTTGAAGAATTTCCGCCAGTGGTGCAGCCGCACCCCTGGTCATCCTGAGCATGGCATCACCCCTGGCGTCGAAACGACCACCGGCCCTCTGGGACAGGGCTTTGCCAACGGGGTGGGGATGGCGATGGCCGAGCGTTTCCTGGCCGCTACCTTCAACCGGCCCGATCTCTCCATTTTTGACCATCACATCTATGTCATCGCCTCCGATGGCGACCTGATGGAGGGAGTAAGTTGCGAGGCGACGTCGCTGGCGGGGCATCTGGGGCTAGGGAAGCTGATCTGCCTCTACGACGACAACGACATCTCTATCGAAGGCTCCACAGACCTGACGTTCAATGAGGATGTGGCCGCCCGCTTCCGCGCCTGCGACTGGTACGTTCAGGAGGTGAATGGGCACGATGTCGAGGAGATCGAGGCCGCCATCCATGCGGCCCAGGAGGAGACCGAGCGCCCTTCGCTCATTGTCTGCCATACCCACATCGGATATGGCAGTCCCAACAAGCAGGACTCGGCCAGCGCTCACGGCTCGCCGCTGGGCGAGGAGGAGGTGCGACTGACGAAGGAAGCGTTGAGCTGGCCCGCCGACGAGCCGTTTCTCATCCCCCAGGAAGCACTGACGGTCTTTCGCCGCGCCGTGGAGCAGGGACAGGAAGCGCAAGCCCGCTGGCAGGGGATGTTCGATCGGTACGCCCAGGAGTACCCGCAGGAGGCGGCGCTGTTGGAACAACTGTGGGCAGGCAAGCTGCCCGACGGTTGGCAAGAAGCGCTGCCTGTCTTTTCTCCGAAGGATGGCCCACTGGCGACACGGCAAGCCTCTGGTGTTGTCCTTAACAAACTGGCCGGTGTCTTACCCACCCTCATCGGCGGAGCCGCCGATCTGGAACCCTCTTGCAAAACGCTGCTCAAAGGCTACGACGATTTCCAGCGCGAGACTCCCGCCGGGCGGAATCTCCGCTTTGGGGTGCGGGAGCACGCCATGGGCGCGATGCTCAACGGCTTGGCGCTCCACAGAGAGCTTGTCCCCTACGGCGGCACCTTTCTCGTCTTTTCCGATTACATGCGGCCCTCGGTGCGCCTGGCGGCGATGATGGGTTTGCCTGTCATCTACGTCTGGACCCACGACTCGGTGTGGCTGGGCGAGGATGGGCCGACCCACCAGCCGGTGGAGCAGTTGGCGGCCCTGCGAGTCATCCCCAACCTGACCGTCATCCGCCCGGCCGATGCGAACGAGACCGCCGCGGCCTGGCGCGTGGCGCTGGAGCGGCGCGACGGTCCCACCGCGCTGATCCTCACCCGTCAAAAGCTGCCCGTGTTGTTCGAGACTCGCCTCGATCCGGCCAAGACGGTCGCCCGCGGCGCGTACATCCTGGTCGATAGTTCCGGCGTCCCCAGCCTGTTGCTCGTCGCCAGCGGCTCTGAGGTGCACCTGGCGCTGGATGCGCGGGACTTGTTGGCCCGACAGGGCGTGGCGGTGCGCGTGGTGAGCATGCCCAGTTGGGAGATCTTTGAGGCACAGCCAGTCTCGTACCAGGAGAAGGTGTTCCCGCCGCCGTTGACGGCGCGACTGGCCATCGAGGCCGGCGTGACGCAGGGATGGAGCAAGTACGTCGGCCCCACCGGCGACGTGATGGGACTGGATCGTTTTGGGGCCTCGGCTCCTTATCCGGTGTTGATGGAAAAGTTCGGCTTCACCGCCGAGGCCGTGGCCGAGCGGGCGCTGCGGCTGTTGGGAAAGTGAGGACAGATGACGAGGTCAAATTTCCACTTTCGTGGCGAATCGAGAGTACTGGACGCAGAGGCTCGGTCCTCTGCGCCAGGCCGATTCGTGGATTTGCCGGATGGCACAGTCCATTACGAGATGGCCGGGCCGTCGAACGCGCAGACGGTCGTTCTGGTGCACGGCTTTTCCGTCCCGTACTACATCTGGGATCCTACGTTCAAGGCGTTGGTGGAGGCCGGGTTCCGGGTGCTGCGATACGATCTCTACGGACGAGGGTACTCGGACAGGCCAGATCTCACCTACGACCAGGATCTGTTTGATCGACAACTGTTGAACCTCCTTTCTGCTCTGGATATTGACCAACCTATTGACTTGATGGGCCTGTCAATGGGCGGAGCCATAGCGGTCGTGTTCACCGATCGGCATCCAGACGGGGTTCGGAAACTGGGTCTGATTGACCCGGCGGGTTTGCCTTTCGAGCGTCCCTTTGCGGCCAGGTTGTTGGAAGCGCCGATACTCGGCGAGTGGATCATGAGTCTGTTTGGGAACAGAATACTTGTGCCCGGTCTGAAGGATGACTTGTGTGAGCCGGAGAGATCTCCCGAGTATGTGGAACAGTACCTGGCGCAGATGCAGTACGTTGGGTTCAAGCGGGCGCTTCTATCCACGATGCGGAGTGGTCTGCTGGCTGGAGCGACGGATGCCTACGCGGGAGTTGGAAAACAGGACTGTCCTGTGATGTTGATATGGGGTCGCAAAGACCAGGTTGTGCCGTTCGAGCTTAGCGAACAGATCGAGGAGCTGATACCACAGGTGGAGTTTCACGCCATAGATGAGGCCGGTCACGTTCCTCACTACGAACGGCCTGAGGTAGTTAACCCACTCTTGATCGAGTTCTTGGCAAAGTAACCGATGATGTCTATTGGAGAAGTAGAATGACTGATGCAGGCTCGTATTCCGTCACGTACACGGGTTTCTACGATACCGAGAGCCGGCCTGTGCGTGGCGCTGTGCCGATGGAGGAAGAGATCACGCTCTACGTGAACGTTCAACCATTGGTCAGACTGATGTGCACCCCGACGCTGCTGGAGGAATTGGCGCTCGGGTTTCTGTTCAATGAGGGGCTGATCGAATCGCTGGACGAGGTGGTGGTGATCGAATTATGCGGCACAGGTCGGGGCGTGGACGTCTGGCTGACGCACGATGTGAAGGCGCCTCAACTGCGCACGATCACCTCGGGTTGCTCTGGAGGCACTACTTTCGAGGAGATGGGTGACGAGCATCACCGGATCGAATCGAATCTGCGCATCACTCCACAGCAAGTGGCCATGCTGATGGAGAAACTGTTGGACGCCGCTGTCCTCTACCACCGCTCAGGGGGCGTTCACACAGCAGCCTTGGCCTCAGGAGAGCGGTTGATATGTGTGGCGGAGGATGTCGGTCGTCACAACGCGCTCGACAAGATCACCGGCGCTGGACTGCGCCAAGGTTGGCCTATGCAGGAGCACGTCTTGCTGACCACCGGGCGCGTCAGTTCCGAGATGGTGAACAAGGCGGCGCAGATGGGGATTCCCATCGTCATCTCGCGCACCTCGCCGACCTCGCTTTCGATCCAACTGGCGCAAACGTCGGGGATCACGTTGATCGGTTACACGCGACGGCGCAGTTTTCGCGTCTATGCGGGCGAGGAACGGGTGGTCGCGCAAACAGCGAATGATGGCGAGCTTCGGTGAAGCTCAATGTTGTTAGAACGCTTGTTCATCTGACTAGCAGGCTGTCGGAGAGGTTAATTCGTGCCGAAGATTTTTCGGCACGTCGTCGTTTTTTCAGCATAGATGCGGATTATAGGTTGGTAAAAGTCAACAAAACCGCAAAATATTCGGGCAAGTCTTTTCTCTCCGACAGGCTGCTAGGGGGAATGAATTGCGCTTTGATGAGCTTACCTTTCGGGAGATACGGGAGTGTGCAGACGCGGGCTGGCTCGCCATTGTGCCGACCGGCTGCACAGAGCAGCAGGGGCCGCATCTGCCTGTAGACTTTGACACTTGGTTTGTAGAGGCAGTATGCCTGGCTGCAATGAAGCAAGCTGCCGAGAAGTACGATGTGAAAGGCTTGGTACTTCCAGCTATGCCATTCGGCCCTACACCCGAGCACCGCAACTATGGAAGCGGCTATGTCCACATTCCTCAAGCACTTCACGAGGGTTTGGTTGAGGCAGTGCTAAACTCTCTCGCGGAGCAGGGGTTTGAGCGAATTATCGTGTGGCGGGGATGTGGGCAGCATACCCTGGGAGATGTCGTTGAGCGCTTCAATAGGGCCCATACGGACCAAGCAAGGGCGTATCTTCCAAGCCTTCCGTATGCAGAGATTATGCAACAATTCGCGCCCGGTGTCCCTGGGGGACACGCTGACAGTTTCTCTACTTCCATTTCCCTACATTTACGACCGCAGGCTGTCCGGGTGGGTCAGATTCCTGAGCCAGAGAGTAAGCCGGTTGATTGGAGCAATCCCAATCTCGATTTTACCCGCTACTCCCAAAGTGGTGTAATTGGAGATCCTACCCAGGCAAGCGCTGACCTTGGAGCAAAGCTGTGGTATACTATCGTTGAGACAGTTGCATTGACGTTCAGGGAGACCGCAAAAGCGAGAAAGACGGCCTAATACACGTTGGACGCGACTGTGCCTTCGGCGCGGCGCGTGAGTTTTTCCGTTATTTCACCCCAGCAAAAAGATCTCGCTCCATCCGCTCGCCCTGTCGGAACGGGGGCGCTGCCCGATAGAAGGTTTCCGTGGATTGCCAGCGGCGCACCAGCCGGCGCGGCAGCCGATCCCAGAGCGAGGCCGAACCCGAAAGTTGGCTCGTGTGGCAGGCGGCAGCCTGTTGCTTGATAGCGTCGTAGGCGCTGACGTCCACCCGCGTCGTGACCGGCAGCCGGTGTTCGAGCGCGGCCCGCAGGTTGATATCCCGATTTTTGCCGATGGCCTCCGGGTCCATTCCGAGGAGCGGCATCAATCGCACGAACCAACGCAATGCCGTGCGGGGGAACGTGGTGAAATAGAGTTTTTGCGGTCGCTCACCCTCTGGCAACCGCTCGAAAGCAGCGACGGTGGCGCGGTGCGCCGCGATGTGATCGGGGTGGCCGTAGCCGCCGAAGGAATCAAAGGTGATCACGATCTGGGGCTGCACCTGGCGCATTAAATCCGCTACCTGCCTGACCAGCACGTCCGGATCGGCTTGCATGAGCGCACGTGGGTGCCGGTTTTCTGGGGAGCCAGCCATCCCTGAATCGCGATAGCCCAACAAGTGCACCTCAGTTAGCCCCAGAGCGGACGCGGCGCAGCGCAATTCCTGCTCGCGTTGGCAAGCCAGGTCCTCGCATTCGTCCGATTTGGGTGTATCGCTCTCGCCTGCTTCGCCCCGGGTCGCGCAGACGAGGTGTACGTCTACGCCTTCAGCCCCGTACTTTGCCAACGTGCCGCCGGGGCCAAAGGATTCGTCGTCAGGATGGGCAAAGACGGCAAGCAATGTTCTTGTCATTCGGCTGCCTGTGGTGCTGTTCTCTTGATGATTCACGTACCAGCGTGAACCCCGGTCTTTTCACGCGAGTATAAAGAAGGGTACCGCAAATGGGCGGGATGTCAAGACAAGGTGTAAGCCCAGAACGCACTGAGGGAGTTTCCAACATGCTACAGGAAATAGACGGAAGTGTGCGTCGGAGGGGGTACGCAGATCCCTGGCTCGCGCTCGATGTTCAGTCCACTCAAACAGAAGATCGGGAACAGATGCTCGTCTGCTTCCTCGAAAGCCTGGAGCCCGATTATTCCCAGATCCTTCAAGTGCTGCTCAAGCATTACGCGCTCGAAATCCGTCGGTTGATCCACGCACTGTTGGACATCCTCGAATGTCTGGGCGAGAAAGAGTCCCGACAAGCCGATATCGAGGGTATCTTGCGGCAGGTTTTTGTCAGGGCAGTCGCGAATTTTTATCAGTTGAGAGATGCAGAGAGCGTGAGGGTCTGGTTATCCAGGGCTGCGGTTCATGCGGTCCTGGCCTATCGGAAAAAGAGAAGATGGCAAGTCCTGATACGTCCCACGTCAAGCACAACCTCAAAACACAAAACACATGTGGATGGCTTGACCGAGGCGCAACGACTATGCGTCGTCTTGCGCTACGTACACAACCTGACCGTTCCAGACATTGCTCACGTCCTGGATATCAGCGACGAAACAGCCCACACCCATCTGACCGCTGCCCGACGCACGATCCAGCAAGAGGTATCTGGTTCCAAAGGGCGACCCGAACCGGGGAAGGCGGAAGAACACCCCGAGATCCGCCAGCAGATCCAGGCGTCCCTCGACGGCCTTTTAGACAATGCCCCCAGTGCAAAAATGCGCCTCGACCAGCATCTCTCGACTTGTGCGGAATGCCAAGCTCATTTGGACGAAGCCCAGCAAAGCGCATCCGGGCTCGCAAAAACAGTGCAAACGCGATGGCCGACCCCGGTGCTTGATCCCGCCGACCTCGAACAACTCGCAGCGATCGCCCAGGTAAAACTGAGAAAAACGCGGGCGGTCAATCACTTTCTGGTCCAATTTAAGACACTCAGCCTGTTTGGCATCGTATTCTTGGCTGCTCTTGTTGCGCTTTGGGGGATCAGGCATGCAGATACGCATGAGAGTGTGCCGCTTTTTCCTCCTACTCCTGGCCCGCCTCCTACCCCCATTGAAGCATCCGCCCGCGTCATCATGGACATCTCGGAGCAGGAGGAAAGCTTGGGGAGCGACGTCCCGGAAGTCGTGTATCATTTAGATCCCAGTATTTCGGCGGATGGGAGTTCGATTGCGTTCGTATCTACAGCCGACACACTGGTAGCAGGAGACACCAACGAGATGGCCGACGTTTTCGTCGTCGACCGGTATACGGGCGTTGTCGAGCGCGTCAGTGTCAGCAGCGGTGGTGTACAGGGCAATGGGGTGAGTTTTAACTCCAGGATTTCGTCAGATGGTCGCCTGGTCGTGTTCGCCTCACTGGCGGATAACCTGGTGGCCAGGGATGGTCAAAGCTGTGTTTTGGGGGATGACTCTGTGGGGAGTTGCCTGGATATCTTTACCCACGACCGGAGAACCGACATCACCGAGCGGATTACCCTGGCCTATGACGGAAGCGAGGCGAACGGACATAGCTTGCTTCCCACCATCTCTCCCGACGGGCGCTGGATCGTCTTTTGGTCTGAAGCGAGCAACTTGGTAGAGGGAAATGGAGAAGAGAGCGCCTCCAATTATTGGGACGTTTTCGTCTACGACCGAGAAACCAGGGTAATTGGCCGGGTTCCCATTGGCCGGCGAGAAACACCGCGAGCGCCAGTTTACATTTCTGACGATGGACGATACCTCGTCGTTGTTGTTCAAAGCGGCGACTCTGTCGCCGAGCAGGCCGGATCGACAAACTATGTCGACGTCTTTGTCTACGACCGCCAAACTGACAGTTTCGAACCGATCAATGTCTCTAGCGCAGGCGCGCCGGGCAATCGAGAGTCGATGAATGGAGTCATTTCACCGGATGGGCGTTATGTGGCGTTCGTCTCCCAGGCCAGTAACCTGGTCGAGGGAGACGCCAATAACTATGCAGATGTGTTTGTCCGGGACCGCGTCGCTCGCACCACCGAGCGGGTCAGCGTCTCCAGTGATGGAGTGGAGGGGAATAACGCGAGTGGAACGCTCGAACCGTATGGTATGAGCGGGGGAGAGCAGATCGGGTTATCGGCAGGCGGGCGCTACGTGGCTTTTATGTCTTATGCAGATAACCTGGTGGCACTTGGGACGAACGTATACAGTCCGTGGATCTCTTGCAACAGTGTGTATATCCACGACCGGCAGACTGGCGAGACCGCGTTGGCGACCCGCGGTCAACCAGGACACGGCTGTTTCTATCCCTATTTGAGCATCTCCGGAAATGGGCAGTGGCTCAGTTTGATCGAGATGTTACCGAGCAGCGACCCGGGGGAACTGGGATTTGAGCTTTTGCTTCACGATCGCCACACCGACCTCACAGAGAATTTGCTCAAAGAAAGATGGCCTGCTAACCAGGACACCTCGATGAACAGTCCCCGGTTATCCGTGCAGCACTACAGCGCGGCCCATGTCGTGGCGTTTTCTCCCGATGGGCGGATCGTTGCTACGGGAGCGAGCGACGGTATCGTGCGCCTGTGGCGGGTTTCTGATGGTGCACTGCTCCACGCATTGGAAGGACACACCCGCCCGGTCAGTGGCGTCGCCTTCTTCCAGGATGGAACCCCCCTCATCTCTAGCGCGCGGGATAGCACCGTCGGTATCTGGCGGGTTTCTGATGGAGCGCTGGTGAGTTGGTTGGAGGAGGATGTGCGCGAGATTCTCAGCCTTGCCCTTTCTTCCGACGATAGCAGGGTGGCTCTTGGTGGTTTCGGATCTGCGCGGGTCTGGGAAGTGGACACAGAAATTTTCACACTCATAGATTCCCAGAAATATCCAGGCAGCTATGTGAATAGCCTGACGTTTTCCCCGGATGGCGCTATGCTGGCCCTCGCTCTCAGCGACAATACGGTATGGCTCCGCCGAATTCCCGACAACGAGCCTCTACTGCGATTGGGAGGGCACGCAGACAAGGTGTTGAGTGTGGCCTTTTCTCCAGGTGGCAAGTATCTGGCCACGGGATCTGAGGATAATACAGGGTTTTCTCATAAAAAATCGACGCACTACGACTGATCGTTTCGAACATGCCAACAAATCAGGCCAATGGTGTATGCGGTAAATTCTGCATCATCTCGGATAGGCGACTTGAGTGAGCATAGATG
>DAOTUB010000244.1:0-24114 GCA_034437455.1 Anaerolineae bacterium | reverse complement strand
ACTCGGCCAAATCATCGGGTAACCCTGTGACGGGAATGAGCATGGGATTTCTCCTTCGCGCTTGCTTTCCCCTATTTTACACCCGATGGTTGAAATCCGCACTTGAAATCCGCAGGAGTTAAGTTAGTAGTACATGTGCCCTCGTGGCTCAGTGGATAGAGCGTCTGGTTGCGGACCAGAAAGTCACAGGTTCGAATCCTGTCGAGGGTACCTCAAACATTCCGGATAAACAGAAGCAGTACCCTTAATGTCTCCGGTAGCTCGGATGTAAAAAACTACACCTTATCCTCTCACAGGCCATTGAAGGCTACTTGCTTGATGCCCATGCACGTCAACTCTCAGTTCGTATTATTGAGGATTACCAAAATGGCTTCCGCCACTTTTGCGAATATGTTGGTGATCCACCTATTGCCGATGTCACTGTAGATCGTATTCGCCACTTTCTTGCTCACCTGGGTGAAAAGACTGTCACCCTTGAAGGCGTTGCTAAACGCCCCGAACGCAAGTTGTCTAAAAAGAGTATCCTCAATATCCACGTCGCCTTGAGTGCACTCTGGACTTGGGCTAGTACAGAGGGCTTTGTCGAGAAACATATCATCCAAGCTGTTAAACCACCCAAGCCCGAGGAACCCGTCATCGAACCCTTTTCCAAGGAGGATGTAGAGGCTCTCCTAGAAGCCTGTGAGTATTCCCGATCTTACACTCGCCCTGGGAAAAAAGAGTGCCGCAATCGTCGTCCCACTGCTGAGCGCGACCGTGCTATCATACTCACACTGCTCGATACTGGCATCCGTTCCGGCGAGTTGGCCGAGGATCCACGACGTGATACTCCTGGACTGTTGATTCGCAACCTCGACCAGCGCAATCGTACACTCAAGGTGTTTGGCAAAGGTGACAAGGAACGTGTTGTGTGTGTTTCCCACAAGACGCTAAAGGCTATATGGCGCTATCTTTTGACCAGGCCAGATGCTTTTGAAAACTCGTCTCTCTTTGCCAGCTCCCGATGAGGCCCGTTGACCACGAACGGTCTCTATCAGCTCATCAAGAGCTTGGGTGACCCTGCTGGAGTAACTGACGCGCATCCACATCGTTTCCGTCACACCTTTGCTGTCAACTTTCTACGTAACGGTGGCAACACGCTGGAGCTCCAGCGTTTGCTCGGCCATACCACGCTGGATATGGTCAAACGCTATGTCAGAATTGCTCAGGTGGGATTTGGAGGAGGCCCATCGCTGCGCTTCTCCCGTCGCTAATTGGAATCTCTGAGCTATTTTAACTTGCGCACATCTCAATAGGGTGTGTTTCATTTCGGTTGCAGGTAGTCGCGGTTTCCATACCGCGCGCTATGGAAAGCGCGGCTACTCAACCCATTTGAAACACACCCATCTCAATAACCTCTTAATTCACATCAGTCTCTTTGGTTTGCTCACTGCGCGTGTTGAGTGTGAAGATAGTGTATTTTCGCGCGCCAGAGAGATGAGTTTGCCAACTCTGCGCTTCCTCGCCTTAAAATGGGGCGAGTGATTTTGGGACAAAACGGCAAGGTCAGACAATATACACCCTGCCGATGCCAAGCTATGCAGTGATGTGATGTTCCCCAAGGCGTTCAGTCTTTGTCGGTTTCAGGCTTGTCAAGATTCGGATTGCGATGTAGAATTTGCCCGTTCCGTCCTTACAATTTAGGGTTTTATTGTTTCCACGTCCGGTAATGTCGACAATGCGAAAGGAGGCTACCGTGCACATCTCTCGTTGGCTGTTCCGCTGGATCAATGTTGTAATCATTCTTATGTTGAGCCTCGCGCCAGTGCAGGCGCAGGCCGAATCCCCGCAAGAAACCCGTAGAGTCCTTCCCGACGTAATTAAGCCGCCATCTGCCTTGTCGGGAGAAACGCCAATGATTGTTCTCTCTCCCATACTGGCCGTACTTCCAACGTGGTCAACTGATGTGTTAAAAGAGCATAGCTCATATTCGGACGATCTGGTGACCACACACCTCTCGTCAGTGGAGATATCAACAGACAACCGTCATTCTTCTTTGGTCGCGTCTTCCACGTGCTCAGGCTGCTTCTATGATCTATTACCCCAGGGTCGGATCATTTATCAAGGGCCAGTGGAGAGTGTGGACACTCCCATACCCACCATGATCGATCATAGTCACGTAGGACACCTAACCTATGAATTGTACCGCTGCCCTCCAAATAGGTGATGATTGGCCGATCGCGGACAACGAATCCTGTTATCTGCAAGGTGTCGGCGGCGAGTGTAAAACAGACGAATTTACTGGTGACAACCCCGTGCTCTACGCTAAGATGCTATTAGGTTACTTTCATCCACGCCCAAGTGCTGGGACGGTGACCCTGGTTGACGTAGGCTACACTGTGCCAGATGACCAAACCTGGGCACCTTGCGAATGTCCGTTCGGCTGCTCGACCAACTACACAAACTGACGCGGCGGTCCCATCAACACCCGCACGGGCAACTACCACTACAGCCAGCAGGATCTCTCCATCCCTGTTCTGGGCGAGTCCTTGCGCTTCGAGCGCAGTTACAACGCGGGGGCTGCCGACCTCTACACCACCACGCTGGGGTACGGTTGGAGTCACAACTATGAGGTGAACCTGGTCTTTTCCGACACGGTTGGGGGAGAACCGAACACCGTCATCGCCCAGGGCTGCCACGGTTCGCGCTTCCGTTTCCAGGACGACTGGGACGACGATGGCGGCTATGACCCCTTCCCCGGTGTGTGGGCCACGCTCACGCGCACGCTCGAAACCTCGCCCACCTATTTCCTGCGGGGCGTCGATCAGAGCACCTACGTCTTTACCAGCACGGGCCAGTTGACCGAGATTCGCGACCCCCAGGGCCACGCCGTGACGCTTGTCTACAGTGATACGCAGTTGTTGGCCCGGGTGCAGGATGCTACCGGAGAGCGTTACCTGGGGTTCAAGTACGATGACAGTGATCGCCTGATAGAAGTGCGCGACCCTATCAACCGTAGGGTACGTTATGGCTACGAGGGCGGCGACCTGGTGGTCGTGACCGACACACTCACAAACACCTGGACCTACGCAGGGCTGTTCAATTCTAAATAACTCCCGTGTAACTTATGACGCGGTCTAGGTTCATACAGTTCTTGAACAACTCCATCTTTACGTTCGACACTTGATTGGCTCGCAGAATGTTGAGCGCGAAACTCCTCAGTTTGGCAAAGATGTGAGGATTGACTCTGATGCGTGACCGATCCTCACCCAAACTCACGTCACGCACGTGGTGGTTTCGATTCTCGATACCCCAATGGTTTCTGATGCCTCGGCAGAACACATCGGCGCTCGCAACGGTCGTGGCGATATAGAACGAGATCTCGTCGCTCCGCTTCCAGCATTTTGCTTTTGTGTCAAAGGTCTGTTTTCTTCTCTCAACCCTCACGATCGCTTCGACCAGGTGCCACTTGTCGATATCGCTGATGATCGTATTGGTGAAAACCTCGACCTTCCTGCTTTCGATCCGATTGCGAGCTTTGATTACTGGCTCCTGGTACGTGTCGTTGGGAGACATCGTCTTTGCCGTCGTTTTGCAATCGCGCAACAAGGTCTTCTGGTTCTCTTTGACTTGCACGATGACATCGTTGCCGCTTGCTTTAGCCGCCGCCAGGGTCTTGGTCTGGCAATTGATGGCATCGAACGTGAAGACACAGTCCGAGAGACCAAGTTGCGCCATCACCTCCTGTGCAACTGGAATCCCGTTGGTCTTTTCCGCGATTTCTTCGTGCGCCAGGATAATGTCACCGTCAGTGAGAAAGGCGCTGAGAACCTGGATCGCTTTTTGATCTTTGAAATGATCGAAGCTACCGCGTAACACTTTGCCATCGAACGCGACGAACCGTTTCCCATCAGCGTTGTTCGTCAACCAAGCCGCGTGCTCCCGAAAGCAAGTTTCGATCTCAATACTCGAAACACCTCGAATGATGTAGCGAATGGTGGTGTGAGCAAGTATTCTCTTCCATCCGAGGTCAAAGATTGCGTCCAGTTCTGTGTAGTGTGCTTCGATGAAAGCGTGAACCTTGCGGTACGAGTCCGCACCGCTCACAATCGCGAGAATCGAGAACAGCAAAATGTGTCCCAATTGGTACTGTCGCCCCTGTTTGCGACGGTGGTCTTTGACTTTGAACAAGAAACTGGCGAGCATATGTCTGGCCTCCTGTGGTGAAATTGACCAATAGGATACCACAGTATGCCCAAACGAAAAACCTTTTAGAATTGAACAGCCCTGAGCCAAACATAAAACGTGATACCCTGTCAATTTCGCCGCTTCCCAGACTGTGCATTGTCGCAACAAATAAGCAAAAAACCCCACCTTGTTGGTGGGGCCTTATTCGCGCCAAGCCAAATCAACCAGGGCCGCAGCCCTGTTAACTTGGCCGGTTGGAATCTCGGGCTAATATAGCCCCACAATCTCAATCATAGTCCTCTCCTCTGAGTGCAACTATTTCCGCGCCCGTGGGACCCACCCCTCTTCTCCTCCATTCCGCTACCACGGGCGCGGACGAGAAGTCCTAATCGTCCCAGTGCAAAACCAGCGTCTCCGCCTCCAGATAGTCCCACAGGCTACCGCGCTCGATCCGCTCTGTGTCGTCTAAATCGACGCCGCCTTCATCGATGATCTCCATCATCGTGAGGGGATCGTAACCGGATAGAAAGCAGGCTTGATCGAAGGGAAGCCATCAAGGAGCAAAAGCCCAGTCTACCATCGTGGCAACTCGGACTTGGGGAGACACAGCCGCACCTCCAGGGAGTGCTATGTTTAAGGGAGAAGTAATCCAACCTTCTCCCTGTAAGGTGCCGAGACCCAGACTTGAACTGGGGACACCCTGATTTTCAGTCAGGTGCTCTACCGGGCTGAGCTATCTCGGCGTGGCATTATTCTATCCCAACTCGCGGATATTGTCAAGTGGCGACGACGAGCTTCGAGAGCCAACCTCTACCCAGACGGAGATGGGAAGAACAGGATACCAACCACACAGATGAAGCAGCAAAGGAAAACGGCCATCCCAATGCCCAGCACCAGCCACACCCGCCCCGAAACACGCGCCAGCCCGGCGAACACCGGCTTCGCGTCCGCGAAATCCGCCTCGCTGCCGGCCAGTCTGTCGCGCCGCCGCCACAGAATCCAGGCCAGGTAAGGCAATCCCAGAAAGACGAGGCCGAGGCTGAAAAAAGCGTTTGTCGCCTGCTGGAACGTTTCATCCAATTGGCCGGTTGCATCCCGAACGTTGACGGAAAAGATCGTCAAGCTGATCGCCAGCAACACAAATCCAAAGACGAGTAACACGCGCCCGCTGCGGGGGATGATCTTACTCTCTGTGTCGGCAAAGGTGGAGCCGAAGCTGAGCACGTTGTGAGCCATCAGCGCCACAAAGGTCAACAAGGGCGGGAAAATCCCCAGGTTCTCAAGAGGCGATCCCATCGGATCAAAGATCTCTTGCGCGTTCAGGGCCGGAAAGATGCACAGGATGAACGCGAGCGAGGCAAAGCTGAGGGACGTGACGATCGAGGCGCTGCGGGTGCTCCAGCGACGGAATAACGCGAGGCCGACGATCAACGCCAGGAGGGGGAGTGTGGATACGACGGAATCGAGGAACAGGATCCCTCCCAGAGCGGTTTCGAGTTGATTCAGAGCGAGGACGAGGATCGCTATCGCGGGGCGGACCAGGACGAAGAACACGGCGAGCGCGCGCAGAATCTCGCCGGGGAAAAACCGGCGCAGCGTCGTGGCGACGGTGCGGCCCACGCTGATGGCGATGTCGACGATCCCCAGGCCGAAGAATACCCACAAGGGGACGTTGAGCACAGAGATGAAATCGACGATGCCGCCAATATTCTTGGCCGCGTCACTGATAGACTGCCCGGAGAGCCAGAACAATGCCACAAAGAACAGGAGCACACAGCCCCAGAGAAAGAATTCGACCAGGGGATAATCGCGCCAGAATTGCTTGGCGCGGGTGAAAAAATACGAGCCGACGAGCACCAAGACGAGCGGGGGGGCGGCGCAAAACCAGAGAAACATGGCGTTCCCCTGGGGCAAGAAGAGGAAGAGTTGCAAGGCCAAGAGACCGGCGACGGGCAAAAAGACGCGCCGCCGGCAATCCGTGGCTCCGGTGAGAATATAGGCCCACCCCAGGGCAAAGCAGAGACTACTGATGATCAGAACAGGGAAGGGAATCTCCCTGGCGATCTCTTCGACGCTGGGGTAGTAACGAACCAGGGTGAGGCGGTCTCGGAACAGATCGAGCAGCAGCGTCAGCAACAACAGCACAAAGACGCTGACGTATCCCAGAACGGCCAGTATCCGCAGGCTCAGGGAAAGCCCCTCAAAGTCAATCAATGCCTCGCGTAGGGGCATCGAGAGGTAATAGAGAGTTTGCCGGAGCAAGGTCAGCGCGCGTTGTAGATAGCGAGCGAGCATAGCTAATTTTCCCGAACGGACAAGACGCTGGAGAGTAAGATCAACACAAAACCGGCAATGCAAACGATCAATCCCCAACCCAGGCCGAGAGGCGCGTTGTACAGGGCGACGACGAGCGGGCGGAGCAGAACGAATTGCCACAGCGTCGGGACGACGCCCGCAAGTGTGAGGATTGCTACCAGGACGCCCTGGGGGCGTCGAGCGAGCCGACGAGTCAGGGGAGTCAGCAAAACGAGCAGCACCCCGCCAGCGGCCAAGATCAGTTGGGCGTGGTACTGCGGATCGCGGACATACTCGTAAGGAGGCAGGGCGCTGAGCGCGAGCAGGGCGGCCAAGGCAGTCCCAATGAGACGCATAGAGAGACGCCCCGCCGCCCCGTGCACCGAGAGTCCGAGCAAGACGGCGGCGGCGACCAGCGGCGTGAGAAACAGCTCGTTCGTCACGGGCATCGACTTGGTAAACTCGGCCAGCTCAAAGCCGGTCACCGTGAGCGCGACGGCCTTGTGGGGTATCCAGGGGCCAAAGTAGCCCACGACGACGAGCACCAGGCCCACGAGACGGAGCCGGAAATCCGCGATCCACCTAGTCATAGCAACGCAATCTGCAATCACTGCTCAGTGTTACTACTCAAGCTCTCCCAGTACGTCATTCCGAGTGAGCGCAGCGAATCGAGGAATCTCCACTTGCAATGACAAACGCAAACCTGACGAGAGATTCCTCGACTCCTTTCAGTCGCTCGGAATGATGGGGTGGAGTAGTAATCGCTCAGCTTTTATCTTTCTTGCCGAAATCCTTGGTGCTGCGTTGGACGGCATACGCATCACTGACGGCCGTTTTCGCGGCGGCGGGGGCTGCGGCCATCGCTGCGAGCGTCTGCTCCTGTTCCGCGGCGAATTCCTCGGCTGCCTCGTCGCCCAGCAGCGAGGCATAATCGCGAACCTCGGCCACGTCGAGCCTGACCTGCTTGTCGGCGGCGGCGCGGCCACCAACGGCGGCCGCACGCGCGGTGCCCAGCACGCTGCGCGCTCGCATCTGCTTCAGTACGCGCTCGACGATAGGCGCCACGGCGCTCTCGCGCCGGTCGAACGCGGCGGGCGCGACGAAGCGGAGCGTCACGACGTTGAGCGGCGTGACCAGGTCGTTGCCCGCGGGCGAGCGGTAGGCGAGCTTGCCCTCGATGGGCAATCGCGAGCCTTCCGCTTGCGGCGGCAGCAGCAAGCGCAGCACGACTTCGAGCTGAGTGTCGACGGGAATGTCGCCCAGGCTCACCGCCGACTGCGCGCTGACGGTGTAGGCCGAGGAGAAGGGCTGTAAGCCGGTCCCGCCTGGCAGGGTCAGGTGCAGGGTTGCATCTCGGGCGGCCAGCGCGCTGACCTCGCCCAGCTCTCCCGCCACGTAGGGGACGATCTGGCTGGCCTGGAGCACGTGGTAAAAGCGTCCTCCGCCCTGTGTGCCGATCTCGACCATCAGCGCCTCGTTGTAATCGCGACCGACGCCAAGGGTGGAGGTGGTGACGCCCTTCTGGCGGGCCTTGAACGCGCGCTCGCCCACCTTCTCCAGATCGGTCTCGCCCACGTTCGCCTGCCCGTCGCTGAGCAACAGCACCAGGTTCGTCTCCTGCGATTTGCTCCGCGCTGCCTTGATGCCCGCCTCAAGCCCGCCGCAGAGCGCGGTCTGCCCGCCCGCCTTGACCTTGCTCAGGATGCTGGTCACCTCCTTGCGCAAGTCGCCGTCCATCCGGGCAGGCTTGAGCGCCGTTTTCACCTCGCTGGCAAAGGTGGCGAGGGAGAAGGTGTCGCCATCGTGGAGGCGGAGCACGGCCTGGCGCACGGCCTCCAGGGCGGATTTGATCTTGTCCCCCCTCATTGAGCCGGAAACGTCGAGCACGGCGGTAAAGCTCATCGGCTCGCGGCCGCTCGTCGTGGGCGCGGCCTCGTCATCGGGCACCTGGGCCGGCGTCTGGATGGTCAGGACCAGGTGGCGGTCGACGATCTGGTCGGCGGGCGCGTTGATCTGATCCAGCTCCATCTGCGCCTGGATGTACGTGCGCGCGGGTGGGGGCTGCTCGAAGGCCAGCTCGCCGCCGCAGCGGGCGCAGGCCTTGACGCCGCTCGGTTCATCTTGCAGCAGCCCGCAATAGAGACAACGCATCAATTGTGACATTATGACTCCTCCTTTTCCGTCCTCTTGGTTACGGGTATGGCAGGACGCTCGTTGACGATCAACTGGAAAATGTCAGGCCGGGCATAGTGGCCGACCACATCAAAGTCGAGCTTGCCCCGGACGATCTCGGCCAGATCCAGCTCGGCAAACAGCATCCCCTCGGCATCGTACAACGGGCCTGCGAGCAGTTCTCCCATTGGCGAGATGATCGCGCTTCCTCCCCGGCACATCACTTCGGGTTCGTCGGCCAGTTCCTCCAATCCTTCCATCTCCGCCCGGTACATCGTTTTCGTCACGTACTGGTTGCATCCTAGCACAAAACAGCGCCCTTCGCAAGCGATGTGGCGCAGCGTCGCCTGCCACGTCTCGCGAGCGTCGGCGGTGGGGGCCAGGTAGATCTCCACGCCTTTGCCGTACATCGCCGTCCGCGCCAGCGGCATATAGTTTTCCCAGCAGATCAGCCCGCCGATCCTGCCATACTCGGTCTGGATCACCGTCAGCGTGCTGCCGTCGCCCTCGCCCCAGATCAGCCGCTCCGCTCCCGTGGGCTTGAGCTTGCGATGTTTGCCGACGAGCCGTCCGTCGGGACCAAAGTAGAGCAAGGTGCAGTAGAGCGTCCCGCCGCCAAAGGCGCAATCCCGCTCGATGACGCCAATCGCCAGGTAGACCCCGGCCTCGCGCGCTGCGTTTCCCAGGGCCTCGGTGGCAGGGCTGGGGACCTCGACCGCGTTTTCCCAATACCGCTGCCACAGCCGCCGTCCAGCCGGGCTGCGGCTGCCGACCTTCATTCCAAAGCTCAGGCCGCGGGGATAGGCAGGCACGAACGCCTCGGGGAGCAGGACGAGCTTTGCGCCCTGGGATGCGGCCTCGCGGAGCAATTGGCAGGCCTTTTCAATGGTGGCTTTTCGATCAAAAAGAATCGGAGCGGCTTGTACGACGGCTACTTTTACTGATGGCGACGTGTTTACCATTTTCTCACTTTCTCTAATTAATGATGCCCAAGAATCGGCTCTCAGTATATCACGGATGAACAGGCGGTACAAGCTGCACCGCGTCGAACGCGGCCAGGAGTTGGCAAGCAGCCTGCTCCCAGGTGAACCGGGCCGCCTGCGCGAACCCGCAGGCGATCATCTTCTGGCGCAGGTCGGCGTCCTCCAGCGCGCGCGCCATCGCCTGGGCCAGTGCGTCGGTGTCGTGGGGGTCGACCAGCAGCGCCGCGTCGCCCGCGACCTCTGGGAGCGAGGATCCGTTCGAGCAGACGACGGGCGCGCCGCAGGCCATCGCTTCCAGCACCGGCAGGCCGAACCCCTCGTACAGCGACGGGAAGGCAAAGAGCGCCGCGTTGCGGTAGAGCGCCGGCAGGTCCGCGTCGTCCACGAATCCCAGGAGGCGCACACGGTTGCCGTGTTTCTCCGCCTCGGCAAAGATGTCCTGGTAGAGCCAGCCTTTACCCCCGCCGATGAGCAGTTGTAAGTTTGCAGCGCGGAGCGTGCAAGTGGGCAAGTGGGCAAAGGCTTGGATCAGGCGGACATAGTTCTTGCGTGGCTGGATGGTGCCTACAGAGAGAACGTAGGGTTGGTCGCCGATGTTGTAGCGATCTCGCAGCCGCTCTCGCTCCCCTGGCTCTGGCTCCGGGCAGAAGCGGGGATGGACGCCGCTGTAGAGCACTTGCACTTTGTCGGGCGGGGCGCCAAAGAGCGAGATGATGTCGGAACGGGTGTGGGCCGAATCGGCCAGCACCAGGTCGGCGCGGGCAATGGAGCGGGGCACGACGCGCTCCAGGTAGCGGCGCAGCGGCGGCACAAAGGTCTCGGGATAGTGCATGAACGAGAGGTCGTGCACGGTGAGCAACGTCCGCGTGACGCGGCGGGTAGGCGGGAGGACAAAGTCGGGGGAGTAGAAAATGTCGAGAGGGCCGGTGACGACCTCGACCGGGATAGGCAGACGCAGGCGATGCCAGAGGCGAGCGAGCCATTCGTCGGTGAGAGGGATGGTCCGAAGGTGGACGTTTGGGCTTGGTTGGGGGTTCCAGGTTCCAGGTTCCAGTCCGCCGGTGGCGGCAAAGATGACGTACTGGTGCGCGCTCTCCAGCGCCAGCAGCGCCGTGATTAGTTCGCGGGTATAGCGGCCGATGCCAGCACGCTGGCGGGCGGCGGCGGTATAGTCTATGCCTATGAACATAACATTGGATCGCACCTTCGGCAACAACGGATTTAGCGGACGTGGCGAAAGGTCCAGAGACGATTGACGAAAAAGTTCCAAAAGAGCACCACGCCGGTGGCGATCACTTTGGCCCCGTTGTAGGCCAGGTCAAAGTGGGCCATCCCGATGGCGAGGGCCAGCGCGCCGACCGGCTCAGCCAGCAGGCCCGCTTCTCCCAGGAGCCAGCGGTCCGAGCCGTAAAAGATGGCCGTGTTGATCGCCAACCCGGCCAGGTTGACGACAAAGAACTGGGCGAATTGCTTGCGCAGCGGCTCCCCGCGCGTCTCTGGATAAACCCACAGCCGGTTCCAGATAAAGTTGCTGATAACCGCGACGGTGAAGGAGCAGACGTTCGCCAGCAGCTTGGGGAACCCGGCCAGTTGCACCAGCAAGTTGAGCAAGCCAAAATCAATCACAGCGCCCAACGCGCCGACGACGGAGAACTTGAGAAAACGGGTGAATTCTTTTTGATTTGTTTGAGTAGTGAGTTTAGCGATCATTTTGTTGGTTTGTTTGTTGGATGATAAAGGCCAAAAGGCCCAGCAGGACGCCGATATGCAGGTGCACATTGTTGACGTAGAGATTGTCGAGAAAATGATGGACGCTGAGATGCGTCCAGACGCCCAAAAGTCCGATAGCAAGCCCACGCGGCAACCCCTTGGCCTGCCGAGTGACCCGCCAGGTCTGCCAGAAAACCGCGCCCCACAGGATCAGGTAGACGAGCAGGCCGATGAGACCGGTCTCGGCGGCGAGGTTCAAGTAGTAGTTGTGCGCGTGGCCCAGCGCGATGGGCCAGTTGATGAGCGCAAATCGGGAGTAAGCCGGCTCGTAACAGCCGATGCCGACGCCCGTCCACAGGTTGTAGCGGAACATCTCCAGCCCCGCCTGCCAGTGGGCCAGCCGCTCGATGACGGCATAGTTGGCGTCGTTGATGCCCACCCCGCGCACGTCCTCGAACCGCACGTACCCGGCAAAGTCGGTCAGGCGGGCCACGATGGATTCAGGCAGCAAGCCAGTCGCGTATAGCCCCAGCACCCCGACGACGAGCACAACGACCAGAAGCAACCCCCAGCGCGCCCGGCGCGGCAACGCCAGCGCCATCGCCCCCGCCGCCGCTCCGAAACCGAGCCACGCGCCCCGGCTCCAGGACATTCCCAGGGCGGCGAGCATGGCAACGGCGGGGATGGCGTAGGTGAGGAAACGAGGAAGGGGGAAACGAGGAGCCTCACCTGCTCGTCTACTCTCCCACCATGACGCCATCGTCCCCCACGCGCCCCCTAACGCCAGCGGTAGCGTCAATCCCAGGTAGCCCGCGTAAGGGTTCGGCTGCTCGAAGGTGCCGTAGGCGCGGAAGAACCCTCCGCCTGAGCGGAGGCCTTCGCCCAGACGGAGGATGGCAAAGTGCTCGGGTCCCTCGCCGCGCAGCCCGAACTGCCAGATACCCACTCCAGCCTGGAAAAGTCCAGTCACGAGCAGCGCGCTCACCAACCAATGCAAACGCCGGGGTGTAGGGCGGGCTTGCTTACCCGCCGCAAGGTAATCGCTGACAAAGAGGAACAGCAGCGCGATCTGCACCCACTTGATCAGTTCAGGGATGCCATAGACAGGCAACTCGACCGCGTCCCACAGAGAAAGCAGCGCCGCGCCAAAGAAGGCGAGCAGTGGCAGGAACAGGGGAGAATGAGGGATGCGCAAATTTCGGCGGGCCAAACCCCGCGCCAGCCAGACGGCCAGCGCCAGTGCGACGAAAACCTGGCCGATCTGGGCGGGCACCTGGGGCACCTCGGCGCTCAGGTATGCCTTCAAGGGACCGAGGAAGAGCGCAGCCGCCAGCCCGGCCAGCGGCTCGATCACCGTCGCCACGCCGACGACGGCCAAACCGACAAAGATCAGCCCATCCAGCGGCGCGAGCCGGACGATCAGCAAGCCAGCGGCGAGGGCCAACGCCAGCGCCAGGAGCGCGATCAGCGGCCCGTTCCAGGCCAGCGCGCGATTCAGTACTCGATCCATTTCACCAGATTCAGACCAGCGTCGTGAATGAACTTGGCTTGAGAGCATAGACCAAGACGGCAGGGGTATACCCTGTCATGCCAGTCCCAGCCTCCCCCGAAAGTACGCCGCCGTCTGCCGCAACCCCTCCTCAAGCTCCACCTGCGGCTCCCACCCCAGCACGCGCCGCGCCTTGCTGATGTCGGGACAGCGCACCTTGGGGTCGTCAGCGGTGCGGGCATCGGTGGGCTTGACGAATTTGATGGTTGAGGCGCTATCGATCCATGCCAGCACCCGGTGGGCGAAATCGAGGACAGTCATCTCGTCGGGATTGCCCAGGTTGACCGGGTCGCTCTCGTCGGACTGGAGCAGGCGCACGAGACCCTCGACCATATCGCTGATGTAGCAAAAGCTGCGGGTGTGCGCGCCTTCGTCGTAAGCGGTGAGCGGATCGCCGCGCAACGCCTGGCAGACAAAATTGGGCACCACCCGTCCGTCGTCCATTCGCATCCTCGGTCCATAGGTATTGAAAATGCGAGCGATGCGCGTATCCACGCTATGATAGCGGTGATAGGCCATCACGAGCGCCTCGGCAAAGCGCTTGCTTTCGTCATAGACGCCGCGCGGGCCGATGGGATTGACGTTACCCCAGTAATCCTCGGGCTGGGGATGGACCAGGGGATCGCCATAGACCTCGGAGGTGGAGGCGAGCAGGTAGCGCGCTCCCTTTGCCATCGCCAGGCCCAGCGTCTTGTGCGTTCCCAGCGCGCCTACCTTGAGCGTCTGGATGGGAAAGTTCAAATAATCCACCGGGCTGGGCAGGCTCGCCAGGTGGAGCACCGCGTCGAGATCGCCTTCGATGAAAATATAGTCGGTCACATCGTGTTTGATGAACTGGAAACCGTCTCGCCCGGCCAGGTGGGCGATATTGTCCACGCTGCCAGTGCTCAGGTTGTCCATCGCGATGACCTTGTGGCCGTCGGCCAGCAATCGGTCGCAGAGATGAGAGCCGATGAAACCGGCTCCGCCGGTGATGAGAATGCGCATGGGTCGCTCCTTGTTCGTGGGTTCCGTTTGTAAAGCCGAGGGGATTATACCGCAGAGCGGACGAATTGAATAGTTGGCGGTAATTCCCGCGATCTTCAAGTTCTGCACTCACTCGCCAACGTCGGGGATTGCGCTATAATTAGTAGCTACTTAACCCTGACAGGTTTTGACTGTGCATTTGTTGATGTAATAGTTTTCTCGGCGTAGAGCCTGGAGCCGAGTCAATTTTCCCAGCAACCTGTCAGGTTTGGTCGGAAATGCAAAACCAACCTGATTTCCTCAACCAGATCCGATACAGCCGCGACCTGAGCCTGTGGCAGGTGATGGCCCGCGGCCTGGGCGTGATGGTCATTCTGGCCGCTTTCGTCCTCCTGGGCGACGCGGCGGCGATGGCCGGTCCACTGACGCCCTGGGCTTTTCTCCTGACCGCTTTATTGCTGCTGGTCAATCTCCTGGGATACGTCGAGCTGGCCCTGAGCGGCCCTTGCTCCGGCGGTGCCTATGCCCAGATCCACGAGGCCCAGGGCGGGTGGCTGGCCTTTCTCACCGGCTGGCTGCTCATGCTTGCAGGCATAGGGGTGTGCGCCCTTCTGGCCCAGGGGTTTGCCGCTCAGGTCGCCACCCTGCTGCACGATCACCTCGGACTCGCGCTCCCCACCTGGCCGTGGGCGGTCGGTCTCGTGATTCTGCTGGCAGCCAACAACGGCCTGGGCACCCAGCAAGGCCAACGCGGATCGGTCGCCGTTCTTTTACTGTTGCTGGCCGTTCTCCTGGGATTCATCCTGGTGGCCGCGCCCCGCATCCAGTTCGAGCACTTCACAGGCATCCATCAGAACTGGGGACGATCGCTGACGGTATTGCTGGCGTCTTTTGTGGGATTGGAGATCACCATCAGCCTCCAGGGTGAGATGTGCCGGCGGACGGCCGATACCCCGCGCGCGATGTTGCTGACGCCGACGATCGTCGCTCTACTTGGAGCGACCATCGCTGCTGTGGCCGTGGGCGTGACGGGGAGCACCGCTCTGGCCCACTCCCGGGTGCCCCTGGCCTTGCTCGGGACCAGTGTAGCCGGAGGGGCCGGGCGACCGCTCATTTTGATCGTCGGCGGCCTGGCTCTGGCCTTGGGTTTGAACAGCGTCCTCATGCTGGTCGTGCGCCAGATCTATGTGATGAGCCGGGATGGCTATTGGCCCGCAGCCATACGACGAATGCATCCGCGTTTTGGCACACCTGCCTGGGCCATCGTGCTCGCAGCCTTGCTGCTATTGCCGCTCATCTTGTTGCCGGTTGACTTTTTGAGCCGGTTGACGGGCCTGCTCTACCTGTTGGTCCTCATGGGCGTCAACCTGACGCTTATCCGCCGCCCGCAATCGACGTCCTCTTCCTTCACCCTACCTTTCCATCCCTGGATTCCAGGACTGATCCTGGCCGTGGATGTGCTCGTCAGTCTGCTATGGGGACCGGTCTATCTGGCATGGGCGGTCGGCTGTCTGGGCCTGGGAGCCATTCTCTACCTGACCTATGCACGGAGCCATCACATCGAGGCCCAGGAGGGCGTCACCATCTTCAAACCGCCTCCTGAGGAACAGAGCAAGGTGGATTACCGCGTGTTGGTCCCTATCGCCAATCCGGCCACGGCCGGCACGCTCCTCCACCTGGCTGGCGCATTGGCCCGCCAGCAGGGAGGCGAGGTATTGGCTTTGCAGGTGGTGGTCGTGCCCGACCAGGTGCCCCTGGAGGCAGGCCGTCACCAGGCGGCGACCGGTCGCGTGCTGCTGGAACGGGCCATGGCGCAGGCCAAGGAGGAGGGCTTTGCCATCCAGACGATGACCCGCGTGGCTCACAGCGTGACCCAGGGGATTTTGGACACGGCCCGCGAGGAGCAGGTGGACCTCATCTTGTTGGGCTGGCGAGGCTACACCCGCTCCTTCGGCGCCTCGATGGGGCCGGTCATCGACGTGGTTATCCGCGACGCGCCCTGCGACGTCACGGTGGTCAAGGGAGACGAGTGGAGCGAGGCGAAAAAGATCCTGGTGCCCACGGCCGGCGGCCCTCACGCTCCCATCGCCGCGCAGTTGGCCATGTCGCTGGCCGAGATCTATGGCTCGGAGGTGACGGCGCTCTACGTGCAGTTGGGCCAGGCCACGCCGCAGCAGATGGAGGAGAACCGGCAGCGCGTGGCTCAAACGTTGAACGGCCTGAACTTTAGCCGCCCGCCCCAGCAAAAGGTCGTCATCGCCCACAGCGTTGTAGAAGGCATCGTCCGGGAGGCCGAGGGGTACGATCTGGTGCTTTTAGGAGCGTCGGAGGAGGGACTGTTCGACCAGTTTGTCTTTGGCAGCATCCCCCAGCAGATCGCCGCGCGCGTTTCCAAGACAGCCGTCATCGTGCGGCGCTATGGGGGGATGACCGAGTTCTGGACCCGCAAGTTGATGCGCGGGCTGTTCCAGCTCTTTCCCCGGCTGAACGTCGAGGAGCAATTGGATCTGCGCGAGGCCATGAGCGGCAGCGCGCGGCCAGGCGTCAATTATTTCGTGCTCATCGTCCTGTCGAGTATCATCGCCACGTTGGGGTTGCTGCTGGATAGCCCTGCCGTGGTCATCGGCGCCATGCTCGTCGCCCCGCTGATGTCGCCCATTCTGGCTTTTTCCCTGGGGATGGTGCTGGGAGACGTGCGATTGATCCGGCTCTCTATTGAGGCAGTGTTCAAGGGTGTGGCGCTGGCCCTCATCATCGCCGCTTCGATCGGCATTCTCTCTCCTTTCAAAGAGTTGACCGGCGAGATCATGGTCCGCACCCAGCCCAACCTGCTCGATCTGACCGTGGCCCTGGCTTCGGGGATGGCCGGGGCGTATGCCCTGGCTCGCAAGGAGGTGAGCGTGGCCCTGCCCGGTGTGGCTATCGCGGCGGCGTTGATGCCGCCTCTGGGCGTGGCGGGCCTGGGGCTGTCGCTGGGAGAGGCCCAAGTGGCTGGCGGCGCTTTTCTGCTCTTTCTCGCCAACATCGCCAGCATCTGCCTGGCCGGCGTGATCGTCTTCATCCTGCTGGGCGTGCGCCCCCAAACCTGGCAGCCAGAGGTACAGCGGCGGATCCGGCGCGGACTGATCGGCTTTGCGCTCCTGGTGCTGGCGATCGCGATCCCACTGGGGGTCATCATGGGCGGGATTGTGCAGGACACGGCGATGCAGCGTACCATCCGGGAGATTCTGTCGGAGCACGCGATCGCTCAACAGAGAGAGTTGGTCGAGTTCGAGTATCGGTCAGAGCCGGGCAGTTTGGTGGTGGTCGCGACCCTGCGCTCGGTGTATCCCATGGAGCAGGGAGAAGTCGACGCCATCGCCACAGCTTTGAGGCAACGCCTGAATCGTCACGTGACGCTGGAGATCGTCGCGCTGCCCGTCACCCGTTCGAGAGAATATTAGCAGCAATTCCTATTGGAGCCGTAGTAACGACTCTAGCCGCTTTTGCCGCGTAGCCAGCGACTAAAGTCGCCACTACAATGCTTACCAGACCAAGGAGGAAATCCTATGCATCGGAACGAATCAACCGACGAAACTCACAACCTGGTGCGCGAGCTGGGCCTGAAGGAAGGGATCGCCATTGGGTTGGGCACGATGGTCGGCGCGGGCATCTTTGTGCTTTCGGCCCTGGCCGCCGAGCGGGCTGGCCCGGCCTCCACCATTTCCTACACGTTGGCGGGCACGCTCTGCTTGCTGATCGCGCTGGTCATCTCGGAATTGGCGACGGGAATGCCCCGGGCCGGGGGCAGTTACACCTTCATCACCCAGGCGCTAGGCCCCCTGGCAGGCTCCATCGTGGGGCCGGGAAACTGGTTGGGGCTGACCTTTGCCAGCGGTTTCTACCTGCTCGCCTGCGGCGAGTACCTGGCGATGATCGTGCCCCTGCCGCCGTGGGTCGCCTCGCTGCTGCTCGGATTGCTTTTCACCTGGCTGAACTACCGGGGGGCCAAGATCACCGGCAGCGTGCAGAACGTGGTGGTCGTGATCCTGCTGGTCATCCTGACCGCGTTCGTCGGCGTCGGTCTCTTCAAAGTCGATATGACCCTTTACCGGCCCTTTGCCCCCCTGGGTTGGGGAGCCGTGGTGGGCGCCATCGGTCTGATCATCGTCTCCTTCACCGGTTTCGAGAAAATCTCGACCATATCCGAGGAGATGAAACGTCCAGAACGCAATCTCCCGCTCTCCATCATCGGCTCGGTCATCATCGCCACCGTCCTCTACGCGCTGATCTTGCTGGTATTGACGGGAATATTTTCCTACATGGGGATCGCTCGCCGAGAGGCTCCGTTGGTGGACGCTGCCGGTCACATCGCCGGGCCGGTTGGCTCGACGCTGATGCTGACCGCGGCGATCCTGGCGACGCTTTCCTCGGCCAACGCGGCCATCATGGCCTCCTCGCGCATCAATTACGGCATGGGGCGCGACGGCGTGCTGCCCGATTGGTTCAGTTACATCCACCCTGAACGAAACACCCCGGCCCACGCCATCCTGGTCACTGGCGGCCTGAGCATTCTACTCTCCCTCACCGGACGGGCCGAGGCGCTGGCAGAGATATCGAGCGCGCTGTTTATGGTCTCTTACGCGCTGCTCTGTCTTTCGGTGGTGGTGATGCGGAGATCGCAACCGCGCTGGTATCGCCCGGCCTTCCGCGTCCCGCTCTACCCGGTGCTGCCCGTGGTGGGCGGATTGCTCTGTCTGGCCGTCATCTTCACGATGGCCCCGGAATCGCGCGTGGCTGGCCTGGGACTGGTGGCGACCAGCCTGATCTGGTATGCGATCTGGGTACGTCGCAAGGCCACCGTCATCGGGGAGTTTGGGCCACTCTGGGAGCGGGAGCGACCTCTCGAGGGAGTGATCGAAGCCGCCGAGGAAGCGACGCGGGCGGAGAAACACGAGCTCCTCATTCCGCTCCTGCCCGGCGCCAAGGCCAAGCCCCTTTTGAACCTGGCGGCTGCGTTGGCGCACACCGACGACCAACGAGTCATCGTCGCGCTGGACGTCGTCGTGGTTCCTCCCCAGACGCCGTTGACGTCCGTGGAAGCGCGGCTGGCAAAGCAGGGCGCTGCCCCGAAGGGTTCGCCGCTGGCGCAGTTGGCCCAGCAGGGAGTGGACCTGGGCGTGCCGGTGCGGCCATTGCGTCGGGCGGCCCACGCGGAGGCCTCGGGAGTCCTGGCGGTGATCGAGGCCCGTCCGGCGGTGGAGATGATTCTCCTCGATTGGCGGGGGCCTCTTTCGGCGGGCCGCATCTATGGCAGTCCGGGCAAGACGATACTGCAAGAAGCCCAATGCCACGTCGCCGTCCTGCGCGAGCGTCACTTGAACCAGGTGCGTCGCGTGCTGGTACCCGCTGGCGGCGGCCCTCACGCCCGGCTTGGGCTGCGGCTGGCCGCCCAGATCGCCCGCGGCGACGAGGCCGAACTGACGGTCCTCCGCGTCGCCCGGCCCGCCGGGGAAGTGGACGTCGAGGCGGAGATACGCTCGCTGCGCCATCTGGTGGAAGAGATCCTCGGCGCGGATCCCCGGGTCCAGGCGCGGGTTGTGGTGCATGGGGCAGTCGTAGAGGCCATCCTCGAGGAAGCACGGAAGGGTGAATATGATTTGCTGGTCGTCGGCGCTTCCGAGGAGTGGGGCGTCAAAAGTTTGCTCGTCGGCGCGATCCCGGACGCTATCGCTGACCAGGCTCCCTGCTCGGTGCTGATGGTGCGCCGCTACGAACCGACTGGCATCTCTACCCTCCGCCGGGTAGCGCGAAGTATAAAAGGATGGTGATGAATGGCCTCGGAAACGAAAAGGAAACAACTCGTCCGCACCCTGGGCCTGGCCCAGATTTTGATGCTGGGCATCGGCGGCACGATGGGCGCCGGGGTGTTCGTCCTCACCGGTCACGCGGCGGGGATGGTCGGCCCGGCGGTGATCCTCGTCTTTTTGCTCGCCGGGCTGCAATCTCTGCCCAATTCTCTTTCCTACGCCGAGCTGGCCTCCAGCTTTCCCATCGCCGGCGGCGGCTATGCCTACATCAGCAAGGCGACCAAGGGAGTGCTGCCTTTCAGCGTGGGCTGGGTGAGCTGGTTCAGCAGCATGGTCTACGCGGCGCTATCGGCGGTAGGGGCCGCGTACTCGCTCCAGATATTCCTGCCCTTCCTGCCCTTGTCTCTGACGGCCATCGTCCTCATCGCCCTCTTTGCCGGCAACAGTCTGCGGGGCAGCGAGGAGGCCGGGCGCACCCAGGTCATTCTGGCCGGTATCCTTCTGGGATCGTTGGCTCTCTTTGTGCTTCTGGGGCTGGTCCTGCCCACCGGCTTCACCTGGACCGAGTTTTACAAGGACGGCGGCTTTTTCATCCACGAGGGATGGCTCGAAAACATGGCGACCGTCTTTCAGGCCATCACGCTGGTCAACGTGCTGTTCGTCGGTTACGAGGTGATCGCCACCACAGCCGAGGAGGCCAAGGACCCGGGGCGCAACATCCCCATCGCCGTGGTGGGCACCATTTTCATCTGCGCCGTCGTCTACTGCGCCGTCACCTTCGTCGCGCTGGGCGTCGTCTCGGCCAGGACGCTGGGCGCTTCCTCCACGCCTCTCTCCGACGCCGCCTCCCGCTTCATGGGCGGCTGGGGCGCGCCGGCGATGGGCGCGGCCGGCCTGATCGCTACCCTCACCTCGCTCAACACGGCCATGCTCAGTTCGGCCCGCGTGGCGCTGGCCCTGAGCCGCGACGGCTACCTGCCCGCCTTCCTCGCGCGGATCCATCCCCGTTTCAAAACCCCCATGCCCGCCATCCTGCTCAGCGGGGTCCTCATCGCCCTCGCCGCCGTCTCTGGCGACGAGGTGTTCCTGGGCTATGTCTCCAACTTTGGCTACATGTTCGTCGTCTTTTTCACCAACGTCTCGGTGATCCTGTTGCGGCGTAAATTTCCCGATGTCAAACGCGCCTTCCGCACCCCCTGGTACCCCGTCATGCCGATCCTGGGCTGCATCGGCATCATCATCGTCGAGGTATTCACCGAGCTTCACGCGCTGGTGGTGGGGATCGGCCTGATCGGAGTGGGCCTGCTCGTCTACCAGTTGCGCCGGCCAGCAGAGCGGGTGGTGGAGGCGGCGGCCCAGACGGTGGAAGCGGCCCATCACGAGATCCTGGTGCCGGTGGCGAACCCCCTGACCGCCGAGAGCTTGATCAAGATGGCCGTCATCCTGGGCCAGGCGAGGGAGGAAGCCACCCTCGCTGCCCTGGCTGTGGTCCAGATGCCTGGATCGACCCCGCTGGAGTTGGCCCAGGAGGTTCTGGATCGGCAAGAAAATGGGCGCAAGGCATTGCTCAAGCAGGTGGCGGGCTACGCCCACGAGCAAGGCGTGCCGGTGCGCACGCTGTTGCGGGCGACGCGCGGTATCTCGTCCGGTATCCTGGGCGTGGCCGAGGCTCGGGGCGGCGTGGGGCTGATCCTGATGGGCTGGCGCGGCCAGTTGTCGACGCAGCGCGTGGCAGGGAGCGTGGTCAAGGACGTGGTCAGCGGTGCGCAGTGCGATGTGGCCGTGTTGCGCGATCGGGGCGTGAAGGACATCAAGCGCGTGCTCGTTCCCATCGGAGGCGGGCCCCACGCCCGCCTGGCCTTGCGACTGGGCTGGGATGTCGCCAGGGCCGGAGGAGGCTCCTTGACGGCGCTGCGCATTCTCCCCGAAACGGGAGACATAGATATGGAAGTGGAGATGGACGTCCTGCGCCAGTTGGTCGAGGATGAACTGAAAAAGCTCCATCAGGAGATCGTCTTTCGTTTGAAGCGCTACGATTCCATTGTGGAGGGGATCCTGGCCGAATCGGCACAGACAAAAGATCGCGCGGGGCACGATTTGATCGCCATCGGGGCTTCGGAGGAATGGTTCTTGAGAAACCTGCTTTTCGGCTCTATCCCCGATCAGGTGACCGACGGAGCAAATTGCTCGGTGCTCATGGTGCGCAAGTACGAGCCAGCGCCCGTCTCCTGGCTGCGGAGGACGATCAAGCGCGGGCCAATGAACAACGATCAATGAACAATGATCAGTGAGCAATTAACAATGGAGAACGATTGAATGATTGCTTTGGCCACTAGAGCAAGAAAGGCAGTGATCGTCCATGTTTTTTGTGCTGTAACGGAACCGTAACATAAGAGCGCCTCGTTTTATGTTAAAATTCAGCATCGCTATATCCCGGAAGGGAGGGAGATGCTGTGGCGCTTTACAAGGACCAACAACTGTACGCTGTCGAGGAGGGCCGACCAAACCGCCAGATCGCATTGCTGATCCACGGCTGGTCGAGTTCGTGGTACGCGATGTCCCCTTTGGTCGGACTGTTGAGCCAGCGCTTCCGGGCCGTCGCCGTCGATCTGCCCGGCTATGGCGCATCGCCTCCCCTACCGGAACGTGCGACCATTTCGGGTTACGTCGAGGTGCTGGCCAATTTCATCGAGCGAGTGAGCGACGGCCCCGTCGTGCTCGTGGGTCACTCGATGGGCGGCATGATCAGCCTGACGCTGGCGCTGCGCTACCCGCCGCTGGTCGAGCGCATGGTCCTGCTCAACCCCACCATCACCGGTCGTTTATCCCGCCACATCAATTTGTTGTTTGCCCCGATCACCATGATGGAACGTTTTGGTTTGGGCAGCCTGATCGTGAACACCGGCGAGCGGCTGATGGTGGGCCTCACCGATCGCATCATGCGGCCGGCCTCCTTCGCCGAGCGCACCGGGATCACCGAACAGGATTACATACGATTGAAGGCCGACATCCGCCGGGTGGGTCAGGGCAAGGTGCGAGCTGAATGCTTCTTTGCCATGCGCGAAAATGACCTGAGCGGTCAGTTGGGCGAGGTCGAAGCGCCCGCTCTGGTGGTCTGGGGAGCGGAGGACAACACCGTGCCCCTACGAGACGCGGGCGTGGTGGCCGACGAGTGGCCCGCAGCCGACCTGCGCATCGTCCCCAAGGCCGGTCACTGGCCTCACTTTGAGACGCCGGACACCGTCCGCCGCCAGGTGGCCGCCTATCTCGGCCTGCCGCTGTTCAGCAACTCGCTTCACAACCCTATCGATGACGAAGAACTCGTGCGAACGCGCGAGGTGGCGCAGTTCCTGGCCCATTCGGACCTGGGAAACGATCTGAACCTGGCCCAGCGCATCCGCCTGGCAGCTCAATGTCGACAGCGCTTCTACCCCCCCAGCGACAGTATCGTCAACGTCGCCGAGGCCGGGAACGAAATGTATATCGTGCAAGAAGGCACGGTGGAGGTCTGGAGCGACCCGGACAGGCCCGGCCAAGAATCCGAGGACCCGCGCCGTCTGGCGACCATGAGGCCTGGCCAGATGGTCGGCGAATTCTCCCTGCTGGACGAAGGCGTGCGCAGCGCCGATCTGATCGCCGGCCCGGAGGGGACCACGGTGCTGGCGCTGTCGCGAGATCGGCTGCTGGCCCTGTGCGAGGACGACGCCATACTGGGCACCCGGCTGATGTGGAACATCTCCCGAGCCATCGCCCAACGAGCGCGCTTTATCCTCTGGCAACTCCGACGAGCACAGCAGCAACAGCTTGCTGAGTGATTGACCATTCATCCAATTTCAAAACCTCAACCCTCGCAGGGATTGGTTCCTGCGGGGGTTTGTTATGCAGAGCGATACTCGTTGACGAGTATGCCGCGTTGGGTTATAATAACCCTATCGCCGTTGCAGATGTAGAGTGAGCGCGCGCATAAGGGGAGCATTCGGTGTATCTTGCAGATAAACAGCCACAAGCGAATAACAGTTGGGTGTGTTTTATTTCGGTTGGAGGTAGTCGCGGTTTCCATACCGCGCGCTATGGAAAGCGCGGCTCAACCCATTTGAAACACACCTATAACAGTTTACCCACCGATACCGCCTGGCTATTTCCAGAGTACGAGTTCGAGACGATGGGCCTGGAAAGTCACGCTGGAGTGATCATCGAACGTATCCTGGAACGGGGCACGTGGGCCCAATTGCGCTGGTTGTTTGTCATTACGGCGAGCGGTACGTGGCTGATTGGGTGCGCAAGCACGGCTTTCGATTGCTATCTAAACGTTCATTCGCCCTGTGGCGATTGACGCTGGGAGTAGTGGATTACGTGGGGTATAATTCAAAAGTCTGGGGAGCTTTCGACGTAGCCGCGCTTTCCATAGCGCGCAGGCCCGCGAGGTATGGAAACCTCGGCTACATAGCCCCGTTTTATTGAAAAGATACAGTCTGGAGAAAAA
>DAOTUB010000243.1:0-48734 GCA_034437455.1 Anaerolineae bacterium | reverse complement strand
CAATGTGGAAATCTTTTAGGAGACAACATTTATGAGTAACGATAGTTTTGAACCCAAGATCGTGGGCTTTCTTTGCAACTGGTGCACCTATACTGGGGCCGACCTGGCGGGCACCTCGCGCATCCAGTACCCGCCCAACGTGCGCGTCATTCGTGTGATGTGCTCCGGCTCGGTGGATCCGACGTACGTGCTCAAGCCGTTGCTGGATGGGGTTGACGGCGTCCTCATTGGAGGATGTCACCCCAATGACTGTCACTATCAGTCGGGGAATTACAAGGCCCGGCGGCGCATCATCGCGCTGAAAGAGATCCTCAAGCAAGCTGGTCTGGAGGAGGACCGCGTCTGGCTGCGCTGGATCTCGGCCTCTGAGGGTCAGCGCTTTGCCAACACGGTGACCAAGATGACCGAGTTTTTGAAAGAAAAAGGCCCCAATCCCATGCGCCAAAAGTGGGCAGTGTGACAATGAACAATGAACAATAAACAATGAACAGTGACAACTGACCAATGTAATAGGGGAGATGGAATGAGAACTGTGATTCCGGTCGAAAACAATGATACGTTGGCAGCCGTGCGTGGATTCCTCAGGCAGTTGCTGGAGGAGCAAGTTGTGGACGCGCTTTTGGTACCGATGGAGACGCCCGCCGGGACGATCACGCCCGCGCTGGTGTCCGATCCTGCCCTGCTGGACGCGGCCAACCCGCTGGCCCCAGTGATGGGGCTGAACGCGGCGCGGGTGGCGGGCCACGTCTCCATCCGCGAGCCGCGCGGCAAGATCGGCGTGGTGCTGCGCCCGTGCGAGCTGCGGGCGCTGGTGGAGTTGGTCAAACTCCAGCAGGCCAATCTGGACGACATGGTGACCATCGGCGTGGATTGCCTGGGCACCTACGACGTGCCGATTTACACCGCGATGCAGAGCGACGGCAAAGTGGATTTGGAAGCGATGCTGGCCCAGGCGCAGACCGGCGACCTGGTTCCGCGAGAGGGATATACCTTCCGCGACGCTTGTGAGATGTGCGAAAAGCCTCACATCGAGGGAGCCGACATCACGCTGGAGTTGTTCGGCGCCGATGTGACCGCCGGCATCCCCGTCGTCCTGCCCGACGAGATGGGCGAAAAGCTGTCCCCCTCTCTTTCCCCCCCAATGGGGGGGACGGAAGGGGGGGATGGGCGGCGCGCCGGTGTGGTGGAGAAGGTGGTCGCGGCCCGCACCGAGGTGCGCGACGCCCGCTTTGCCGAGATACGCCAGCGGCTGGAGCAGGAGGGCATCGAAGGCGTCTTTGCGGCCTGCGTGCGCTGCCACAACTGCATGACCGTCTGCCCGATCTGTTATTGCAAGACCTGTCTCTTCAAAAGCCCGGTCTTTGACCACGAGCCGATCCAGTATATGAACTGGGCGCAGCGCAAGGGGGCCTACCGGTTGCCGGCCGACACGATGATGTTCCACCTGACCCGGCTCAACCACATGGTGCTCTCCTGCATCGGGTGTGGGATGTGCACCAGTTGTTGCCCGGCCGAGTTGCCGGTGGGCCTGGTCTTTCGCGCCATCGGGCAAGAGACGCAAGCGGTGTTCGACTACACGCCTGGCAGCGACGTCGAGGAGCCTCTGCCCCTGGTCACTTTCCGCGAGGATGAGTGGATGGAGGTCGGGGAAGAGTGACAAGGTGAAAGTCTCCTTGTCCCCAGGTCCTGGCAATAGGGGGAATTATGGATATTGAGAAGCAACCTGAAGCGAATGATGTGGATCTAGTTCCCATTTATATCATGGGGAAGCGGTACATGGTGCCGTCTGCACTGACGATTATGAAAGCGATGGAGTACGCGGGGTACACACTGATCCGGGGCGTGGGTTGCCGGGGCGGTTTCTGCGGGGCGTGTGCTACAGCCTACCGCATCAAAGGCGATCCAAAGCTTTACTTTGACCTGGCCTGCCAGACGGTGGTGCAGCCGGACATGTACCTGGCCCAGATTCCCTTTTTTCCGGCTCAACGGGTCGCCTACGACATCACCCAACTGGAGCCGACGGCGGCTACCCTGTTCACTATCTACCCGGAGGTATTGCGCTGTCTGGGCTGCGGGGCCTGTACCAAGGCCTGCCCCCAGGACATTGATGTGCGGAACTATATGGCAGCCGGGATGCGGGGCGACATCGCCGCAATGGCCGATATTTCGTTCGACTGCATCATGTGCGGGCTGTGCGCCGCCCGTTGCCCGGCGGAGGAGGCTCAGTACAACATCGCCATCCTGGCCCGCCGTCTCTACGGCCGGTATCTGGCCCCCCGGTCTGAACACCTTCGGGAGCGGCTGGAGGAGATCGAGGCCGGTGCCTTCGACGCCGAACTGGAGGCGTTGAAGGCTCTCGACGAAGACGAACTGACAGCGCGTTACAAAGCGCGGGACATTGAACCAAAGTGAGTGAGGAGGAAACGGGATGAGCGGTTATCCGCTTGAGATGCAAGAATCTATTCGCAAGGTCGAGGCCTTGCGCGCTCGGCGCATCGGGGAAACGTTTCCGGCGATGAGCATGGAGGAGCGGGAGGCGATCCTGGAGGCTTTCCATCCGGACTATAAGGGCGAGACCTTCCACGCCATCCGGGTGGGGGTGAGCAAAGGGCAGCGCATGCCCATCGAATTGGCCGAAATCATCGAGGGACGGCCTCACATTGGGCCTGACTTTGATCTGAGCGATCCGACGATCGAGACCGACGTGCTCGTCATCGGCGGCGGCGGAGCGGGGGCCTCGGCGGCGCTCCTGGCGCAGGAGAGCGGAGCCAAGGTGACGCTGGTGACCAAGCTGCGTTTCGGCGACGCCAACACGATGATGGCGCAGGGCGGCATTCAGGCCGCCGACCGCTCGGAGGACAACCCGGCGATTCACTACCTGGACGTCATCGGCGGCGGCCACTTTACGAACGTCCCCGACCTGGTCGAGGCGCTGGTGATGGACGCGCCCGGCGTCATCGAGTGGCTCGAGAACCTGGGGATGATGTTCGACAAGGAGCCGGACGGCACGATGGTAGAGGCGCACGGCGGCGGTACCAGCCGCAAGCGCATGCACTCGGCGCGGGACTATAGCGGCGCGGAGATCATGCGCACGCTGCGGGACGAGGTGCGCAACCGGGAGGATGGCATCACCGTGATCGAGTTCGCCCCCGCCGTCGAGTTGGTGCTCGATGACGACGGGCGGGTCGCCGGGGCTGTGACGATGAACCTGGAGACTAAGGCCTTCCATTTCATCAAGGCCAAAGCGGTGGTGATGGCCACCGGCGGAGGGGGGAGGTTGCATTACCAGGGCTTTCCGACGACGAACCACCACGGCGCGACGGCGGACGGAGTTGTGCTGGCCTACCGGGCTGGCGCGCCATTGGGTTATCTGGAATCCATGCAATATCACCCCACCGGCGCGGCGTTCCCGGAGCAGATCGTGGGCCTGTTGGTCACAGAGAAGGTGCGCGGGCTGGGCGCTCAGCCGGTCAACAAGGAGGGCGAGCAGTTCGTCTACCCGCTAGAGCCGCGCGACGTGGAGGCGGCGGCGCTCATCCGGGAGTGCGCCCCCCCTCTTGTCCCCCCCATTGGGGGGGAGGGGAGGGGGGGGCGCGGCAACGGTGTCGTCACCCCCACCGGGCAGCCGGGCGTCTGGCTGGACTCGCCGATGATCGAGAAAATCCACGGCCCCGGCACGGTTCAGGAGGCGTTGCCCGCGATGGTGCGCCAGTTTGCGCGCTTTGATATTGACATCACGAAGGAACCGATGCTCGTCTATCCCACGCTCCACTACCAGAACGGCGGCGTGCGGTTGCGGGCCGACACCTCCACCGATATTCCTGGCCTGTTCATCGCCGGGGAGGTGAGCGGCGGCGTGCACGGCCACAACCGGCTGATGGGCAACAGTTTGCTGGAGATCACCGTCTTTGGGCGGCGGGCGGGACGCTCGGCGGCGGCTTATGCGCAGCAGGTGCAATTGGGCAAGCCCAACCTGGCCCACCTGGAGACCTGGAACCAGGAATTGGCGGAAGCCCAGGTGGATACAGGCGTGATCTCGCCCATCCTGCTGCCAGATTACACGCGGCACGAAGGGGTGGTCGGAGCGTGACGTCTGCTGTCCCCAACTATTTATGCAAGCGTTCAGAGGGTGATTCTAGCGCCGGTCGAGTAGGAACCCTTCGACAGGCTCAGGGTAAACTCCGCGACGTATCGAGACCGAGCGGGTTATGCATACGGCCCCGCTCACTTGGTTTCGATACGCTCCGGCACAAGAAGCGTGTGCCTCCGCTACTCAACCAGCGCTCGCTCTGGCGTTTGGTCATATGGCTGAACGCTGACCTATTTATTTCGCATCAAGGAGAAAAAGATGCTCAAGACCAATGAGAAAACCATCGTCGAGTTTTTGATACAATGCCAGGCCGGTCCCCCAAAGACGAAGGGTGCCTGGAGAGTGGATCAACATGGAGATCCCTTCATACTTCCGGGGATCGGCGGTATCACGGTGAACATCCAGGCGGGCGATCCTGCCTTTGGTTGGGCTGGGGATCACGTCGAGCCGGGCGTGAGTTGCATCATGGACACAAAAAAGCCCTTCGAACATCCGAATATCGGGCTTCAGATCTTTTCGTGCGCGGGCAACGAGGCCAAACTCATCTCGGGAGAGGCCGAAGGGGCGGTTGGCTACGTCCTGGGCCACCACGGCGGGTCGGAGCACGTCATCGTAGACTTTTCCCGCGAGGTGAAGGAAAAGATGACCTACGACGACAAGATCATGATTCGCGCCAAAGGCCAGGGCTTGAAGTTGCTTGATTATGCCGATATCGCGCTCTTCAATCTCGATCCGGCGTTGCTCGCCAAGATAAAGATCGTCGAGTTGGAGGGAGGAAAGCTCCGGGTTCCCGTGACCACTGTCGTGCCGGCGGCCTGCATGGGGTCGGGTGTCGGAGCGGCTCACGTCGCCAAGGGCGATTACGACATCATGACCAGCGATCCCGAAACCGTGAAGGAATACAAGCTCGACCAGATTCGATTTGGGGATTTCGTCGCCTTGATGGATCACGACAACCGGTATGGAAGGGCCTATCGGAAGGGCGCCATTACCATCGGTACGGTGGTTCATAGCAACTGCTTGCTCGCCGGGCACGGGCCGGGCGTCACGACGGTTATGACGTGCGCGACGCCGCTGATCGAGCCGGTGATCGATCCCCAGGCCAGCATCGCCGATCTGTTGGGAATCGGAACGCCCGCGAAGGCCTGATGTCATCGAGAAAAAGTAGCCGCTGAAGAAAACGGTGAGCGACGACCTTCTCGAAAAGCTAAAGTACGAAGAGTACCTGAACTGGTATTCGGGTGAGGTTGAGTTACCTGGAGCAAAGAAGCTCAACGTCTCGTTGTCGCTTGACGGGTGCGAGGATCTTGACGATCTGATTCATTTCACAAAAGGATTCCTCCAGACCATTGCGGAAACGGGCGAGCAGGCCAGGAGATTCGCTGCCGAGAAACTGTTGAGAGTCTGTGATGATTCGTGGAACGAGGGCGAGGACATCACTGAATCCGAGTTCGCCGAAAGAATCGCTCTGGAGTCATTGACGACCTACCCGGATCACAGCGCCGAGCTATGTTACGACGATGGCGATCTATTCTGGGGGCACGTCATCATTGTTTCCCTAGAGGAAGGCCCGAGATTTGTTGATGCAAGTGTCGCTGGATGACCAATGAGAGGGAGAGGTCAAGTTTTTGGAGGTTCCAAATCAGTGAAATAGAGCAGCATCTCACTGAGATTATGAATATTGTAGCTGTGGATAAAGAGGTTCCAGGCTATTTACTGATCTGTCCTACTTGCCAGGGGCGCCTGAAAGTCTCGGTGGAGCCGGACGGTATAGGGACTTGGTGTATATGGATAAGTTGCGAGAACTGTGGAGATGTGGCTCAAGCTGATGGGGCAGGCGCCCCACCTGCAAGTTGGTTAAGCGACCAACTGTCGGTATGAAAGCTTATATGCGGTACCTGTGTTCCAGAGTGAGCTATTCTCGTTCCAGTACTTACGAGGAGACTTTGGAACAGTCGTCATTTCGAGCGGAACGGAGCGCAGCGGAGTGGAGTCGAGAAATCTCACGCTGTCGGAACTGGATACCCTTCGGCTCCGCTCAGGGTGACGAACTGACTGTATTTGTAGAGACATAACACGTTACAAATTTCAACGAAGGAGAACTTACACTAAATGCCTGTTCATAAACGGGAGCCTGTTGGCGCTGTATTGGTCGTCGGTGGCGGTGTGGGCGGGATGCGCGCAGCGATCGACCTGGCCGAGGCTGGTTTGAAAGTCTACCTGGTCGAGAACATGCCCTGGCTGGGCGGACGGGTGGCGCAATTGGGCTACATGTTCCCTACCCACGACTGCGTGCTCTGCCGGGGCACCTCGGATCACGGGTACGGCTGCACGCGACCGGCCATCTCACCGGCTTTTCTTGATCACAATCGACATCCCAATATCGAGATCCTCACCAATACGGATATGATCAACGTGGCGGGGTACGCTGGAGATTTCACGGTGACGCTGCGGCACCGCCCCACCTACGTGGACGCCGAGCTGTGCATCAACTGTGGGCTGTGCGCGGGCGTCTGCCCGGTCTCGCTGCCCAGCCCCTTCGAGGCGGGATTGGCGGTTCGCAAGGCGGTCTACAAGATGGCGCCGCGCGCGTTGCCCGATTCCTACGTCGTGGACAAGGTCCCGCGCTGCGAGACCTGTCGGCGCTGCGAGACGACCTGTCCCACCGAGGCGATCAACCTGGACGAGGAGGAGGAGGAGTACGAGCTGAACGTCAGCGCCATCATCCTCTCGCTGGGCTACGACCTTTCGGACGCGACCGAATATGAAGAGCTGGGATACGGTCGCTATCCCAACGTCATCCACTCGATGCAGTACGAGCGACTGGCCAGCCGCTCGGGGCCGACGGAGGGCATCGTGACCCGTCCCTCGGACGGCAAGCTGCCCCAGCGCATCGCCTGGATTCAGTGCGTCGGTTCGCGCGACCAGAAGCATCCCTACTGTTCTTCCATCTGCTGCATGTACGCCACCAAAGAGGCCATGGTCGCCAAGCAGCGGCTCGAAGACGTCCACTGCGAGATCTTTATGATGGACGAGCGGGCCTTTAACAAGGAGTTCAACGCCTACTACGAGCAGGCGCAGCATCAATATGGCGTCGAGTACACGCGCTGCCGTATTTCGATGATCCTGGAGGACCCAGAGACGCACGATCTGATCTTGCGGTTTCCGGGTGAGAACGGCACAGTCGCCGAGGAGCGGTTCGATCTGGTGGTGCTCTCGGTAGGAGCGTTGCCGCCGAGCGGCTCCCGCGACCTGGCCGATCTGTTGGGGATCGAGTTGAATCCCTACGGCTTTTGCGCCACGGATAAATTTGCTCCTCTGGAGACGAGCCGGCCCGGTATCTATGTCTGCGGGACGTTTGCCTCGCCCAAAGAGATCGCAGAGACGATCCTGGACGCGGCGGGCGCTGCCGGCGACGTGATGCGGCTGCTATCCGACCAGTTGGGAGCAAAGGCTTATGGACGGGCGTACCCCTTCCTATCTGGTCCCCTTCCGCCAGAGCGTCCCATGGCGATAGAGGAACCGCAAATTGGCGTTTTTATCTGTCGCTGTTATCCGAGTATCGCGGCGGTGGTGGACACGGACGCGGTGGCCGAGTTCGTCACAGATCTGCCCGACGTGGTTCACGTCGAGACCGTGGACTATGCCTGCCTGGAAGAGGGGCAGAAGCGAATTCGGTGGGCGATTGAGGACCGCAACCTGAACCGCGTGGTCGTGGCGGCCTGTAGCCACCGCACTCACGAGTCGTTGTTCCAGTACATTGTCCGCGAGACGGGGCTTAACCCCTACCTGTTGGAGATGACAAATATCCGCGAGCACTGCGCCTGGCCCCACGTAGACGACCCGTCGGGGGCGACTCGCGCGGCGAAAGAGATGGTGCGCCTGGCGGTAGCGCGGGCGCGGTTGGCCGAGCCGGTGCGCAAGCAGGCCATCACGCCTGTGCGGCGGGCGTTGGTGATCGGCGGCGGCATCTCTGGCATGACGGCGGCGCTGAGCATCGCCGACGCCGGATACGACGTCACGTTGGTGGAGCGAGAGCCGGGATTAGGGGGCAATCTGCAACACATCTACTACGTAGCCGAAGGAGATAACCCGCAACGGCTGCTGCGCGATTCTGTCAACCGGGTGCTGGGGCATCGCAGAATCGATCTTCTCACCAACGCGGAAGTGATCGCGCACGAGGGCAGTCTGGGCGCATTCCGTTCCACGGTGCGCACGCCGGAGGGTGAGATTGAGGTCGAGCACGGCGTGACCATCGTCGCCACGGGCGGGCAAGAGTGGCGCGGAGACGTCTTTTTGCTCGGCCAGGACGAGCGCGTGGTCACCTCCCTCGACCTGGAGGAGATGATCACCCACCGGCCAGAGCGGATAACCGATCTGAAAGAGGTCGTCTTCATCCAGTGCGTGCGACAGCCCGGCGAGGTCGAGTATTGCAGTCGGACCTGTTGTACGAACACGATGAAGAACGCCATCCGCATCAAACTGCTGAATCCTGACTGCAAGGTGGTAGTGCTTTACAAAGACATTATCACCTATGGATTCAGGGAACAGTTCTACACCGAGGCTCGGCAGCGCGGGGCCATTTTCGTCCGTTACGACGAGGAGCACATGCCACAGGCGCGAGTGAATGACCAGGGCCAACTGGAGGTCACCGTCTGGGAATCCTCCCTGCAACAGGAGATCGTGCTCCGTCCTGATCTATTGTCGCTGAGTATGCCGATCGAGCCATCGAAGGGGACGGAAAAGATGGCCCATATCCTGGACGTGCCGCTCTCCAGCGAGGGGTTCTTCCTGGAAGCTCACCTCAAGATGCGCCCGATGGACATGGCGCGCGAGGGGATTTTCATCTGCGGCATGGCCCACTATCCCAAGTTCATCGAAGAGTGCATCACCAACGCGCAGGCCGCAGCGGGCCGAGCCATCACGATCCTGGCTACGCCGCAGCTATACATCGGCGGCGTCGTCTCGGTGGTGGACCAGGAGAAATGCGTGGGCTGTCTCACCTGTGTGCGCACCTGTCCTTTCGACATCCCCAAAGTGCGGTATGAGGACGTCGGCGTGGGCGCGATCCAGGGGGCGGCGTACATCGACCCGGCGATGTGTACGGGCTGCGGCACCTGCACGGCAGAATGCCCCGCCGGGGCGATTCAGTTAGTCAACTATCGCGACGAGCAAATCATGGGCCTGCCATTGGGAGCCTGGGCGGTGGAAGTAAGCCAGTGAACAAGTAACAATGAACAATGAACAAGTAACAATGAACAATGAACAATTAACAATGAAGAATGAGCAAGAGGTGTTGATGGTTGAGCAGGATGGAGTGAAGGACGGCTTTGAGCCGGAGATCACTGTTTTCACGTGTATTTACTGCGCGTATATGGCGATTGATACGGCCGGCGCGCTGCGTATCAGGTACCCGGCGAATATCAAGTTGATCAAGCTGCCCTGCACGGGCAAGACGGACGCGCGTTACCTGCTGGAGGCGTTCGAGCAGGGGGCGGATGGGGTCTGTGTGGTGGGGTGCCCGATCGGGAACTGTCATCACGTGCGCGGGAACGAGCGCGGCCACGCGCGGGTAAAGTACGTCAAGGAACTGCTGGACGAGGTCGGGTTGGGCGGCGAGCGGCTGGAGATGTACTTTGTCTCCGGGGGGATGGGAGAAACGTTCGCCAACGCGGTGCGGGAGATGACGGAGCGGGTGCGCGCCTTGGGACCCAGCCCGCTCAGGAATGGTAAATTGAAAGTAACTGCTCAGGCCACTGGAGCGAGCGCCGGTTGAGTAGGCCCAAAGGGCCGTATCGAAACCAAGCGAGGAGTCACCATGGACTCTGTTCATCCTGAAGGGTGAAAATGTAGGGCGATTGCGGATTGGAACAATCCGACTAATCGCCAGGGTCGGATAACGTGCGACCTTCGGTTGCCTGCCGACCTACAGAGTTATTTCAGGGGAGAGGCGGAAAAAATGAAACAGACTATCAAACAAAATGGCCCCGTCGGCGCAGTGATGGTCGTTGGTGGAGGGATCGCCGGCATCCAGGCGTCGCTAGATCTGGCCGAGTCCGGCTACAAGGTCTATATGGTCGAAACCAAGTCGGCTATCGGTGGGCACATGGCGCAACTGGACAAGACGTTTCCCACCAATGACTGCGCGATGTGCATCGTCAGCCCCAAGCTGGTCGATTGTGGCCGTCATCTCAACATCGAGCTGTTGATGGACAGCGACGTCCTCGGTATCAAGGGCGACGCCGGCGATTTTACCGTCCAGGTGCGGACGCGCCCGCGCTACATCGACGTGGACAAATGCACCGGCTGCGGCGATTGCGCCGACGTCTGCCCGGTGATCATCCCCGGTCATTTCGACGAGGGGTTGACGGAGCAACACGCGGCGTACAAGCTGTATCCCCAGGCGGTGCCGAATGCCTTTGCTATCGAGAAGCGGGGCATCTCTCCCTGCCGGGACGCCTGTCCCGCCCACCAGCGCGCCCAGGGGTACATCGCCCTCATCCGCGAGGGCCGCTACGAGGACGCGCTGCGGGTGATCAAGGAGGATAATCCTTTCCCCGGTATCTGTGGCCGCATCTGTAACCACCGTTGCGAGGACGCCTGCAACCGGGGCAAACTGGACGATCCCATCAATATCCGCGCCCTCAAACGGTTTGTGACCGACAAGGTCTATGCTCAGCCCCGGGTGGCTCCAGAACCGGCGGAGCGCGTGTACGAGGAGCGGGTGGCCATCATCGGCGCAGGCCCCTGTGGGCTGACGACCGCCCAGGACTTGTGCAAGCAAGGGTACGAGGTGACCGTGTTCGAGGCGCTGCCCGTGGCCGGCGGGATGTTGCGGGTCGGGGTTCCCGAGTACCGGCTGCCCACCGAGATCGTGGACCGGGAGGTGCAGGACATTGTCGACCTAGGGGTCGAGCTGCGACTCAACACGACGGTCGAGAGCCTGGACGACATCTTTGACCAAGGGTTCGACTCGGTGCTCATTTCCGTCGGCGCGCACGAGGGGCGCACGCTCCCCATCGAGGGCGCGGACCTGCCCGGCGTGATGGTCAACACCGTCTTTTTGCGCGACGTGCGCCTGGGCAATCCGCCCGACGTCGCCGGGAAGCGAGTGATGGTGCTGGGAGGCGGCAACGTGGCGATAGACGTGGCTCGCACGTCGGTGCGCTTGGGCGCAGCCGAGGTTCACATGGCTTGCCTGGAGAGCCGCGAGACGATGCCGGCCCACGATTGGGAGATCGAGGACGCCCAGGCCGAGGGCGTGCAGATATACCCTAGCCGTTCCTTCAAACGCATCGTCGAAAATGAGAAGGGCGGCATCGGCGGTCTGGAGTGCGTAAACGTCACTTTTATGGAATTCGGCCCCGACGGCCGGCTCGTTTTGGAGACCGAGCCAGGGTCAGAGCATATTATCCCGTGTGACATTGTCGTCTTTTCCATCGGCCAGCGCGCCGGCCTCGCCTTTATCCCCGATAGCGCCGGCGTGGGCTTTACTCGCCAGCAGACCATCGCGGTCAATCCGAATACGATGGCGGCGACGCGCCCAGGGGTGTTCGCGGCCGGCGACGCCACTACCGGCACCGCCTTTGTCATCGAGGCCGTGGCCTCCGGGCACCAGGCCGCCGAGTCGATCCATCGCTACCTGCGGGGCGAGGAGTTGGAGCCGGAGCCAAAGCCGGACCTGCCCGTGGTCGACTTGAGCCAGGCAGAGATCCACGAGCGGATTGAGCGAGGAGAGGTGAAGGTCACCCCTCGCGTACCCGTGCCCGAGCTGGATGTGGCGGAGCGCGTGGCTAACTTTGCCGAGGTGGAGACCGGCTACACCGACGAGTTGGCTCAGGCGGAGGCGGCCCGCTGCCTGGCCTGTGGCATCTGCTCCGAGTGCCTGAGTTGCTGGTACGCCTGTCAGGCCGACGCGATCAACCACGATATGGTGGAGCAGATTCAAGAGATCGAAGTAGGCGCGGTCATCCTGGCCCCTGGCTACGAAGCCTACCCTGCCGAAAAGTCGTCCGAGTACGGTTGGGGGCGCTACCCCAACGTGATCACCGCGCTCCAGTTCGAGCGCCTGTTGAGCGCCTCTGGCCCGACCCACGGTCACGTGCAACGTCTCTCGGATGGAGAGACGCCAAAGCGCATTGCTTTCATCCAGTGCGTGGGTTCCCGCGATCAGACGCACGATTATTGCTCATCGTTCTGTTGCATGTACGCCACCAAAGAGGGCATCATGGCGATCGAGCACGAGCCGGGTACAGAGGTCACCGTCTTTATGATGGATATGCGGGCCTTTAGCAAGGGATACCTGGAATATTATCAGCGCGCCCAGGAGCGGTATGGCATCCGCTACGTCCGCTGCCGCACTTCCAAGATCCGGCAGGATCCGCAAACCCAAAACTTGCTCCTGAATTACGTGCAGAATGGAGCGGAGGGGCCATCCATCGTCGAGGAGGAGTTTGACCTGGTGGTGCTCTCCGTGGGGGTGGAGATCTCGGATAATGTGCGCGAGTTGGGGCGGCGGCTGGACGTGGATCTGGACGAGCATGGTTTCTGTCGCACGCTTCCCTTCCAGCCGCTCCAGACGAGCAGGCCGGGCATCTTTGCCGTGGGGCCGTTCCGCAGCCCGAAGGACATTCCCGAGACGGTGGTCGAGGCCAGTGGGGCGGCTGCGGCTGCCGGGGAGGTGTTGGCTCCGGCTCGTTGGACCCGCACGGAGGATGTGGTCTATCCGCCGGAGCGGGACGTGATGGAGCAAGATCCCCGGGTGGGCGTCTTTGTCTGTCACTGCGGGTCGAACATTGGAGGCTTTCTCGATGTGCCGGCGGTGGCGGAGTACGCGCTGAGCCTGCCGGGCGTGGTGCACGCCGAGCACAATCTGTACACCTGCTCGCAGGACTCGATCCAGCACATCACAGAGCAGACCAAAGAGCTGGAGCTGAACCGGGTCGTGGTCGCCTCCTGCACGCCGCTGACCCACGAGCCGCTGTTCCAGGATTCCATCCGCCAGGCGGGGCTGAACCCCGGCATGTTCCAGATGGCGAACATTCGCAACCAGTGCTCCTGGGTGCATCCCGATCAGTGGGATGCGGCGACGGAGAAGGCGAAGGATCTGGTGCGGATGGCGGCGGCAAAGGCGCTGCGGTTGGAACCGCTCCGCAAGACCGAGGTGCCGGTGCAAAAGGCGGCCCTCGTCGTCGGCGGCGGGGCGGCAGGGATGACGGCGGCGCTGACGCTGGCCGACCAGGGCTTTCCGGTGCATCTGGTCGAAAGGGCCGAGCGACTGGGCGGAAATTTGTGGCACGTAAAGCAGATCGCGGATTGGGAGAGCGCTCAGGCGCGGGGGAACGGCAAGGGAGAGCTGGTCTGGCGCGACCCTCAGGCTTTCTTGCAGCAATTGATCGAGCGGGTGGAAGGCCACGCTCAGATTACCGTGCACCTGCAGAGCGAGTATCTGGAGAGCAGCGGTTTCGTCGGCAGCTTTACCTCGCAGTTGCGCACCCCTGATGGGGAGATCGAGATACGCCACGGGGCGACCATCGTGGCGACGGGCGGCGTGGAGTATCGAGGGCCGGAGTATGGCTACGGCACAGACCCGCGCATCCTCACCCAGCAGGAATTTGAGGAGCGGCTGGCCTCGGAGCAAGATCTGCCGGACTCGGTCACAATGATCCTCTGCGTTGGCCCGGCGGAGCGATATTGCTCCCGCATCTGCTGCACGACGGCGATCAAGAACGCGTTGGCGCTCAAGAAGCGGAATCCCCAGGCGCAGATCACCGTGCTGTACCACGACATCCGCACCTATGGCTTCAAGGAGCGGCTGTACCGGGAAGCGCGACGCCAGGGAGTGATGTTCATACACTATGAATTTGACCGCAAGCCAGAAGTAGGAGTGACGGACGCGGGATTGCAGATCGCGGTGCAGGAGCCGATGCTGGGTAAAGAGATGGTGTATCAGCCAGACCTGCTGGTATTGAGCATGCCCCTGGTTCCGCCGGAAGGGGTACAAGATCTGGCGACGCGCCTCAAGGTGTCGTTGGACCTGGACAAATTTTTCCTGGAGGCGCACGTCAAGCTGCGCCCGGTTGACTTTTCCAGCGACGGCATCTTTCTGGCCGGGGCGGCTCACTATCCCAAGTTCCTGGACGAGTCGATCGTGCAGGCGCAGGCCGCTGCGGGTCGGGCGCTGACGGTTCTGGGCAAGGATGTGCTCGAGGTCGGCGGCGTCGTGGCGCAGGTGGACGAGGAAAAATGCGTCGCCTGTCTGACCTGCGTGCGCATCTGTCCGTACAACGTGCCGCAGATCAAGGCCGAGTTTATCGGCGTGGGCGGCATCATCGGCGCGGCCTACATCGAATCGGCCCAGTGCCACGGCTGCGGCGTCTGTGTCTCTGAGTGTCCGGCCAAGGCGATCCAGTTGATTCGCTATCGAGATCGGCAGGTAGAGGCGGAGATCATGGCGCTGCTGGAGCTGGAGTATGTAGAGGTGGGGTAAGTATAAAAAGAAACGATAGAAACGCCAGGAGGTGTTTTCCTACATAGTGGGAGGAGAGACACTTGAGAAAACCGCAAAAGTATAGTAATGAGCACAACAGGCGGCTTACGCTCCCTGTAGATAGGAGGACTTGGGAATGGTAAACAAGTGCGAGATCGCTGACCCTGAATGCGTATTCTACTATTGCCATAAAGCTGCTGATGATGAAAAATGCAAAGAGGGGCTAGGTGTGGACATCCGGGATTACGAACTGGAAGGATGTGATACACTGTGGATAAAGTCGTATCGTCCCAAACCGAACAGGCCTATTGGTTACCCACCGAACGACTTTACTCCAGATGACTTTGAGAGCAAATCATTGCAATTGGGGTTTACGTGGGCAATGGAGCGTCTCTTAAAACCAGATGATCTTCTATCAAGTGGCGATCCAGATACAGTTTGGTACGACCTGGACATCCGCGACTTGGATTGGAGCCAGAAAGCGAGTACAATCCAATATCTTTTCATTCTTTGCGATTCTCTGCGGGAAGCGAAAATACCCGGATTTGAAGGCGGGTGCCTCTTCTAACCGACAACGTATTTGTTTGGTTGAGATAGGCAAGTAATATGAAGCACAAGTATCCTTGCAAGACAGCAGAAAGGCACCCTTTGGATGGGAGGGAGAGAAGGGGTGTAGTGCCAAGAAACCACCTCGGAGGCGGGTTTGCGGGATTAACCTCGACCGAGACGATCCCAAGACGGGGGCTAGGAGCATTGGGGGAAAAGATGAGACACATAACACATTTGTTCATCACACTCGCACTCCTGATCGTCCAGATCGGGAGTAGCGTAGCAATCACACTGGCACAGGCCGCACCAGCCCCACTAGACACAAAACTAGAACTCCTGCTCCCCCGTCCCTCCGCCCACGCCCAGATCACCGACGCTGATTTTAGCGGTGGCGACTTTGACCACACCGAGGTCATCAGTGATTCCAACCACTGGAGCGCGGACGTTAAGATTAACGACGACGTCAGCCGGGGCGGTCAGTACGCTCCCAGTCTGGCGGTGGACAGCAGCGGGAACATCTATGCTGCCTGGAAGGATGAGCGCAATGAGGACTATGACATCTACTTCGCCAAGTCCACCGACGGCGGAGCCACTTGGAGCACGGACGTCAAGGTCAACGATGACACTGACTTTGCCGATCAGTACGCTCCCAGTCTGGCGGTGGACGGGAGCGGGAATGTCTACGTCGCCTGGTCGGACGACCGCAACTGGAACTATAACATCTACTTCGCCAAGTCCAGCGACGGCGGGGTCACATGGAGTACCGATGTTAAGGTCAACGATGACACTGACTTTGTCGAGCCGGACCACTTGGCTGATCAGTACAGCCCTAGCCTGGCGGTGGATGGAAGCGGCAACCTCTATGTTGCCTGGGCGGACTGGCGCAATGGGGATGACGACATCTACTTTGCCAAATCCACCGACAGTGGAGCTACCTGGAGCACGGACATCAAGGTCAACGACGACACTGGCTCGACCGAGCAGCACGATCCCAGCCTAGCAGTGGACGGGAGCGGCAACGTCTATGTCGCTTGGGAGGACGGGTACTACAATTCCGCCGGTGGCTTCCGCGGTGACATCTACTTCGCTAAATCCACTGATGGCGGCGCGACTTGGAGCGCGAATGTTCAAGTCAACGACGACATCGGCTTAGGTGAGCAGTATGGGTACAACCCCAGCATGACGGCGGATGGGAGTGGCAACGTCTACGTCGCTTGGGAGGACGGGTACTATGATTCCTCCGACGATCACTTCTACGCCGACATCTACTTTGCCAAATCCACCGATGGCGGAACGATCTGGAGCGCCAACACCCAGGTCAACAACGACGCCGGCTTTGCCGATCAGTACGCTCCCAGTCTGGCGGTGGACAGCAGCGGGAACATCTATGCTGCCTGGAAGGACGAGCGCAACAAGTACTCTGACATCTACTTTGCCAAGTCCACCGACGGCGGAGCCACTTGGAGCACGGACGTTACGGTCGACAATGACACCGGTTTGGCCAGCGAGCCCAGCCTGGCGGTGAACGGCAGCGGTAATCTCTACGTTGCTTGGGATGACCGCAGTTGGAACTATGACATCTACTTTGCCAAATCCACCGATGGCGGAGCCACTTGGAGCGAGGATGTTAAGGCCAACGACGACGCAGGTCCGGGCTTTGAAGGCCACCCCAGCCTGGCAGTGGATGGGGGCGGCAACCTCTACGCTGTTTGGGAAGATGGCGCCTATGGTTCCTCCGATTACTACAGCAATGCTTTCTACGTTGATGAGGGCGACATCTACTTTGCCAAATCTACCGACAGTGGAGCTACTTGGAGCGCCAGCGTCCAAGTTGACGACGACGACAGATGGTCCGATACCCCCAACCTGGCGGTAGACAGCAGCGGGAATATCTACGTTGCCTGGACAGACATGATTGAGGACAATATCTACTTTGCCAAATCCACCGATGGCGGGACTACTTGGAGTGCGGACTTTCAGGTCAACGACGACGCAGGCTCGGCTTCTGAAAGCAATCCCAGCTTGGCAGTGGACGGGAATGGCAGCCTCTACATGGCCTGGGAAGACCAACGCAATGGGGAGGACGACATCTACTTTGCTAAGTCCACTGATGGAGGCGCGACCTGGAGCGCGAACGTTAAGGTCTACGACACTTACTGGCAGAATCAGGAAGGGTACAATCCCAGTCTAGCTGTGGACGGTAATGGTAACGTCTACGTTGCTTGGGAGAACAACTACCTACACTCCTCCTCCTACATCTACTTTGCCAAATCCACCGACGGTGGCGCGACCTGGGACGTGAACGTTAGGCCCTACGATTCCAAACACCGGGCCTCTGAAAGTCACTACAGTCTAGCAGTGGATAGCAGTGGCAATCGCTACGTCGCTTGGGCGGACTGGCGCCACAGTACCTACGAAGACGACCACCCTGATATCTACTTTGGCAGTTTCACCGCCGATGGCTGGAACAGCGTCAAGATCATTGATGACACAGGCTTGGGTGGTCAACGCAGCCCCAGCTTGGCAGTAGACGGGTGCGGCAACCTTTGCCTCGCTTGGCAGAACGCGGCCTGCGAGTTCAATGGCCTCTTCACATCCTGCTACTATGACATCTACTTTGCCTACTCTACCGATGGCGGGGCTACTTGGCAGGGCGGCGTCAAGGTCAACGACGACGCAGGCCCGGTTTGGCAGTCCGTTTGGCAGTACGACCCCAATCTGGTGGTGGATGGGAGTGGCAATGTCTATGTGGCTTGGGTAGACCCCCGCAACGGGGACCAGTTGAATTATGACATCTACTTCGCCCGCCGGGTGGACAGCACTCCCCCTCAGTATGGAGCGGCTTGGATTTCTGCATCTAGCAATGCATCGGCTTATCCCGGCGAAGTTGTCACCCACACACTCCAGCTTGAGAATGCCGGGAATGTGGCGGATACCTTCACCGTGACGGTGTCCGGAAACGCCTGGACAACCGTTGCTCCAACCGGCGTCGGTCCGCTGGCGATGTGTGAAAGAGCAGTAGTGAACGTGCGGGTGCAAGTTCCATCCGATGCATCCAAAGGAGACACCGACACAGCTATCGTCAGTGCCGTGTCGGTGGCAGACCCGAGTGAGATGGCGGTAGCCACACTTGTGTCTTACGTTGGATATCATATTTACTTGCCGTTGGTGTCGCGTTCGTACAAGATGTATTAGAGCCAGTTGCGGCATAGCTAACGTTTGTCAATTCACGAGAAGGTAAAAATGAAGCGTATAAGTTACTTACTGGTTACGTCGCTGGTTCTGGTTGCCCTGATGGGGGCAGCCGTGGAGATGGAGACGGTACAGCCGAGCCAATGGACAGAAGTGCAGTGGTTGGTATACCTCGTTGGCTGGATGCTGATGACAATCCCCTTCTGAGAGGCAAACTATGTTAACTCAAATCACAGTACAGGGTTTCAAATCGCTCAAAAACGTCCAGGGCTTGGCGTTGGGCCGCGTCAACGTATTCATCGGCGCCAACGGCAGCGGCAAAACCAACTTCCTCGAGGCCATTGGACTCCTGGGGGCTGCGATGAGTGGTTACGTCGATGGCCAGGCTCTATTGCGACGCGGCGTTCGTCCCCCTACGGCGGCGCTGATTACCTCTTCTTTCGAAGATGGAGATGATGTGAAGGCTGTCGTATTGCGAGCGGTCTGGCGTGGAGACGGCCAGATCGTTGAGTGCCGGGCGCGATTTCCCAATGAGCCGGAATCGGATAGGCAAGATCCATTTAAAGTGACGCTCAAGTTCAGCGATGGGGATGAGTGGCCGCTGTACACTGATTTTAACCGCCACGTTCCCGAGGGTGCAGAGAGTGCGAGCGACCTTCAGCGCGTTCTGGCTGATTATGCGATCTTTGCACCAGACACCTCGGCATTGCAGGGAAAGTCGACAGATATCACACAGCGGGAACCGGTTGGCCTCGCGGGAGGGCAATTGGCCGAAGCGGTCGCTGAACTGTTGGATGAAAAGCAAGGCGCATTTGGAGAGCTCGACCTGGACGATCTATTGCAACTCTTGGACTGGGTGGATGAGATCGCCGTCGTACCGCCGTCTCGCGAGATCGTATCGCCCGTCGTTCCCACTATGCGCCACATCATTAGATTTACCGATCACTGGATGGGCAAGGAACGTAACCGTCTTTCCGCAGGCGACGCCAGTGAGGGGGCATTATACTTGTTGTTTGCCCTGGTGTTGGCTCTTCACCCCCGGTCGCCGCGTTTCTTCGCCGTCGAAAACTGGGACCAGGCTATGCACCCTCGACTGGCTCGCGCGACAGTACGGCTCTTTTGCCGGCAGATACTAGAAGCAATCCCGGCGCGGCAGGCATTGTTGACGACACATAACCCGCTCGTCCTGGACGGCCTGGATTTGAGCGATGACCGTATTCGTCTTTTCACCGTGGAGCGAGATCGGCGGGGTGCTACCCGTATAGATCGGGTAGAGGTTTCTGACGAGATCATCAAGGCCACTCAGGAGGGGTTATCCCTCTCGAACTTGTGGGTTATGGGGCGTCTAGGCGGCGCTCCAGACATTTTCTAATCCGCGTGGGGGAGGCGGGATGAACATTGCAACAGTCGTAGAAGGCCCCACAGACCGGTTGGTGTTGGAAGCGGTGTTGGACAGATTACTACCTGGCGATCCTGCGGAACACCGCTATTTTCCTTTGCAACCCACCCCGACGTTTGGCGCGACAGGTACAGGGTGGAAAGGTGTGCGTCGTTGGTGCCGCCAAACCTGGAAACGCTCAGGTTCAAGCCTGGATAGACTGATCTCCGGCAGCGCCGGTCCGCCGTTTGACCTGTTGGTCATTCACGTGGATGCGGATATCGCCTATGAGCATGATCTACAGCAGGAAGAGGATGAGCCAGTTTTGGACGTACAACAGCCGTGCCCTCCGGTTGGCGCAACGGTGGACAAAATCCGTCAGGTTGTTAAATGCTGGTTGCAGTGCTATTCACTTCCACCACAGATTGTTATGGCAATTCCTGCCCAGGATACCGAAAGCTGGACCTTTGCAGGTCTCTTTCCCGAGGATGACCTGTGCGACCGAGAGGATTATGAATGCCTTCGGTCAGGACGAGATCATCCAGGTTATCGACTGACACTCCAAGAATACGGCAAACTGCTCGAACGTACCAGTGGCAGGATCAAAAAGCACCGGCGTGATTACGAAAGAGTGACTTTGAATATCGCCGATGCCTGGGACACGGTGCAGCGCGTCTGCACTCAGGCCGAACGGTTTACCCAGGACGTTTTGCGGGGCGTTTGAGAGATCGAATGGCAGCGATGTTTTCACATTCTATCAGGAGTCCGACTATGAACGACGCACAATTTGAACCCAAGATCCTGGCCTTTTGTTGCCGCCATTGCGCCTACGCCGCCGCTGACCTGGCGGGAGGGATGCGCATTCAATACCCGCCCTCTGTGCGCATCGTCGAGGTGCCGTGTTCGGGCCGGGTGGAGGTGACGGAGGTCCTCCACGCTTTCGAGCGTGGCGTGGACGGCGTGATGGTGGCCGGCTGACTGGAGGGCGATTGCCATTACCTGGAAGGTAATATCGATGCCAAGCGAAGGGTCAAGTACGTTGCTGGATTGCTCGACGAGATCGGGCTGGGCGGAGAGCGAATTGTGATGGTGAACGTGTCCGCGGCGATGGGCGCGCAGTTCGCCGAGGCCGTGACAGAGGTGACGGAAAAAGTGCGGGAGCTAGGCCCCAACCCGCTTAACAATGAACAATGAACAATGGAGCAATGAGCAATGAAGCAATGAACCGAAGGAAAGATGAATGGTGAAGGATAGGCAAAAGTTTGATATTCAGGAGCGAACGTTGTCGAAAGTGCACGTCGGAGCTCCCGCAGTAAAACAGGTCGATGACAATGAATCACAATAGGGCGCAATGACGAGCCCTAATTGTCCATTGCTCATTGTCTCATTGTTCATTGTTAATTGTCTACTAGGAGGTTTTGATGATCGTTGGTGAACAAAAATCGCTGGAAGAAATTATGGGACTTTTGGGCGACGCCGAGAAGGTGTTGGTCGCGGGGTGCGGCACCTGCGTGACCGTCTGCTTTGCCGGCGGCGAGAAAGAGGTCGGCATTCTGGCCTCGGAGTTGCGGATGAAGAGCAAGCTAGATGGTCATCCGCTGGAGGTGGACGAGGTCACAGTACAGCGCCAGTGTGAGTGGGAGTACATTGACCCGTTGGGAGAGCGGTTGAAGGAGTACGACGCGGTCCTCAGCCTGGCCTGTGGCATCGGCGTGCAAGCGATGAACGAGCGCTTTCCCGAACTTGTCACCCTGCCCGGCGTCAATACCACGTCGCTGAGCCTGCCGGTGGAGCAGGGGGTGTGGGAGGAGCGCTGCCAGGCTTGCGGCGACTGCATCCTGGGTCTCACCGCTGGGATCTGTCCTATCGCCCGTTGTTCCAAGCAACTGCTCAACGGGCCTTGTGGCGGCTCTCAGAATGGGGTGTGCGAGATCGATCCGGACGTTCCCTGCGCCTGGCACCTGATCTGGGAGCGGCTGCGCGCGCTAGGGAGGGAGGAGCTGTTGCTCGAGATTCAGCCTCCCAAGAACTGGTCGAGTAGCCGCGATGGCGGCCCGCGCAAGATCGTGCGCGAGGATCTGCGGTTGGCGGCTGAGGAATAGAAGAAGGAGCTGGCTCATTTTCAGGAGACAGGTCAGATGGAGGGCAAGGGGGCAGGAGTACCGTTTGCCGAACTAGGTTTGTTGCGCTGGCTGCGACAGTACGTCCAGTTGCGCTGGCTGGCTGTTGGCGCGGTGCTGCTGGGGACGTTGGTAGCCCGTTTCGCGCTGGGCATCGGCGTGCCGCTGTTTCCGGTGCTGAGTATCGCCCTGGTCATTGCTTTTTATAATGTGCTCTTTACCATCTGGCAACAAAAGTACAGGCAATACCCCCGCGAGTCTGAGACCAGAATGCGCTGGGGGAGAAACTTTGCCTTCACCCAGGTCATCGTTGACCTCGTTGCGTTGACCGTGCTGTTGCATTTTATTGGTGGGATTGAGTCGCCGTTTTTCATGTTCTATCTTTTCCACGTCGGTTTTGGCAGCATGATGCTCAGCCGCCGGGATGCCTACAGGGTGATGGGACTGGCGATAGGTTTGTTCGTACTGCTGGTCGGTACCGAGTTCTTGGGCTGGCTGCCCCACGTTCATCTGGAGGGGTTCGTACCGCCGGATCTTTACCAGGAGCAGGGATACGTGGCGGCGGTGTTGGTGAGTTTCGCTGCCACCCTCATCGTCTTGACGGCGGGAGCGACGGCCATCGTGGCCGAGTTGCGACGTCAGTGGGAGCAGCAGGCGCGGGCCAAGGAGCGAGAATTGGAGGCGACGGCCAGGAAACTCGATGAACTGGATCGTATGCGCGTCTTTTTCCTGGGATTGGCCTCGCACGATCTCAAGACGCCGCTGGCGGTGGTGGCCAACTATCTGCAAGCGATCCTGGATGGCTTTGTCGGCGAGGTCAACGAGAAGCAGCGCCGTTGGATGGAGCGAGCGAACGTCCGCGTCATGGAATTGACGCGGATGATCAACGATTTCCTGGACGTATCGCAGCTTGCCCCAGAACGCATCCTGGAAGAAATGGAGCACATGTCGCTGATCGATACCGTGCAGCAGTCGCTTGAGGACGTGCGAGTCAGAGCAGAGGAGAAGGAGATCGCACTGCGAGTCGAGTTGCCCAAGCAGTTGCCGCCATTGCACGCGGCGCCTCGCCGGTTGCAGCAGGTCATCACCAATCTGCTCGACAATGCGGTCAAGTTCTCTCCGCGCAAGGGAGAGGTGGTGCTCAAAGTGTATCAGCAGGGCGAAGATGAGATACGAGTTGACGTGGAGGACACCGGGCCGGGTATCCCGACCCTGTACATGCCCCACATTTTCGAGGACTATTTTCGAGCGCGGCGCAAAGAATTCGTGCCGGGCGCGGGTCTGGGTCTCAGCACGGCCCGCAAGATCGTCGAGGTTCACGAGGGGGAGCTGTGGGTCGAAAGTCCCTATTATGAGGACGCCGAAGGAAAAGAGAGAGGTAGTCGCTTTTCATTGACGCTGCAAACGTCGCTGCCAGATGAAGTGCAGGATGTCGGGGATAGTGAGGGGGGTGTATGATGGTTACTGCCGAGACGTTGAAATGGTTCCCTCTGCTGGAGCATCTTCCCCAGCAAGATCTGGCCGAGCTGGCGGGGATCTGCGAGATCGAGAAATGCAAAGAGGGAAAAGTCTTTGCCAACGAGGGCGACCCGGCCGACAAGTTGCGGTTGGTGTTGCTCGGCAAGGTGGCGCTGGACAAGCGCATCCAGATGGGGAGTCATGGTTCGGTGCGCCGGGCCAACGTGAGCATCGTCGGTCCAGGGGATGCGGTGGGTTGGTCTGCGCTGGTGGAGCCGTATATCTTTACGCTCTCTTGTGTCTGTCTGGAGCCGTGCCGGTTCATCACCTTCGACGTGGAGGTGCTCCAGGATTTTATGGCCCGGAATCCTGAGACGGCTTGCAGGCTCATGAGCGGCGTCGCCAAAATGGTCGGCGCGCGGCTAAAAGACATGACCGATATGCTGACTTATTTCCTTTCCATCGTCTCGCACGAGTTAAAAGCCCCGCTGGCCGCCGTGGAGAACTACTTGCAGGTGATGCTGGGCGGTTTTACCGGGGAAATGACCGAAAAGCAGGAGCGCATGTTGGAGCGGAGCGTGCTGCGCATCCACGATCTCACCGGGCTCATCAGCGGCCTGCTCGACCTGGCCCGCATGCGGCCCGAGCAGATCCAGGCCGAGTTTGTGCGCTTTGATCCCCGTGAGGCAGGCGACCGCTCGATCGAGGATACGCAACTGGAGGCCAAAGAGAAAGGGGTCGAGATCCAGGTGGAGGCGCCGCCAGAGTTCAAAGAGATGGTGGGCTCTCCGCAGCGGATACGCCAGGTGCTCACCAACCTGCTCAACAACGCCATCAAGTTTTCGCCTCCAGGAAGCACCATCACGTTCCGTTCCTGGGAGACGGATGACGAGGTGTGGGCCGAGGTGAGCGACGAGGGGATCGGTATCCCCCCTGAAGAACAGGAGCACATCTTTGAGGACTTTTTCCGGGCGCGCAACGTGGGGGACGTGAGTGGAGCTGGCTTGGGGCTTTCCATCGCCAAAAAGATCGTGGATGCCCATCGAGGGCGCATCTGGGTCGAAAGCCCTTATGAAGAAGGCAAGGCGGGCACGCGGTTCACCGTGGTGTTGCCGCGCGATCCGTCGTCGCTGGAAGAACAAGACACGCCATTTGCTGAATAATGGAATGGCGAATATCGTTGAAAAGGTGTATACTTCCCAGAAAGGATAATGTACTATGAAAAGTGGAACAAATTTAGAAAAGGTGCTGACAGAGGGGCATTTTGCCGTCACGGGCGAGTTAGGGCCGCCCAAAGGCACCAGCGCCGACTTTGTCCGTCGTCACGCCGAGATCCTCAGGAACTATGTAGACGCGGCCAACATTACCGATAACCAGACGGCCGTGGTGCGGATGTCCAGTGTGGCCGCCAGCGCCATCATCAAGGAGGTCGGACTCGATCCGGTGATGCAGATGACGTGTCGCGACCGCAACCGCATCGCCATGCAGTCGGAGATTCTGGGGGCGGTGGCGCTGGGAGTGGGCAACTTGCTCTGTCTTTCGGGCGACCATCAAAAGTTTGGCAATCATCCCGAAGCAAAGAACGTGCACGACATTGACTCGATGCAGCTCATCCAGATGGTCAAGCGCATGCGGGACGACGCCCAGTTCCTCAGCGGCGACAAGGTCTCGGGCGGCGCGCCCATGTTCATCGGCGCGGCGGCCAATCCCTTTGCCGATCCCTTCGAGTTTCGCCCCCTACGCCTGGAGAAAAAGGTGCGCGCTGGCGTAGATTTCATCCAGACGCAGGGTATCTTTGACGTGGAGCGGTTCTCCCAGTACATGGAAATGGTGCGCGACCGGGGCTTGCACGAGCAGGTGTACATCCTGGCCGGCATTATCCCCATGAAATCAGCCGGTATGGCGCGCTACATGCGCGATTACGTCGCCGGTTTGACGGTTCCCAACGAAATGGTCAAGCGCATGGAGGACGCCGAGGACGCCAAGGAAGAAGGGGTGAACATCGCCGTGGAGCTGATCGAGCAAATGCGTGACATCGAAGGCGTTCATGGCGTCCACATCATGGCGGTCGCCTGGGAGAAGATTGTGCCCGTGATCACCGAGCGATCTGGCCTCTACCCCAGGCCCATTGTATAGTCACCCATCTTCTGACTACTGATTACTGAAAAGGAGGAAAACTCGTGGAAGAGCGATTCAAGATTCTGGTAGTAGACGACGACCCGGACATCATTGAGGCCATCACCACGGTATTGGAGAGCATGGATGAGTACGAAGTGCGCACGGCTCGCGATGGGTTGGAGTGTATGGAGGCGATCAAGGAGGAGACTCCTGATCTGCTGATCCTCGACCTGTTGATGCCGCGCATGGACGGCTTTGCGGTGGTGCGCGACCTGCGGGAAAGACCCCGCTATCGCAAGCTGCCGATCATGATCCTGACGAGTGTGCGCGAAGACGCCAGCTATCGCCGCTACGAGCTGGAGACGGGCCTTTCGATGGACGTGCAGGACTATATCGAGAAACCCGTGCCGCCGGCCGAGCTGTTGCGCCGCGCTGCGAATCTACTAAAGCGGGGGTGAGGTATGGCAGAGACCAAGATATTGCTGATTGACGACGATCCCGACTTTGTCGAGGCGACGCGCACCGTGCTGGAGAGCGTGCCTTACGAGGTGGTCGTGGCCTATGATGGCGACGAGGGATTGGAAAAGGTGCAGGAGGAGCGACCTGACTTGATTCTGCTCGATATCATCATGCCCACCAGGGATGGCTTTTACGTGTGCGAGAAGCTCAAGGGCGACCCGGAACTGTGGGACATCCCGGTCATCATGCTGACCAGCCTGTCGCAGCACATCAGCGACACGGCCTATTCGTTGCAAGACGGCATGATGCTGGAGGCGGACGATTTCATAGACAAGCCGGTGCGCCCGAAAGAGCTGCTGGCGCGGGTAGCCCGGCTGCTCAAGCAGTAGATCGGTATATTGGGCAGCCTATGCCTGGCTACTGCTCAGCCAAGGCGGGTGATGACCCTTTCCGCAAAGTGCAGAATGCAATGTAATGACGCAAGATGCTCACCTGGTTGGGAATCTGTTCAATTTTAACATAAGGAGGGAATAAAGATGTTGAACCTTACCTTGTTGGCTGGTCTGGTGATCTTTGCCATTTCAAGTATCTATTTCTACTTTGCTGGCAAAAACAAGAACGGCCTCAACTCGGCTTTTCTGATCAGTTTTGTCACATTGATCTCTTATGTGTTGATGTGGCAAGGTAAGATGGTCACTGTCACGGAAGCTGGTCAACCGATCCTTTGGACACGATGGCTCTTTTACATGGTAAGCTGCACGCTACTGATGGTTGAAATCGCGCAGTTGAAAGGGATCCAAGTCGGCGGGCTGGTGCAACTGCTGTACTTGACTGTGATCGTCATGTTCACCGGGTTCCTCGCCGCGCGTGATCTTACTGCCATCAAGTGGGTTCACTTTGTCATCAGCTCTGTGGCCTATGTCTTGCTCGTCATCGGCATCTTGTCGGTCAAGACTGAATCGTCACAATGGGTGAACGCCTATGTGTTTTTCGGATGGACGGTCTTTCCGGTTGTCTTTTTGCTTGCCCCTACCGGTCTGGGCCTGATCAGTGCCGCAGTGGCGAATCTGCTCTATCTGGTGCTTGACATTTACACCAAGATCATTTTCAGCATCCAGCTAGCCAGGACATCGGCAGGGACGCTTCACCCACAATGAAATCGGTCCCAAAGAGCGGCGCGAGTTAGTTAAGTGAGGCACTTTGAATTGATGGGTCTGTCGGGTAAATCGCGGCGCACCTGATCTCATCCATTGGTAAATTGGTTGTAGAAACCAATCTGCCTGCCCATAAGAGCGTACCAACTCACCAAGGAGGAGGGACGATGATTATCACTGAGCAGAAGGAATTCGAAGAGATTCTACACTCGTTAGAAGGATACGAGCGGGTGTATCTCATCGGCTGCGGCGTCTGTGCCACGACCTGGAGCACCGGGGGCGAAAAAGAGACGCGCGAGATGGCGGAGCGACTGACCGAAGCGGGAAAGGAATGCACCGGCTGGACCGTCACCGAGGAGGCGGCGTGCGACGCTCGAACCACCCGCCTGCTGCTGAGGAAGAACAAGGAACAGGTGGGGGCTGCCGACGCCTTGCTCGTCCTGGCCTGCGGGGCGGGCGTGCAGACCGTGGCCTCGCTGGTGGACACGCCTACCTGCCCGGCGCTGAACACGCTCTTTCTGGCTCGTCTGCAGAACTTGCGCGTCAGCGAAGAGCGCTGCCGCCTCTGCGGCGAGTGCATCCTGGCCGATACGGCCGCCATCTGCCCGATCACGCTCTGCCCCAAGGGGCTGATGAACGGCCCTTGCGGCGGCTACGAGGACGGCAAGTGCGAGGTGGACCGCGAGCGCGATTGCGCCTGGGTCGCCATCTACGAGCGGATGGAGGCGTTAGGGCAGGAGGAGAAATTCAAGATCATTCACGAGCCAAAGGATTGGCGCGCCGATCTCCATCCGGGCTTGATCAACAAGCGAGCCCAAAGGGCCCAAAGGTAAGGAGGGGGACGATGAGTAAGCTGGCAGAATCTATCGCCGCGGGCAAGTTCGCCGTCACCGCCGAACTCGGCCCGCCCAAGGGGACGGACTTGACGCATCTGCTGGAGATGGCCGAGTACGTGCGCGACCACGTGGACGCGGTCAACGTCACGGATCAGCAGAGTTCGGTGATGATGCTCGGTTCGCTGACCGTGAGCCATCTGCTGCTCCAGCGCGGGATCGAGCCGGTCTTTCAGATCACCTGCCGCGACCGCAACCGGATCGCGTTGCAGTCGGACCTGCTCAGCGCGGCGGTGCTGGGCATTGAGAACATCCTCTGCCTCACCGGCGACTATGTCACGCTGGGCGACCATCCCAGGGCGAAGCCGGTCTTTGACCTGGACTCGGTCACGCTCCTGCGGACCGTGGGTGCTTTGCAGGAGGGACACGACCTGGCGGGCAAGGAACTCAAGGGCACGCCTACCTTCTTCCCTGGCGCGGTTGTCAGCCCGGAGGCGAATCCACTTGGCCCCCAGATCGCCAAGATGGAGAAAAAAGTCGAGGCCGGGGCCAAATTCTTCCAGACCCAGGCGGTCTACGACCCGGCGCGGTTCGAGGCTTTTACGCGGCGGATTGAGTATATGAATGTTCCCGTCATGGTTGGCATTATCCTCCTCAAGTCCGCCGGTATGGCCCGCTTTATGAACAACAACGTGGCCGGGGTGAATGTTCCAGACGAATTGATCGCCGAGATCGGCGGCGCCGCCAGGCCGGACCGACCGGCCAAATCGGTCGAGATCGGAGCGCGCCTGATCCGTGAGATGAAGGACATGTGCCAGGGCGTGCATATTATGACGCTCGGATGGGAAAAGTACGTGCCGCAGTTGTTGGAGGAGGCGGAGGTGGTGTAGGCCGACCGGAGCGGTCGGACGTAAAAGACCGCTGTTCCCCATGCGCCAACGTCTCGATTCACCTATTTACCAGCCTGGCGGTGTCCCGTAGAGGCCACCGCCACTACGGGGAGGATGTGTGTGGCTACTAAACAACGTGTGAAAACAAATACATTGGCTGAGATCATCGAGCGTGAGACCGGCTCGAACGTTTTTCTTTGCTACCAGTGCGTGCGGTGCTCCAGCGGCTGCCCGGTGGTGGAGCATATGGACCTCATGCCCAATCAAGTGATGCGGGCTATTCAGTTCGACGACGAACAGGTGCTGGAAGCCAAGACCCCCTGGATATGCGCCGCCTGCCAGACCTGTACCACCCACTGCCCGCAGGAATTGGACATCGCCGGGATAATGGACGCTCTCCGAATCGAAGCGCGCCGGCGAGGGATTAAACCGGCAGTACCGGAGGTGGAACTGTTCACCAAAATTTTCCTGCGTGATGTGGGCATCTTTGGACGTCTCTACGAAGCCGGTCTGGTGGTAGCGAGGAATATCCTGACGCTCCAGCCGTTCAAGGACGTTGCGGACATGGGGCTGCCGATGATCCGCAAAGGCAAGATCGGCCTGCTGCCCCAGTTCGTCCGCCCTCCCCGACGAGTTGAGCCGGTGAAGTCTGATGGGAACGTCATTGCCTACTATCCGGGCTGCTCTCTGGACTCGACTGCGACGGAGTACGATCACACCTTCCGGGCTGTCTGTGAAGCGCTGGATCTGGAATTGCGCGAACCGCCCAACTGGATCTGCTGTGGTTCCACCCCCGCCCACACCACCGATCCCTTGCTGGCGGGCTACTATGCGCTCGTCAATCTCTCCATCGTCGAGCGCATGGGGCTGGAGCAGATGGTCGCTCCGTGCCTGGGTTGCTACCAACGCTTCCGGGCCGCTGCCCACGAGATGGAGCGCGATCCCGAACTGGCGGCGAAGGTGGCGAAGAAAATAGGGTACGAATACCAGGGCACGGTCGAGACGGTTCACGCGGTGGATGCGTTGTTGGAACGGGTGGGGATTGACGAAATCCACGCCAGGGTGAAGAAACCGCTGGAGGGGCTGAAAGTGGCCTCTTACTACGGCTGCGCGACGACCCGTCCCACCAAGTATACGGGTTCGGATAGCCCGGAGAACCCCACCTGCATGGAGGAGATCGTGCGGGCGTTGGGGGCGGAACCGGTGGACTGGTCGCAAAAGACCGACTGCTGCGGGGGGAGTCTTGGGATCAGCCAAACCCCCCTGGCGTTGGAACTTTCTGCCCAAGTCATCAGGGGCGCTCGCGACGCTGGGGCGGATATTATGATCAACGCCTGTCCTCTCTGCCAGGTGAACGTGGAAACCCGTCAGGTCCAGATGGACCTGGGCTTTGAGATGCCGTGTCTCTACATCACTCAATTGATGACGCTGGCCTTTGGCCTGGAAGAGAGCGTGGACAAAAAACGTCCGGGAGCGGAATTGGACAAGAATATGATAGATCCCCGCCCGGTGCTTCAGGAGCGGGGGATCCTGACATAAAACTGACTGAGGAACCATACAGAATATGACGATTACTTTGAGTACCGATATGGCCAAGTTCATCCGCGAGGAGTGCGGAGAGAACGTGTATCTTTGTTACCAGTGCGAGCGTTGCTCGTCTGGCTGTCCCACCGTCCCGGCGATGAAATATCGTCCGGCCCAGATGATGCGATTGGCGCAGTTTGGGTTGGAGGATATGCTGGCCAAGGACGCCAGCTTGTGGCGCTGCCTGGGCTGTGATCTGTGCACGGCTCATTGCCCCCACGATCTCAGCGTGCGGCGCCTGGTCGAGGTCATGCGCCAGCACGTGATGCAGGAGCGATACCTGGTGGATGGCTTTGACTCGTTGGACGGGGATGAGAAACTGCACCAGGGGATACGGGCGCTCGGCATGATGGGCGAGCGCATCGGCGAGCACTATAACGTCTCTGGAGAGGACAACGCCGCCCGTCTGGCCTGGACCGATAACCTGGCCCCCGAGGACAAACCGGAGGGCTTGGTGCGTGATACCAACGCCGATCTGGCTTACTTTGTGGGCTGTGTCTCGGCCATGTTCCCGATGAGCTACAGCATCCCCCAGAGTTTTGCCACCGTGTTGAGCCGCGCCGGCGTCAAATTCACGACTCTGGGCGGCGACGAGTGGTGTTGCGGCTTTCCGCTGATGATGGCGGGCCAGTTGAAACAGGCAGAGGCGCTGATCCGGCACAACGTGGAGCAGATGCGAGCGCTGGGGATATCCAAATTGGTGACCAATTGCCCTTCTTGCTATCACATGTGGCTCCACACCTACCCCGAAATTCTCGGCGAGCCGGTGGGCTTTGAGGTGGTGCACGGCGTGGAAGTGATGCGCGACCTGGTGGTCGAGGGGAAGCTGGAACTGACGGAACCCCGGCGCGCCGGCATTGTCACCTACCACGATCCGTGCGACCTGGGGCGCAAGGGCGGCGTCTATGACGCCCCGCGCGAGATTCTGCGCAGCGTGCCGGGCTTTACCTTCGTCGAGATGCAGCAATCTAGGGAGCACGCGCTCTGTTGCGGCGGCGGTGGCGATCTGGAGACCTTTGATCCGGACCTGGTGCAGGAGGTGGCGGCCCGACGCATCGCCCAGGCGGCAGAGACGGGCGCGATGACGTTGGTCTCGGCCTGCCCCCAGTGCGTGCGCACGCTCTCCAAGGCGGCCCGCGCCAACAAGGTGCGCATCCGGGTGATGGACATGACCCAATTTCTCGAGATGGCGTTGGCCTGATATATACCGATTTTGACGAGGTGATAATGACTCTGTTAAACAAAATTGCCATCAGCGGCAAGGGGGGTGTGGGCAAGACCACCCTCTCCGCGCTTTTAGTTCACATCTATATGGAACAGAAGCGTAATGTCATCGCCATTGACGCCGACCCGGTTGGCGGATTGGCCCAGGCGCTGGGCTTTCCTCCAGAACTGGTCGCTCAGGTGACGCCGGTTTCTGAGATGGATGACCTGATCTATGAGCGCACGGGCGCCAAGCCGGGTGCCTCCGGCGGCTTTTTCAGCCTCAACCCTCGCGTGGACGACATCCCCGAACGCTTCAGCATCTCTCATCGCGGGATTCGCTTCCTGCGGCTGGGCGACATCGATATCGGCGGGAGCGGCTGTATCTGTCCCGAAAGCTCGCTGCTCAGAGCCTTGGTCACCCATCTGCTGCTCTACAACAATGAGATGCTGATCCTCGACATGGAGGCCGGCGTGGAGCACCTGGGTCGGGCGACCGCTCAGGCGGTGGACGCTTTCATCGTCGTCCTTGAGCCGGGACGCCGCAGCCTGACGACGGCGAAGCGCGTCCGCAAGTTGACCCAGGACATTGGCATCAAAAGAGTCTACGCCGTGGGCAACAAGGTGCGCGGCGAGAGCGATTGGGCTTTTCTGCAGGAGAACAGTCCCGTGCCGATGTTGGGGTATCTCTCCGCCAACCCGGAGTTGACCGACGCGGACATGCGGGGCGAGGGCGTCTTTGACGCTGCTCCCAAGGCGGTCGAAGAAGCGCGGGCGATTGTGGCGGCGCTTGAGAGCGTATAATGGATGGTTGCGCTGCTGTATCTGTGAATCCCACTTGATATATGCGTAAATATATGTACAATAGGTATGAAGTTCACGTGGGATGAGGCTAAACGACGCTCTAATCTTGTCAAACACAGACTGGATTTTGTTGATGCGCCAGTGGTGTTTGCTGGGATCATCTTTACATTTGAGGATGACCGCTTTGACTATGAGGAGCAACGGTTCATCACGTTGGGAATATTGAAGGGGGCAGTTGTAGTCATCGCTCACACTGAACAGCAGACAGGGGATATACGGGTTATTTCGATGCGAAAGGCAACCAAACATGAACAAAGACTCTACTTCCAGGGCTTCACAGACTGATTGGCCATATGTTGACACACTCCAAGACGAGGATATTGACCTGTCCGACATTCCACAGGTCACAGAAGAGCAGATGGCGCGGGCAAAGCTGCGTGTTGACGGACAGCTAGTTCCTAGAGGTAAGGTGCGCGTTACGATGTTCTTGGATGCGGCTATTGTGGCCTATTTCAAAGCGCAAGCTGGCAAACGTGGTTATCAAGCACTCATTAACGAAACACTGAAAGAAAATATCCGTGAGCGCGATCTGGAAATTGTTCTACGCCGCGTGATTCGTGAGGAACTGGCGGCTATAGGCCAATGAAGGTGGTCTGATCACTTCACTGTGTCCAGATTGCTTATGCGTCTATCGGCTTATATCCTCATTCTATGGGCTGTGATACTGCTTGCGTCCTTGGCCGTGCACGCCGACGAACCGCCTCCTTCGGCATCCGTGGAAGGTGTGGTCGGCCACCCGCAGGAGCATAACCTGAGCTGCGAATCCCGCTCGGCGACCGATCTGGCTGCCTGGTGGGGGGCGACGTTCACGGAGGACGACTTTTTCCGCCGCCTGCCCAAGTCGGACAATCCCCAGCGTGGTTTTCTGGGCGACGTGGACTTGCCGGCCGGGAGTATGCCGCCCCTGGGCTATGGCGTCTATGCCGGGCCGGTCGCTGCCACGTTGCGCAGCTTTGGACTCGACGCGCGTGCCCGGCGAGAGTGGAGCCTGGATAGCCTGAAGGCGGAGTTGGCCGCCTGGCGGCCGGTTATCGTATGGGCCACCTACGATATGCAGCAGCCGGGCGTGGAAACCTGGGTGTCTTCGGACGGTGTGACTTCCGTTATCGTCAGGTGGCAGCACACCTTCATCGCCGTCGGCTACGACGAGGACGGCATCTACCTGGTGGACGCCTACGATGGCGGGACAAAGTATTTTTCCTACGAGGCGTTCGTCCCTGCCTGGGAGCAGTTGGGACGCATCGCCGTGACCGTGAGCGGGGATTTCGTCCGGCGCGAGCGAGTGTGGTTGGCGACGGAAATAGAAGGCCGCCGCCAGTTTTTTGTGGAGGGTCGCTGGTTTATCGGTCCAGAGTAAATGGATAAAGGTGAGTGAACATGGATGATTTGATCGAGTCATTTGTCGAGTTGGTTCGCCGGGCGGCGACCGATCTTCCGGCGGACGTGGAGTCAGCGCTGCGAACAGCCCGCGACCGCGAGGAGCCAGGATCCGCCGCCGCTGGCGCGCTGGAGACGATTCTGGAGAACGTGGCCCTGGCCCGCGCCAACTCCACCCCCATCTGCCAGGACACGGGCACGCCCATTTTTTATGTGTATCATTCTCAGGGAGTGAGCACGCGCGAGTTGCAGAGGCAGATCGAGCGGGCCGTCGCCGAGGCCACCAGTCGGGCCTACCTGCGGCCCAACGCGGTGGACTCGCTCACCGGGCGCAACAGTACGAATAACCTGGGCGTGGGTTTTCCTACCTTCCACTTTGAGGAATGGGAGGCGGATCGCTTGCAGGCAGATCTGCTCCTCAAGGGCGGCGGGAGCGAGAACGTGTGCGCGCAATACAAATTACCTCACGTGACGCTCAAGGCCGGGCGCGATCTGGATGGTGTGCGCAAGGTGGTGCTGGAAGCGGTCTATCAAGCGCAGGGGAAGGGGTGCGCGCCGGGGGTGTTGGGCATCGCTATCGGCGGCGACCGGGGCAGCGGCTACGTCCACGCCAAGGAGCAGCTCTTCCGTCCGTTGGGCGACGTCAACCCGCTGCCGGAACTGGCGACGCTGGAGGAACGGCTGCTGCGTGAGTGCAACGAGTTATCTATCGGGCCGATGGGCTTTGGCGGCAAGACGACCGTCTTTGGCGTCAAGATCGGCGCCTATCACCGGCTGCCGGCCTGTTACTTTGTGAGCATCGCCTACATGTGCTGGGCCTGCCGGCGGGCGCGGATGGTCGTGTATGGGGAGGAGATCGCTTTTGAGTGACAAGCTAGACGAGAGACGTTCCAAGAGAAATCCAGCATCTAAACCAGAAACTCTGGAAGAGATCATCCGGCGAATCGTGCAGGTAGCTCAACCGGAGAAAATCATCCTGTTTGGCTCGGCGGCTCGGGGCGATATGGGCCCCCACAGCGACGTGGATCTGTTGGTGATCAAAAGCGGGGAATTCGATCAGAGCCGCCTTGTCGGCGATATTTACATGCATTTGCACGGCGTTGGACAGGCGGTAGACGTGATCCTCGTCACCCCGGAGCAGGTGGAGCAATACCGCAACACGCACTGTCTTGTCATCGCCCCCGCTTTGCAAGAGGGCAGGGAGATCTATCGTGCCTGAGCGTTATCCCCCGGAGGACCCCAGGGAGTGGCTGAACAGGGCCCGCAGCAACCTGATGGTAGCCAGGACAGAAGGGCCAGGTATTTACCTGGAAGATCTATGTTTTAATGCGCAACAGGCTGCGGAGAAAGCGATCAAGGCTCTTTTAATCCAGCACAATGTAGCATTCCCTTACGTTCACGACCTTGCCGAGTTGCTGACGTCGCTTGAAAGCATTGGTCGCGAAATCCCCGAGTTTATCAGACAGGCCGAACGGCTCACACGATTTGCCGTTTTCACGCGCTATCCTGGCCTCGCGCCGCCGACCAGCCGCGAGGAATACCAGGAAGCTCTCGCCCTGGCCGAGGCGGTGGTCCGCTGGGCTGAGGAGAGGCTGCGGAAAGAACAAGCCGAAGGATAAGGAGCAAGTCACCTATGGCAATGTATGATCTGAATATTCCCATTTCTGAAGAAGCCATTCGCGCCCTCCACGTCGGCGATACTGTCCGGCTCTCTGGCGTGATGGTCACCGGGCGCGACGCGGCCCACAAGTACATGATCGAGAACTTTATCCGCGCCGACGTCGTTCCCGAAAGCGAGCGGGCGTTGTACGAGGAATTGCGACGCCTACTCAAAGGTAGCGCCATCTACCACTGCGGGCCAGTGGTCCGCCAGCAGCAGGATGGTGCCGACCACAAGGGTCGGTGGGAGTTCGTCGCCGCCGGTCCGACTACTTCGATCCGCGAGGAAGTCTACCAGCCGGAGGTCATCGCCCACTTTGGGCTGCGTGGCGTCATCGGCAAGGGCGGCATGGGGCCGGGGACGCTGCGCGCCTGCCAGGAGCACGGCGCGGCCTATTTTCACGCCGTCGGCGGGGCGGCCTCGCTCATCGCCGACGCGGTCAAGGAGGTCGTGGCGGTCCACAAGAAGGACGAGTTCGGCGTGCCGGAGGCCTTCTGGGTCATCCGCGTCGAGGGTTTCCCGGTGGTGGTCACGATGGATAGCCACGGGCAAAGCATCCACGACGAGGTGGAAGCGGCGTCGAAGACGGCGCTGGAGCGGTTGGTCGCTGCCGTCTGAGCCTTGGGAGGGGAAAACGGTACGTGGAAGGGGAGCAAAGAAAAGGGACCCGATCTCTCTGTGTCGGGTCCCTTTTACCTTTTGCGGCGCCGGGCGTCTGTGTCTGCCGTTTCTTTCGTTGGATCATCTCGTTCAGACGCTCGCGGAGCTGGTCTCGGGAGCGATGGCGTCGAAGCGGCGGGACTCGCGAACCGCGTTCTTGACGATCTGAACCAGTCCCAGGATGAGGGCGATCCCCATTGCGCCGACCACGAAAAGCTCCATCGCGAAGAACAACCCGAACTTGACTGTCATCATTACGCTTTCCATCTCACACCTCCTTGATATTCTATCGGTTTATCTTTTCTGTGCCTGTCAACGATTACCCGTTCGTCCGGGCCGCAGTTGGGTGGGAAAACTGCTCGCCAACGCCGCGAACCCGGCTGCGAATGAGCTGGTACAGCCCTGCGATGATCGTGACCCCTACCACAGCGACTACAAAGATCTCCAGCCCGTAGAGCAATCCCATTTTCACCATCCACATTATGTTCTCCATCACACACCTCCTTGTTTTAGGGTTTCTTCGAGAAAGTCTCTCTTTCTCGTTTGTGCCCACACTATACCATGTCGTCGGGGCTGTGTCATCGGGTAAAATGCCAAACTTGCTTCTCCAAAAAGACCTAGCCACCGCCTCTCGAATCATAGTCGTCCTCCCCTACGGACTAGGCCGTTCTACTTATGGAGCCGGAGGCCCATTTGGCCCCCCACTGGCCTATATTGAGCGGGCTTGGATTGCTTGACCTCAGTGGCGGGTACGTTATAATAGCGTGGCGCGCGAGGAACCATCGTAGAGACACTATCTTCAAAGAGGAATGACATGAATCGAAAGTACGTGTTGTCCTTTGTCGTTTGTCTGCTCTTGATCTTATCGGTCTGGTCTGTCGTATTGGTCCTCGCCGATGGGGGGGGAGTGGTGCGCGCCATTCTGTTCCACCGGCCGGGTTGCCCTCATTGTAACGAGGTCATCGAAGAAGTGCTGCCGCCGCTGATGGAGCGGTACGGAGAGCAGTTGCAGATCGGCGACGCCGACACGTCTACCGAGGAGGGAGGCGCGCTCTACCAGGCGGCCATCGAGCAATTCCAGATCCCGCCCGATCGTCGGGGTGTACCGGCGCTGGTTGTCGGTGACGTGGTGTTGGTCGGCTCGCTAGAGATCTCCGAGCAGTTCCCCCAGTTAATCGAGCTGGGGTTAGCCGCTGGCGGTGTGGATTGGCCCGTGAACATGACGCCCTCTCTGTTTCTGACCGTCGCTCCACGCCCGCTGTCCGAGCGCATTGCCGCCGATATGCCGGGGAATGCCATATCCATCGCCGTGCTGTTCGGGATGGTGTTGGCCGTGGTGTACGTGGCGGTGGATGGCCTGCGCGTGCGGCGCGCGTGGCTGGCTCTGAGCGAGCACCAGCGCAGCATCCTGCGCCGGCCCAGGCGAGGCAGGTCGCGCAGAGATCGGCGCTCCAGGGTCGAGCCGACGAACGCCCCGACCGAGCGAGATTGGGCTGTTCTCGTTTTCTGTCTGCTCGGCCTGATCGTGGCGGGCTATCTGGCCTACGTGGAGACCACCCCGATCGAGCCTGTGTGCGGGCCGGTGGGCGATTGCATCGCCGTCCAGCAGAGCAAGTACGCCCGGCTTTTTGGGCTGATCCCGATCGCGGTGTTTGGGGTGGTGGGGTACCTCGTCATCCTGGCCGTGTGGACCTGGCAGCGATTGGGACGCTGGCAGGCGGCGAAACTGGCGCCGATAGCGTTTTTGGGGCTGACGCTTTTCGGCACGTTGTTCTCGCTCTATTTGACCTTTCTGGAGCCTTTCGTCATCGGCGCGACGTGTGCCTGGTGCCTGACCTCGGCGGTGAGCATGACGCTGCTCTTGCTGCTGGTCGCCAGGCCGGGCTGGGAGGCGCTTCGGAGGTAGGCAGTGGGATGAGGAGGAGGCTATGAGCAAGATCAGGCGCGTGATCAAACGGACGGGCGCGATCGTTCCTTTCAACAAAGAGCGCATCGTCAACGCCATCTACCGGGCGGCGGTGGCCGTGGGCGGGCGCGATCGCTCCACCGCCGAGGATCTGGCCGATCAGGTCGTGGCGATGTTGGAGGAGACGACGCCCTCCGGACAACCTCCCGTAGGGGCGTCGGCTCCTACGGGACGATGCCCCACCGTCGAAGAGATCCAGGACGTCGTCGAAAAAGTGCTGATCGAGAACGGCCACGCCAGGACGGCCAAGCACTATATTCTCTACCGCGAGGAGCGGGCCCGCCGTCGCCGAGAGCGGGCCGAGCGTTCGGCGCGCCCCTACGAGAACATCCCCTGGCGCAAGATCTGGGAGGTGCTCGACTGGGCTGTGGATCACAACCTCTACACCTTCGAGCGCTTGAACACGCGCATCGCGCGTGGAGGGTTCGCCGAGATCGTGCGAGAGACCGACCGGGCCTACAACGAGGACATCACCACCGCGTCAGAGGTCATTCGGGAGCGCCGCGATACCGTCAAGATCGTCATCATCGCCGGGCCGTCTTCCTCTGGCAAGACGACCACGACGACCAAGCTCAGTCACTTGCTGAGCAAGATGGGCCTCAGCCTGACACCGCTCACCGTGGATAATTACTTTTTCGACCTGGAACTTCACCCCAAGGACGAGTTTGGCGATTATGATTTCGAGACGCCGCAGGCCCTCGACCTGGAGATGATCAACGAGCACCTGAAGCGATTGATCGCCGGGGAGGAGGTGCTGATTCCTTTCTACGATTTCAAGACCGGCAAGCGGCACGAGGACCACATCCCGATGCGGGTCAAGCAGAATGAGGTCATCCTGATTGACAGCCTGCACGGTCTTTTCCCGGACATGATGCAGGGTATTGATGACGAGATCACGTTCAAGCTCTACATCGAGCCGCTGCTTCAGATGAAAGGCCCCGATGGGAGATTTGTGCGCTGGACCGACCTGCGATTGATGCGCCGTATGGTGCGCGACGCCATCCACCGCGCCTACGATCCCCAGCAGACGTTGGAGCACTGGCACTATGTCCGCTCGAGCGAGCTGCGCAACATCATCCCCTACGTCAACACGACCGACTATATCGTCAACAGCGGCCTGCCTTATGAGCTTCCCATCATGCGGGCCAGGCTGTTCGCCCGCTTTGAAAAATGGGTGGAGCTGTACCAGGACGACCCGCTGCATACCGACGCCTTGATGCGCGCCGAGCGCGTGCATCGTCTTCTGAGCGCCATCACGCCGGTGGAGGACGATTCCGCCATCCCGCCCGACTCGCTTCTGCGCGAGTTTATCGGCGGCAGTTGCTACGAGTATTGACGAGTATTGAGTGAGCCATGACCCGCTACTTGATCATCAACGCCGACGACCTGGGCTACCCCGCTGGCACGGTGGAGGCGATTACGGATCTCTTTGAGCGCGGAATCGTCACCAGCGCCAGCGCGATGGTCAACCAGCCCGATTGGCCCCAAGCCGCCGCTTATTTGCGGGACCGTCCAGAGTGGGGCGTGGGGGTCCACCTGGTGATGAACGAGGGAAAGCCGGTGCTGCCACCCCAGGAAGTGCCCACGCTGGTGGACCGCCAGGGTCGCTTCCGCGACGGCTGGTCGCTCTTGATCCGTTATCCTTTCCTCTCCCTCCCCCAGCTCAAGGCCGAGTGGCAGGCCCAGATTGAGACATTCGTCGCCGATACCGGCCATCCACCGTCTCACCTCGACCTGCACTGTCATTATCCCTACGTGTTCCCCGCCTGGTTCCGCTTGAGCGTGGAATTGGCAGAGACGTACGGCCGCATCCCGCTGCGCATGCCCTTCGACGACGCGCTCGAGCGGAAAGCGCCGGAGCTTTCGGCCCACTATGGCGGGTTCCCTGTCTGGCTGATCCTGCGGTGGGGACGCCGGTACCAGGAGATGCTGGAGCGACGCGGGCTGGCCCGGCCCAATTATTTCGAGTCCTCCTTCACCCAGGACGGCCACCGCACCGCAGAGTATCTGCTGGATATGTTGGAGCGGCTGCCGGAGGGAATCACCGAGATCCTCTGCCATCCCGGGACGGAGGGTTGGCGGCTCCAGGATTACCAGGCGCTCGGCGATCCCCGGCTGCAGCAGCGAATCGAGGCGCTGGACATCGCCTTGATCGATTATCGCGTTGTGGAAGCGGAACAGGGAGGCGAACATGACAGATGAAGTGGACAGGTTGTTGGAAAAAGTCACGCGCCGGATCCGAACGGCCACTACACCGGAAAAAATCATCCTGTTTGGTTCCCACGTGCGGGGTGGGGCTGGCCCCGATAGCGACCTGGATTTGCTCGTCATTGTCAGGGATGTCGCCCACACCCGGCAAGAGAGTACCCGCATTCGTCGCGCTTTGCGGGGTTTGTTGGTTCCGATAGACGTCATCGTTGCCACGCCGGAGCAGGTCGCGCAGTATCGCGACACGAGGGGTCTGGTCTACGAGCCGGCGCTGCGAGAGGGAAAGGTGTTGTATGAACGTTCATCCTCCCCCTGAATCTCCCCAAGCCTGGCTGGAGCGGGCGCGTTCCGATCTGGCGTTGGCCGACATTGCCTTGAGATCTCCCGACGTGCTGCTGGAGGATGCCTGCTTCCATACCCAGCAATGCGCAGAAAAGGCTCTCAAGGCGCTTTTGCTCCAGCAGGATATTCCCTTTCCCCGTACCCACGTGATTGAGATGCTCCTCGATCTGCTCCAGGCATCGGGAATCGTCGTGCCGGCCGATGTGGATGAGGCTTTTGTTCTCACCCAGTATGCAGTCCAGACGCGCTACCCAGGCGCCTGGGAGCCTGTCACCCAGGAGGAAGCGCGCCTTGCTTTAGATATTGCTACCTGCGTGCTGGCCTGGGTAGAGGAACAATTGGCGCAGATCTGAACTGCGGAAGATTGCGGGAGTAACGTGACTGGCTATTACACCTTCCGCGAGTTCGCCGCCCAAGCGCGCGGTCACGAGATCGTCGTCGTAGGCAAGCCCGGCGCCTGGTCGTGGGATGCGCTCAATCCGGGTACGGCGGCGCTGCTGGAGGTAGCCGACGTCGAGCCGGGCGACCGCGTGCTCGACCTGGGCTGCGGGACGGGATTGGCCGGGTTGGCGGCCGCTCGCCGCGCGAGTGGCGGCCAGGTCACGCTCGTAGACGCCGACGTGCGTGCCGTCGAATCCGCCCGCCGCACGCTGGAGGCGAACTTGTGTGGGACAGGCCTTTCAGCCTGTCCAAGCGGCGGACTGGAAAGTCCGCGCCACTTTGTCGCCAACGCTGAGGTACAGCTCTCTGATTGTTGGTCCGCGATCCGGAAACGCCGCTTCGACGTGGTCGTCGCCAACCCGCCCTTCTACCAGGGCCTGGGAGTGGATTACGAGGTGGCTCGCCAGTTCGTGCGCGACGCGGCGCGAGTGTTTGGCGCTAGCGGACGTCTCTTTCTCGTCGCCAATCGCTTTCTGCGTTACGATGATCTCATCCGCGAGACCTTTGGCAACGTCGCCACCGCTTATGCCGACGGGCGTTACCACGTTCTGACCGCAGTGGCGCAAGAAGCCAGTTCGGGGTAAAATATGTTGGTACGCTCTTTGGATGGGTAAATTGGGAAACCGGTACATTGGTTGCCAATCTATTCTTCTCAGGAGTTACGCAGTTCGCCGGCTGAGTAGGAGTGAAACGACGTATCGAAGCCAAGAACGAGCCTTACAAGCACCGCTCGCCCTGGTTTCGATACGCGCGAAGCTTCGCTTCGCTGCTACTCAACCGACGGGCTCGCTATTGACTGCGTAACTCCTGCTTCTAAAGAGCCAACCTGACAGGAGACAAACATGTGGACCGGACAAGGGCAAAAACGAGATGACGCTTGCGACATCGTCGTCGTTGGGGCAGGGTTGGTGGGCGCGGCGGCGGCGGCGCGCTTGACTCGTGAGGGGTTCGAGACGGCTGTGCTTGAGGCTCAAAGTGTGGCGGGCGGCGCGACCGGGCGCAGCGCCGGGATGGCGCTCACCGGTCTGGCGGCCCATTACAATTGGGCCGTCTCCGCCTATGGCCGCCAGAAGGCGCGGGAGATCTGGTCGCTCACCGCCGAGGGACGGGAACGGTTGATCGAGACCGCCAGGCGGCTGAGGGTTCCCGTCGAACAGACCGGCAGCCTGGCGTTGGCCGTCGAGGACGCCGAGGTGGACGCGCTGAAAGAATCGGCCGAGTTGTTGCGCGAGGACGGCTTTGACGCCTGGTTCAGCTCCACCGATCCCCTGGAGCGCGGTTTCCGTGCTGCGCTGCGCCAGCCCAACGACGCGACGGTGGATGGGGCCGCGCTGGCCCGGTCGCTGCTGGCGGCTGATGACGTGATCGTCCACGAGGAGACCGAGGTTCACAAGTTGGAGCCGGCGGGTGATTACGTGCGCGTCTGGGCGCGAGGGCGCACCGTGCTCTGTAGCGCGGTCGTGCTGGCGGTCAACGGGTACGCCCCACTGATCGATGCCTACTTTGCGGACAAGGTCGCCCCCATCCGCAGCCTCGTTTTCGCCACCGAGCCGCTGAATGGTACGGTGCTGGAGCGCCCTTGCTACGCCGACTATGGGTACGAATACTGCCGCCAGTTGCCCGATCGTCGCTTGCTGCTGGGCGCCTGGCGGCGTCGCTCCGCCTCGAACCAGGAAACTGATCTGGACGACGTGGTGCAGGAAGGTCTGATTCGCCTGGCCTCGCGCCATTTCCCCGAGGTGGACCCGCGCCACGTGACCCGTTGGTCGGGCGTCATGGGGTTCACGTCCGATAATTTACCGCTGGTGGGCGCGTTGCCTCACCTGCCGCGGGTCTATTTTGCGGTCGGTTTTGGGGGCCGGGGGCTGACCTGGGCTTTTGTGGCCGCTGAGCGGCTGGTGAACTTGATGTTGCGCGACACCGACGTGGGGCTCCTGTCGGCAGATCGGCTCGACAATGTGAAATTATTGGTCTAAGGCGCAGTGTTCTAACAGAAAACAGGGCGCACCGATCTCTCGGTGCGCCCTGCACGCTTTCTGGCTGATAGGCGCGTCGGGTCACTTTTGGCCGACGACGACGATGTTCTCGTCCTTGAACTGAACGTCGCTGAACTGGATGAGGTCGTATGCTTGGGTCAGGTATGCTTCCTGCTGACTGAGCACCTGATCGAGCGCCGGATTGAGCAGAGAGACGGGCACCGGCAAGATCACGCCCGCGGCCATGGTCTTCATCTGAGGTTTGATCTCGCCGTCCTCCACCTGGACGTCGAGCGCCGCGCTCAGGTCGAAGCGGATGGGATCGACTACCAGCGTCGCCACGCGCGCCTCACCGTCCACAAACCAGATCTGGGTGTCGTGGAGGGCAAAGTCGGGGTCCTGGCTCATGGCGGCCAGGAACTGGTTCACCTCATTCTCGGTCAATTCGAGTCGGAATTCGTCGCCGGGAGCGGCCAGGGCCGCGTTGACCTTGTTGATCACGGGTTGAGCGTCAGGCTCAAACACCTGCTCTACCTCGTAAAGGCCGTCAGGTTCCAACGTGATGCGCTGACCCATCGCCAGCTCGACGACCTGGCCGTTGACCTCTACCTCGGCGTTGCCTGTCTCCAGATCGATTTGAGTGGAGCCATCGTCGGCGACCTGCACGTTGAAGCGAGCGCCCCGCACCACTGTCGAGGCGGTGGGCGTATCCACGCGGAAACTCGACGAGGGATCGAGAAAGCGCACGGCGCGCACGGCCGTCTCTCCCAGCCACACCTTGAGCACCACGTCGACGCCGTTGCCGCTGCGCCGCTTGGAGATCTGGGCGATGCTGACCTCGGTTTCCTCCTCCAGATCAACGGTGGAGACGTCGAAAAAGAGCAATGTAGCGCCAGAGCCGGCGCCGGTCCGCACCCAATGTTCGCGCCCAAGCATCTGATTCAGGTGCGCTGGTTCCCACTGGGTTTCGTCATCGTGACGGGTATGCACCAGTCCCTTCAACTCCGACAGGCGGGCGACATCGGAAACGCGGATCAAGCCCAGGAGCCAGGATCCCAGGCAGAGGAAGAGAGGGATGCCAAGCAGTAAGGTGATGATGGCGCGGCGCTGAGTGCAAAAGAGAGGGGTTTGCTTCAACCATGCAACCGAGGATCGGAGACGTGCTTCAAGAGCCTCTCTGGTGAAGGAGAATGTAGTCGCATGAGAATTGTTGTCCGTGGCCACAAGTTCACCTCCATTTGGATATAGCGGTAGCCGATGGATCTGAATTCATTATATCCTTCGGGGATGCGGTTGTCAAGAAACTTGTAATCATTGTTGCCACGTCGCTGGCTGTGTGATAAAATGGATGAGCGACGTAGGGCGGCGATCCCTGGGAGGTCCTCATGCGATTCGGAACACAGAACGTCAAAAGATGGCATCTCACTCGACGGCAGCGACGGTTGGGACAGGCGGCTTTGGTCGGTCTGGCTGTGGCGGCACTCATCTCTCTGGCATTGTGGGCGGGGTTGTTCGCCTCGATGCAGGAAAGCGCCGCGGATTATCTGTACCAGACCGAGGGCGATCCCGGCGACGATATTCTCATTGTGGCCATTGACGAGAAAACTCAACAGCAACTGGGTGGAGAGTGGCCCTTTTTATCGCTTGCGCATTACGCGCAGGCCTTTGAGCGCCTCAAAGGGGCAAAGGTCATTGGTTTCGACGTGCTGCTGTCTAATCCGGCTCTTGAGAGCGACCCCGATATGCCCGCGCTGCTGGAGGCTACCCGCCAAGCAGGCAACGTCATCATGCCATTGGAGGCCATAGAGGTGCTTGGGCCTGATGCGCCTGGCGAACTTTATTCCATTGGTCAAATCATTCAACCGCTTCCATCTTTGGTAAACGTAGCGGCGGACATTGGGCCGGTGAAGGTGGTTCTGGATGGAGATGGGACACTCCGCCGGGTGCCTCTGTTGATCAATACTCCTGGCAGTGAGACTTGGGAGACGTTCAGTCTGCGAATCTTGCAGCAATACCTGGACCTGGGAGATGCTCCAGTCTCTTTGGTAGAGGATCGTGTGATCATTGGGGACGATACAGAGATCAAGTTCGAGGTTCGCACCGAAGCCAACGGCGCGATGCTCGTCGACTTTGTCGGGCGGCCCAACACCTTTCCCTCGTATTCATTCGTAGACGTGATCGAGGATCGAGTACCCGCGGCTGCATTTGAGGGCAAGATCGTTCTGGTGGGTATGATGAACTCGCTGACCGAGATGGACCTGCACCGCGTCCCCGTCTCGTCCGAGCGCATGGCGGGGGTCGAGTTCCTGGCGAATTCGATCCACACCTTGCTCCATCACCGCTCGCTGGCGCAACAGAGCAAGGTGGAGACGGTGGGCACGGTGACGCTGTTGGCATTGGTGTCGGCAGTGGTGCTGTCGCAGCTAGGGGCGGTGGCGGGCATCGTCTTTACCCTGCTGTTGGCTTTGGGGTACTTTGTCTTTACCGGCGTCCAGTTCAACGCCGGGCGTCTGCCCAACGTGTTGTTTCCGTATGCCACCATTTTCATCAACTATGCGGTGGTGATGGCCGCCCGCTTCACTAGCGAGCAGGGGGAGCGCCGCCAGGTGAGCGACACCTTTGGCCGGTTTGTATCGTCCGAGGTGCGGGACATGATCGTGAGCGCCGCGCTGGAGGACCCCGACTTGATCCAGCCGGGCGGCCAACAGATGGAGATCAGCGTGCTCTTTGCCGACATCCGTGGCTTTACCACCATCTCGGAACAGTCGCCGCCATCGGAGGTGGTGGAGGTGCTCAACCAATACCTCGACAGTATGGAGGAGGAGGTTTTCAAGCAAGAGGGCACGCTCGACAAATACACCGGCGACGGCATGATGGTCCTCTTTGGCGCGCCGCTTGAACAGCCGGATCACGCCGAGCGGGCCGTGCGAACGGCCCTGGGGATGCAGCGAACCGCCGCCGAGGTCAGCCGCCAGCGCGGCGGGACGCAAAAGCTGGTCTATGGGATCGGCATCGCCACCGGCCCGGCGGTGGTGGGCCACATCGGCTCAAAGCGGCGGCTGGACTATACCGCCATTGGCGACACGGTGAACCTGGCGGCCCGGCTCGAGGGCAAAGCGCCGCCCGGCGCGATCCTCATCAATCAGGCGACCTTTGAAGCGATCCAGGACGTCGCTGTCGTTGATGCGCTCGAGCCGATGATGGTGAAGGGCAAGGCAAAGCCGGTGGTCGTGTACAGGGTGCTGAGGCTGCGAAAAGACGCCGAATGATATCAAGTGCAACGCACTTAACACGTGCGTTGCACTTTGATATGTTCGGTTTCTTATCGAATCGCCACGCCCGTCTGCTTCTCAAAGATGTGCATCCGATCCATGTTGAAGGCGACCTGCATCGTCTGGCCGACCCGCGCGCTTGTTCGTGGGTCGAAGCGGCCCAGGAACTGGGTGTGCTCTGTCACCAGATAGGCGATGACCTCGTTCCCCATCAACTCGGTGACGTCCACGCTCGCCTCCACCATCGAGCTGTCGATACCCGGCGGGGCATATTCGGGGTCGTGAGCGTCCTCGGGACGGAGGCCAAAGGTGATCTCCTGGCCCAGATACTGCCGGTAGAGATCCGCTTTGCTCGCCGGGATATCCAGGATGAAATCTCCACAGTCCACGGCGATCTTGTCGTCCCGCGTCCCCAACGTGCCATCCAGGAAATTCATCGCCGGGCTGCCGATAAAACCGGCGACGAAGCGATTGACCGGGGTATCGTAGAGCACCTTTGGGCTGTCCACCTGCTGCAAGATGCCGTCGTTCATCACCGCGATGCGCGTCCCCATCGTCATGGCCTCGATCTGGTCGTGGGTCACGTAGATGAAGGTCGTCCCCAGCCGCTGGTGGAGTTTGCTGAGCGTGGCGCGGGCGCTCACGCGCAGTTTGGCGTCCAGGTTAGAGAGCGGCTCGTCCATCAAAAAGACGTACGGTTCGCGCACGATGGCGCGGCCCACCGCCACGCGCTGTCGCTGGCCGCCGGATAGTTGCTTCGGTTTGCGGTCCAACAGCTCTTCGATCTCCAGCAGCGTGGCCGCCTCGTGAACGCGCCGTTCGATCTCGTTCCGGGGGGTCTTGCGCAGTTTGAGGCCAAAGGCCATGTTGTCAAAGACCGACATGTGGGGGTAGAGGGCGTAGGATTGAAAGACCATCGCGATGTCCCGATCTTTGGGCGGCACATCGTTGACCAGCCGGTCGCCGATGTAGATGTCGCCTGCGGTGACTTCTTCCAGGCCGGCCAATAGGCGCAGCGAGGTGGTCTTGCCGCAGCCCGAAGGGCCGACAAAGACCAAAAACTCCTTGTCAGGGATTTCGATGTCGAGGTCATTGACGGCGACGACGTCGCCGAACCGTTTAGTCACGTGCTCATACGTTACGCTTGCCATTTACTCTTGCTCCTTTTTACATTATAGATAGTACGATTACAGGTATCTTCTCAATAATTCGGAGTAGTCGCGCTTTCCATAGCGCGCTAGCTTGGCGAGGTATGGAAACCTCGGCTACATCCCTCGACTTTTTGAGAAGGTACGATCCGCTTTACATTATAGATAGTACGATTACAGGTATCTTCTCAATAATTCGGAGTAGTCGCGCTTTCCATAGCGCGCTAGTTTGGCGAGGTATGGAAACCTCGGCTACATCCCTCGACTTTTTGAGAAGGTACGATTACAGACTATGCCAGGATCACCCGCACGCCCGACTCGCTCAGGTCCCACAGGAACGGCGAGGGGGCCTCGCGGGCCGTGACGATGACGTCCGCGTCGGAAATGGGCGCGATGTAGACCGCCGCCGCCTGCCCCACTCGTTCGGCCTGCGCCGTGACAATGACCTGGGAGCCGATCTCGAGCGACGAGCGCACGATCTCTGCCTGTGGTAGATCGTCGTCGGTCAAGCCGCCCACGGCACTGATGCCATCCAGTTCCAGGATCACGTAGGCGGCTCGCAGGTTGGAGAGCGTAGCTTTTGCCAGTTGGCCCACCAGCCCCAGATCGCGCCCCTCGGCCTGGCCGCCGGTGACGATCAGGGTATGGGGCGTGTTGGCGGCGACCCAGTGGGCGATCTCCAGCCCGTTGGTGATGATGGTCAGTCGCGAGCGCCCGGCCAAACAGCGCGCTACGGCCAGCGGGAGCCTTCCCGGACCCAGAAAGACGGTTTCGCCGTCGGCGATCATCTCGGCCACGACCTGCCCGATCCGCGCTTCTTGATCGCTGGGTGGGGCGGGGGCGCTCTCTGGCGCGGCCTTTTCGACGGCCACGGCTCCGCCATGCACGCGTTGTATCTTTCCCTGCTCTTCCAGCGTCTGCAAGTCACGCCGGATGGTGGCCGGGTTCACGTCAAAGCGCGCTGCCATGTCTGCGGCGCGAGCAGCGCCGCTCTGGGTCACGATCTTGGCGATGGCGGCGCGCCGTTCGGTGGTCAGGGTGGGTGATGTATGCTGGCTCATGTTCGCTAGTTTACCACAGGATGCGCGATTCGTCAATCTGTTTTTGCGCGATTTTGCGCGATGCAAGAAACAAACGTGCGTATTCGTGCGAAAAGCGACGAGAATGTTGTTCCTGGGGTATAATTCAAAAGTCTGGGGAGCTTTCGACGTAGCCGCGCTTTCCATAGCGCGCAGGCCCGCGAGGTATGGAAACCTCGGCTACATAGCCCCGTTTTATTGAAAAGATACAGTCTGGAGAAAAA